>NZ_JAEUOI010000175.1 GCF_016790145.1 Propionivibrio sp. | reverse complement strand
CGGCACGCGCGATGAACGCGAGCTCGACTTTGCCGAGTTGAGGGAACTCACGCATCGATTTCTCGAAGTTTATGCGCAAGCGTCAGGCCACCCGTTCCCGCAAGATTGCGGACAGCAGCTTGCGGGGGCGATCGAGGCCGTCTTTGCCTCCTGGCAGTCCGCCAAGGCCTGCGAGTATCGACGCCTGAACAGCATACCCGACATGATCGGGACGGCCGTCACCGTGCAGAGCATGGTATTCGGCAATTCGGGCGGGCAATCCGGCGCCGGCGTCGGTTTCACCCGCAACCCGGCCACCGGTGAGCCAGCCTTGTGGGTGGATTTTCTCTTCAATGCGCAGGGCGAAGACGTGGTGTCGGGGCGGCGCAGTGCCCATGGGCATGACGAACTGGCTGTTGTCCTGCCGGAAGTCTGGCTGGCGTTGCAGGATGCTGCCCGGCGACTCGAAAACACCTTTGCCGACATGCAGGATTTCGAGTTCACCGTCCAGGACGCCCGGCTGTACATGCTCCAGACCCGCGCCGGCAAACGCACGCCCTACGCCGCCGCGCGCATGGCATTTGACATGCTCGACGCAGGCCTGATCGAGGCTGATCTCGCGCGCGAGCGCACTGCCGGGCTGGGCCGGGACGCGCTGGCGCTGCCCCGCATCGTCGCCCGGAATGGTGCGCTACTGGCGCCGCTCGCGCGGGCCGTCAGTGCCAGCAGCGGGGTGGCCTGCGGCGAAGTAGCGCTCGACGAAGCACGTGCCCTCGCTCGCCACGGTGCCGGCGTGCCGGTCATTCTGGTTCGTCGTGACGCCGAGACCAGCGATCTCGGCGCTCTCGAATCGGCCACCGGTCTGCTCACCCAGCGCGGCGCGCGTACCTCCCATGCCGCCGACGTGGCGCGTCAGTTGGGCAAGGTCTGTCTCGTCGGCTGCGCGGAACTGCAAATCGACGAGGACGCACGCACCATCACGCTAGGAGATACGAGGCTGCATGAGGGCGAACTGCTGACGCTCGACGGCAACGAGGGTGCTCTCTACGCAGGAGCCGTACACACCGAAATCGAATACCCGAGTGAACTTCTGGCACGGCTGGAGCTGCTCAGGCTGTGAGTCTGAGGAACTGTACCTAGCAGCGGCTTTTTGCAGATACGAATCAATGTCCGCTGCGCAGCTGATCGAGTCAGAACCAGGCTACCATCCCGTAATCTGACGATTGTTCTTGTCCGCATTGGTATCCTTTATGAGCACCAAAGTCCGGGGCCTGTAAAATTTTCCGCTTCAGCCGGCGGCACTATTGATCTAGTCTGGGTTTCATGGCGCTACTATATTTTGTAGAATGGAAAAACTCGGCCAGGACTACGTTACGAGTGAATCCTTAACCGCCTTGTTTCTCACAACTGAATACACGGTTCTGCATTCCCTTTCCTGTGTCGTAACGGTCGATCATCCTTAACTATGCGAGATCAATGAAAATATACTTTTAAATTCATTGTGCAACGCTCAGGTGAGGGCAACTCATTCGCCAATAGCACTGCTCTTGAAAAAGAAAACGGCCCTCCGATCGGCGGGCCGGTTTAGCGTTCGACAGCCGGTTTAGCGTCTGACGTGGCTGTCGCGACGGCGCACGATGGCGCCGATAAGGCCGAGACCGGCCAGAAAAAGGGCGAAATTTTCGGGTTCTGGAACCGGGGTGATTTCAGCGTAACCGCTCATCGTAGCGACATCGTTACCACCGCTGAGCTTGAACTTGGTTTCGATTTCCCAATAGTTGTAACTGCCGCTGCCGCTGTTATTTGCCGCAAAGGGGCCGTAGGTGTAAGACCCCTTTGCGGTGCCATTGGTCGCCGCAATGCCGACATCGACGCCGGCATTGACGAAAGTAGTGCCGTTGTCGGTGGACAGACGCAGTGTCTGCAACTTGGCATTGACCGGAGTGATCTGGACGTTGGAGCCGGCGACGCCGTTGGTCAGGCTGCCGGCGATATCGGCGTAGACCGTATAGGCACCGGAAATCGTCGGTACGATGGCTTCGCCGATGGCAAAGGTATAGGTCTGGGTGAAGGCCGTGTTGTTCTTTGCTGAAAAGCCGTACGTCATGATTGGATCAACGTTGCCACCGACGGCGTCGAGCATGAACGTCGAGCGCCAAGGGTTGCCTGCGTTTTCGATTGTGTTCTTTGTACCGTCCTGGTGATCCCAGGAGTTCCAGCGCCAGCCTTCCTTGGTGGCGATAATCTTTCCGTCGCCAGGGTTGATGATATTCTGCGTCTTCCAGGCCCAGCCGCCGGAATCGTTGTTCAGATTGACACCATTGTATGTTTTGTCGACGACGCCGATTGCTCCGGTTGTGGAATTGAAGGTCAGCAAGGGGGATAAATCGACGGACCAGTTGAAGGAAGATTTGTCGCCAGTTTCGGTGATAAAGGCACTGGCTTTGAGATTGGGTGTGAGAGTAGTCCCGGCAACTGCCGGAACAGAAGCAAATGCCACAGCCAGGGCCGCAGCAGCACATTTCAGGATTTTCATGGTCGTTTCTCGCTCGTGTTGATGAGTAAATGGTCGGGGCTGCCTACGAACCAGAGTGTCCATCGGGCAACGTGCTTATCATCCTATGGCTTTGTTACACGGTGACGTTCGGCACTGCCATTTATCATGATCCATTCAGATCATTTCCTCCTTTTATTGAGCGTGACTTCAGAAGCCACAATCTGACGAGAGTGGTTCTCTGTCTTCTTAACTTTCATACCATCGGTTTAGCCAATGGCAAAAGATCTTGGCATGGGGGTCCAGATTGTTGCAATACTTTCAAGAGCAACGTTTATTCTTTCCGCGACATCGTTCCCGTATGGGTTACTGACCTTGCAAGCATGCTCCTTCGATGCCGCCAGCAAAGCCGGTTATGAGGAAGCATTCAACGTACCTGCAGGCATGACTTATGCGTACTTCTTTATAATTGGTCGCTGCTATTCGAAGCAAATCCCAAACGTCAATGCAGCCGGGCTGCGTTCTGCGGAGAAGCCATGGCCGGATATGCCCAGATCGGTGCGGCGTCAGCTACAAGCAGTATTGGTGCAGGTGATCGAGCATGTGGAAATACCTGATTACCTGGATTGTGATGTTGGCGGTCTCGCTGGAAATGCTGCCATTCGCCAGTTCGCTTTTGGCAAATACATCGATGAATCTGGCTCCCACCTGATCTATTATACCATTGGCATCTTATGATTGGGCATCGTCATTGGGGTTATATGCGGCGTTATCCGCCAGATTCAGTTCAGAGCGCTTTGCATCGGACTGTTTTTTAATGGCGCTTACTGTTGCCTTCGCGTTTCTATTTTTTCATTATGTTGGCGGCCGTTCATGGTCCAAGCTGCTCGCCAACTACAATCTGCTCGAATGACGTTTCTGGGTTGCCGTGCTGGCCTGGGTCGCCATCGCACCGTATGTGTTCATTCCATTCAGGTATTAGCCGATGAATTTTGACAAGCGATACTTCACTCCTTGATCCACCAACAGGGTGATTGGCACTGATTCGCTACATGCATTGCTGCATGATGCTTTCAGCCTGCCCGAAAGTTTCAGTTCAGTATCATCGAACATGATAATTCATAATCGGCAGTCTGGTCATTGGGCAATTTTTCCGGTCCATGAGATGGAAAACGCGACCTGGACAAAGAGCGCCGGCAAACAGGAAATCCCTCATCATTTACAGGGGCGACTAGTCCATTCGGATCATGATTCTTGCAATGCACGAGGTAATGATTGTCACTTTACCCTCCTAAGCTCGGAATCAGCCTCGCAATTGAAATGCGAGTAGCCAAGGTCCACCATACAACTTAGCCTGGGGAAAACCATGATCCGAAAAACTCTGCTTGCTGTCCTGCTCGCCGCCTCCGGCGTCAGCGCCCACGCTGCACTCAATACCGGCGACATCGCCTTCACTTCTTTCAATGCGGACGAGGATGGTCTGTCTTTCGTTGCTCTCACCAACATCGCAGCCAATACCAACATTTACTTCTCCGACAACGAGTTTGTCAGCGGCGCATTTAATACCGGTGAAAGTTTTAACCAATGGAACAGCGGTTCCAGCGCAATCGCAGCCGGCTCCGTCGTACGCTTCAGTGCGTACGACAAAACCACGCTCAGTTCTTCCGTAGGCACCCTTAGTCGCGTTACCGTGTCCGGAAGCTCCAACTGGGGCATCGCCAACTCCAACGAAACGATTTACGCCTACCTTGGAACTGCTGCAACCACTCCGACTACCTTCCTCTCCGCCATTACCAACGGCAGCTTTACTTCCAATGGTCCACTGGATGGCACCGGCCTGACCGAGGGTGACAACGCAATACGTCTGAATACCTATGCTACCTCAGCCACTCCGGATTACGCCGAGTACAACGGCAGCCGAAACGGTGAGACCAGCTTCGTTAACTACAGGGCTCTGGTGAATAACGCGGCCAACTGGACGGTCGATACCACCGATGGAAGCTATGCGACAAGCGTTCCGAATACCACCGCCTTCACCATAACGGCCGTCCCGGAACCCGAAAGCTACGCCCTTTTCCTGGCCGGTCTTGGGCTGATTGGCGCAATCGCCCGCCGTCGCGTGGTTCGTTAAGTCCTCGCCACTGCCAACGCCTCCGCCCGAACAGCGGGGGCGTTCTTTATTCGCCGGCCTGCGCCTCCGTGTGCGCGGGCCGAATACAACGGAGAATTCCCATGAATAACACCCGGTTTCCCGACGCGCCCGTACCAAGGCGGATTTTCGCTGCCCTTGTGGCTGCCGGCCTGTTCACTTCCTCAGTCGCTTTCGCCGGCCCGGTGGTCATCAGCCAGATTTACGGCGCCGGCGGTAATAGCGGAGCGACGTACAGGAACGATTACGTCGAATTGTTCAACGCCGGCAACAGCACGGTCAGCCTGAACGGCTGGTCCGTGCAGTACGCCAGCGCTACCGGTACTGGCAACTTTGCCGCCAATGCGGTGGTTGCCTTGCCCAGCACTTCGCTGCTGCCTGGGCAGTATTTCCTTGTCCAGCAGGCCAGTGGTGGTACCAACGGCATCGCCCTGATCAGCGCCGACGCCAGTGGTACGCAAAACATGTCGGGAACGGCCGGCAAGGTCGTTCTGGTCAGCTCCGCCACCGGCCTCGGCTGCAACGGCGGCTCCACGCCGTGCTCAACAGCCCAACTCGCCCAGATCGTCGATCTGGTCGGTTTCGGCAACGCCAATTTCGCGGAGGGTTCTGCCGCCACCGCCCCGTCCGCCGCTACGGCTATTTTCCGCAAGGCCGGCGGCTGCATCGACAGCAACACCAACAGCGCTGATTTCGAAACCGGTGCTCCGGCGCCGCGCAACAGCGCCAGCCCCTTGTCCGCTTGTGGTGGAGTCGCAATCAACCAGCCCATCGTCGCTTCCTGCCCCGCCCTTGTCGCAGATCAGGGCATAGGCGGCAGCGTAGCCATCAGCGCCAGCGATGCCGACAGCACGGTCAATGGCATTGTCGCCAACGGCAGCCTGCCGCCCGGTATTACGCTTGATTCGATCACCCCTGCCGCCGGTGAAGGCGGCAGCGCCACAGCCAGCGTCTCGGTCGCCGCCAGTGTGGCGACCGGCAACTACAGCGTGCCGGTGCTGTTTAACAACGACGAGGCGCAGAGCGCCACGTGCACCGTCGCCGTCACGGTCCAGCCGGCCGCGGCCGTCACCCGCATCTACGACATCCAGGGTGACGGTAGCGCCAGCCCGCTCGTTAACCAGACCGTGACCACCGAAGGCATCGTTTCTGCCGTCTTCCCCAATCTGGGCGGCTACTACCTGCAGGATGAAAGCGGCGACGGCAACGTCACCACCTCCGACGGCATCTTCGTCTATGCCCCGGGCAACAGCGTGACGGTCGGCCAGAAACTACGCCTTACCGCGACAGTGGCGGAGTTCAGCACCGTTACCGAACTGACCGGCCCGACCAATGTGCAGGTGCTGGGCAGCAGTTTCACCGTGGCGCCGACCGACATCGTGCTGCCGGAAACCGTCGAAGGCGAGCTGGAACGCTACGAGGGCATGCTGGTGCGCATCGTCACCCCACTGACCGTCTCGCAGAACTATTTCCTGGGCCGCTACGGCCAGGTCACCCTTGCCGCCGATGGCCGCATGGAAATTCCGACCAACCACTTCGCACCCGGCTCGCCGGAAGCCTTCGCCCAGGCCGACGGGAATGCGCGCCGCCGCATCGTCCTCGACGATGGTTCAAGCGCCCAGAACCCCAACCCGATTCCCTACATCGGTGCCGACAACACGCTGCGCGCCGGTGACACGGTGCACGACCTGACCGGCATAATCGACCATGGCCTGATCACCTCCAGCGGCACCGGCCAGCGCGACTACAAACTGCATCCTACGGCGATCCCGGTGTTCAGCCGTGACAATACGCGCACGGCGGCTCCCGCCAGCGTCGGCGGCAGCATCAAGGTGGCCAGCTTCAACGTACTAAACTATTTCACCACCTTTACCGACGGCAAGACGAGCGATGGCCAGAGCGGCCAGGGGTGTACCCTCGGCGGCGCAACGTCAGCCGCCAATTGCCGCGGCGCCGACAATGCTTCCGAGTTCGCCCGCCAGCAAGCCAAGATCGTCGCCGCGATAAAAGCCGTCAATGCCGACGTCGTCGGTCTGATGGAAATCCAGAACAACGGGGTCGTCGCCGTGCAGAATCTGGCCAACGCACTGAATGCGGCCTATGGCAGCAACATCTATGCGGCCATTACGAACCTCAGCGGCAGCACCGGCAGTGATGCCATCCGCGTCGCCATGATCTAAAAGCTGGCAGCGCTCACCCCGGTCGGCCAGGCGTTTTCCGACAACGATCCGATCCACAATCGCCCGCCGTTGGCTCAGACCTTCCAGGCGGGCAACGGCGAGAAGTTCACGTTGATCGTAAACCATTTCAAGTCCAAGGGCTGTGACGGCGCCAGCGGCTCCGACACCGACCAGGGTGACGGCCAGAGCTGCTTCAACGCCCGCCGGGTGCAGCAGGCCAGCGAGCTTCTCACTTTCATCGAGACGGTCAAGAGCCAGTCCGGCGATGGCGACGTGCTGGTGATCGGCGATCTCAACGCCTACGGCATGGAAAATCCGATCACCACGCTGACTGGCGGCGGCCTCACCAATCTCATCGCCCGCTACATTGCCGATCCTTACTCCTACACCTTCGACGGTGAGAGTGGCTATCTCGATCACGCCCTGGCCAGCGCCAGCCTGACCGACCAGGTTACCGGCATCGGCGAATGGCACATCAATGCCGACGAACCATCGGTCATCGACTACAACACCGAGTTCAAGCTACAGGACCTGTATTCGGCGACGCCGTATCGCGCTTCCGATCACGACCCGGTCATCGTCGGCCTGCACTTGATGAAGCGTATCGACGGCAGCGGAAATCGCGACGTGCTGAAAGGAACCACGGCTGACGAGATCATCTACGGCGGCCTGGGTGGCGATGTACTCAGCGGCGGCGCCGGCAAGGACGTGTTCGTCTATCGCAGTCTCAACGAGGGCATCGATACGATCACCGACTTCGCCCCCGGCCAGGATCGTATCGATCTGCGCAGCCTGCTCGCCAGTATCGGTTACCGGGGCAGCAACCCCTTCGCCGACGGTTGGGTACGCGCCATCGCCAGCAATAGCGGTGTTAGCGTTCAGGTCGATGGCGATGGCCCGAATGGCCCGGCGGTTTTCACGCCACTGGTGACCTTGCGCGGCCTGACACCGTCGCAGATCGACGTAAGCCGTGATTTCAGCTACTGATTGATCAAGCACCCGGTAACAACAAAAGGCCTGGAGCTATTCAGTTCCGGGCCTTTTGTTGTCAACCCTGTACAAGGAATTATTGCCACATCAATCGCAGTTCCACGAACCAACGGATCAGCCAAGGCCTGTCATCAGGCTGTAACAGAAAACTGTGAAACTTGTCATTCAATTTCAACAGGGTAATCATGTTAAAACGTGAAGCTGGCCTGGACCATGCCCACGGCAATTCGCCGAGTCCTTTGCCGTACGAAAATTTATCAAAACCGAGTGTTGCCAGGAATGCTTATCTTGATTTCAAGGATATGCAGGTGGCGCCTTCGGTCAGGCAATTGCATCGGATGCTGCCACCCGTTACCCGCTCGGCGCTGTGCTGCGATGTCCTGAATCTGTTCATGCAGGACGCCAGTATTTATGCGATCCCGGTGATCGATGAGGCGAGCGTGCCGCGCGCCCTGATTGAGCGGCACGCCTACATTGAGTACTTCAGTCGCACCTATTCGATTGAGGTTTTCGGCAGGAAGCCCCTCTCGCAAATTGTCGATATTGCGCCGGCGATCAACAACAGGCCGATTGTGGTTGACGCGGCCACCAGCATCGACGACGTGGCGGCGATCATCATCGACGCCGGAATGCAACACATGGTCAGCGGCTTCATCGTCACCGACGAAAAAAAGTATCTTGGTATTGCCAACGGTCATAGTCTGCTCAACAGCATCACCCAGCGCAAACAGGATGAACTCTACTACCTGGCCCACTACGACCAGTTGACCCGGATACCCAATCGCATGCTGATGAACGACCGTCTGCACATGGCCTGTCGTGAAGCAAAACGGAACGGTACGCAGGTCGGCCTGATGTTTGTCGATCTGGATCGATTCAAGCAGATCAACGACACCATGGGGCACGGTTTTGGCGATCTCCTGCTGCAAGCAGTGGCCGAGCGGCTGGAGTCCTGCATCCGCTGCAACGATACGGTGGCTCGACTCGGAGGAGACGAGTTTGCCGTCCTTTTGGTGAATTTGCCCGATGCCCGCGAGGCGGAAATCACTGCCCGACGAATCGTCGATTATTTCCGTTTGCCCTTCAGTATACTCGAGCGAGAAATATTCATTACCGCCAGTCTGGGCATTGCAATATATCCGGTCGACGAGACGGAGAGCAGCAGCCTGCTGGCCAAAGCCGACGCCGCAATGTACGAGGCCAAACAAAGCGGTCGCAATGCATTCCGTTGTTACGCACCGGGGTTGGCCATGGGACTGATGGATCATTCGTCGCTTGAGTCGGACCTCAGACATGCAATTGCCCGCAACGAACTGGTGCTGCACTACCAGCCTCAGGTCAGCGTGGCGAGCGGCAAGACCATCGGTGTCGAGGCCCTGATCCGCTGGCAGCACCCGCAACGAGGCCTGCTCTCGCCTGCAGCCTTCATCAGGATTGCCGAAGAGAGCGGGTTGATCATCGACATCGGCAACTGGGTATTGCGCGAAGCCTGTCGTCAGCAACGGGCCTGGGCCTTGTGCCACAACCCGCCGCTACGCATGGCAATCAATATTTCGGCGGTGCAGTTCCGGCGCAGGAACTTCACCGAAAATGTGCGCCGGATCATTCAGGAAACCGGGATCGATCCGTGCCATATCGAGCTTGAACTGACCGAAAACAATGCCATGCATCATGCCGACGATGTGCTGAACACGCTGCGCGAGCTCAAGCGCATTGGCGTCAAGCTGGCCATTGACGATTTCGGCACCGGCTTCTCCAATCTCAGCTACCTGCAGCGTTTTCCGATCGATCGTCTGAAGATTGACCAGTCATTCATTCGCGGTATCGAAAACGTTCCGGCCAACGAGTCCATTGTCCAGGCCATAGTCTCCCTGGCCAGGAGTCTTTCGCTGGAGACGGTAGCCGAAGGCGTTGAAACGGCAGCCGAATATGAACTGACCAGCGCCTCGGCCTGCGACGAAATTCAGGGCTATTACCACGCCCGGCCGATGCCGGCCGAAGACCTGCTGAACTGGCTGTCCAGCAACCAATAGGGCAGTTTGGCGAAAAAATCATGCTCTTGGCGAATAGTCTGATCGGACTATGCGAAAAGCAATCGGGATACATCAAAGCTTCATTTCAGCGGGCTATGATGCCTTTCATTCTTGCACGAGGCACCCTCCACGGAGCGTGTTTCTCTGGCAAGCACAATTTTTCAGACAAGGAGTTGCAATTGAACCAATCATCAGCTACACGCAGGCATCTGAAACGCTTCATGATCCTGGCCTCGAGCTATCTGGCGATCGCCGCAAACGTCCAGGCCCATGGCATGCAGCCCAATGAAGCAGATAAAGCCGTCAGCGAAGTCCCGGCGGCAATCAGCGCAATTAAAGATGCCGGCCCCGCGCCGGAGGGAATGACCGACCTGAAATTCCGCGAATTCTTCCGCCTGCCGGTCGGCCCGCGCGGCCTCGAACCCACCGAGAAACTGATCTCGCTTGACGGTAAACGTGTGCGCATCGTCGGCTTCATGGCGCACCATGAAACACCCATGGCCGACGCCTTTATCCTGTCGCCCGTGCCCGTCACGCTCGGCGACGAAGACGAAAGCCTGGCCGACGATCTTCCGGCCAGTGTCATATTCGTACATGCCGCTCAACCGGAAGGCCGAACGATTCCATTTTTCCCCGGTCTGTTGCGCTTGACCGGAACCTTGAGTGTCGGCCCGCATGAAGAGGCCGACGGCCACGTCTCGGCAGTACGCATGCAGCTCGACCCGGATCTGACCCGACTGATGCTTGCCGGCCAGCCGCAAAAATAATCCCGCAACGTTTCCCCGCCGCCCCAACCTCACATTTGTCTAGGAGCCGTCAATATGAACACGCCCGCATTTACACGCAACTGCATGCATCTCATGATCAGCGCCGCACTCGCCTCAATGGCCAGCGCGGCCTTTTCCGCCTCCCCCTCCACGCTGACCATCTCCCGCCTGACGCCGCCGTCCAACCCCATCGTTAGCGGCGCCAGCACGCTGGCGCGCTTCCTGCCCGGCCAGCGCTTTGACCTGCAAGCGACGGTGCAGCCGATTGCCGGCCAGGCTATCTCGTCGGTCGAATTCAAGGTTGATGGTGTGAGCGTCGGCACCGTTACTGCCGGTGCGACCTGCAGCGACAAGGTCGCATCAGGCAACAAGGGGATGCTGCCCGCTACGGCCATCACGGCGAGCGTACCGTGTGCCGTTGCTGCCTCGATTCGTGCTTACTCCAACTCCGCTGCCGGAATGCACACCCTGACCGCCAAAGCCACGCAGAGTGACGGCGCTGTCGTCGAGCGCAGCGGCAACTTCGAAGTCGTCGGCATCATTCCCAACAACGGCCGCACGGCCAAGAACATCATCATCATGCTCGGCGACGGCATGGGCGCCGCCCACCGCACAGCCGCCCGCATCATGGTCAAGGGCTATGCCCAGGGCAAGGCCCAGGGACGTTTGGCGATGGACACCTTCCCCGTCACCGGCATGGTGATGACCTCTTCGCTCGACTCCATCGTCACCGACTCGGCGCCCGGCATGGCCAACTACGTCAACGGCAACAAGGCGGCCAACAATCAGGAGGGCGTTTTTCCGGATGACACCAGCGATGCTTTCGATAACCCGCGCGTCGAGTACCTTTCCGAATTCCTGCATCGCACCAAGGGGACTACGCTGGGTATCGTGACCACCGCCGACGTGTTCGATGCCACGCCGGCGGCCAACGCCGTGCACACCTCGAACCGTGGCAACGGTACCGGCATCGTCGACCAGTACCTTGACGACCGCAATCTGACCGGCCTGACCGTTCTCATGGGCGGCGGTCGCAAGTGGTTCCTGAGCAACCCCTCCAACACCACCAGTCCGCAGCCGGTCAATGGTTCGCAGCGCAAAAACTCTTCCGACTACGTTTTGCCAGGTGACATCGTTGCCGGCTGGGGCGCCGCAGCCGGAGCGCTTGACGCGTCACGCGATCTGATCGCCAGTTTCCAGAGCGCAGGTTACACCTATGCCGCCGACAAGACCGCGATGGACTCCGCCGGCGTTCCCGACAAGCTGCTCGGTCTCTTCAGCTTCTCCAACATGAACGTGGCCTTCGACAAAATCAACGCTCGTCGCGGTGCCTCCAGCATCGTGAACGACTACGGCTTCCCCGACCAGCCGATGCTCGACGAGATGACCGACAAGGCACTGCAGGTACTCAACAAGAACAACGCCAACGGCTTCGTGTTGATGGTTGAAGCGGCTTCGATCGACAAGCAGGCCCACCTGATGGACAGTGACCGCTGGATTCTTGAAACCATCGAATTCGACCGGGCCATAAAGAAGGCCCAGGACTTCGCCAGCACCAATCCCGACACCATCGTCATCGTCACCGCCGACCATGAATGTGCCGGAGCAGCCATCATCGGCGCCTACAGCGGTGGCGGTGCGGCGAAGACCAGCGTTCTGACTTATCAGGACGCCAAGTTCCCGAAATACACGATCAACGCCGACGGCTATCCGGCCAGCACCGACGTGAGCGGCAAGATGCTGATCGGTTACGGTGCCAACGCCGACCGTTACGAAACCTGGCAGTCCAACCCGCAGCCAACCCAGGATTCGCAGCAGCCCTTTGTCGGTAGTGCACCGCTGAACACCTATCCGGCCAATCCGAATGTGCGCAATTCAGGCACCGGCTATCTGGTGTCCGGTCAGGTGTCTGGCGAGCAGGCGGTGCATACCGCGACCGATATCCCGCTGTCGGCCTACGGTCGCGGTGCATCGTTATTCACCGGCGTGTTCGACAACACCGACGTGTTCTTCAAGCTTGGCCAGATCGCCGTCGGCGGCGCCAAGTAATCCAACCTGACAAAGGATTTTCTCCATGCGCAAGAATCTTTTCAGTCTGCGTGCCACGATGCTGGCGGCGGCCCTTGTGGTCACCTCGGCAACGGCGTCCGCTGCCAATTTCTCGGCCTCCTTCAACTTCGACAATGTCGCCTCCGGCAGTGTCGCCGATACGGCCCTGGGCTCATACGCCTCACTTATCCATTTCGGCAATGCAGGCACGGTGGACGACGTCGATGCCTGGGGCGATCTGACAGGCACATTCCACTGGATCGACGCGACGACCACTTACGGCAACGTGCTGGCCAAGAACGACGGCAGCGCAGTTTCGCTACCCAATGTGCTGTGGAACGACAACCAACCCATCCTCGTAATGTTCTCCGCACCACAGACCATCGCGTCGTTCTCCATTCAGCAGGACATGTCGAAATTTGGCTATCCGGGCAGCAGTTACATGGCCTTCCTCGACAGCACCGGCCACGAAATCGCCGGAGCGCAGTTTTCGTACACCCAGTACGAAAATCCGGGACTGCTGATCCAGAGTACCGGTACCTGGACGAATGTCAGTGCCGTACTGCTGGCCGGTGGCAAGAGCTATGACAATATGTCGGTCTCTGCCGTACCCGAACCCGATGCCTACGCGCTGATGCTCGCTGGCCTCGGCCTGTTCGGCTTCATGCCCCGTCGCCGCCGTTCGCACTGAAACCTCCTCCCTGCTGTACTTTAACCAGCGCCTGAACTTCACGGCGCTGGGTTTTTTTATGATTCCAATCATGCCACCGACCTTGCCCCGCCGATTCACAACAGCCTGCCTTCTGTTCGCCCTGATTTCGTCTGCCGCTGTCGCCGAGAAACTTCCCGAGAACGAGATTTATGTCTCACAGGACGAAAATGGTATCGAGATTTTCAGCAATATTGCACCGCCGCCGATGCCCCAGGAAAAAAACAAACTGGCGGCTAGGACAAGATCGACCGTCATCGCGCCGGCAGAGTTGGGCGGCAGGTCAAGGATCGGGCAGGAAAATGCCGGCCAACAAGCTGCCGGCCCCGGTGAAATCAGTGATAGCTCCGCTCAGGAAGTTGCCGCACTTTCTGTTGACAACGTCATCCAGGCGCTGCAAGTTGCTGAAGAACCGCAGGACCACTGAGCTCTGTGCGGCAGACAAGGGCTAAGTGTCGCCAAGGCTGATGGATTGCAAATTCACCAATCAAACGGGCAATGCTTGCAATGGCATTGCCCAATCTTCTACTATAGCAAAATGAGATGACGCGTCGTCCCGGCGCACCACAAGGGTATTTGAGCCCTTGGCCCTGACACCTTCGGGGCAATAGCTGTGACCCAGTAACGGGGTACCATTCTGGATACCGGCCTCCGCCGGTGTGACGTGCTCTGAATAATAGCCGGTCGATGTCATTGGTTTGAGATCGCGCCATTAAACTATGCTGGCAAAAATTCGAGCCAGACCGGAAGTGCGGCGGGCGCAACAATGAAAGCCACTCGTCGAACCGGAGGACGAAGAACAACTCCCCGGCGCCCCGCTAGCGAAAGGATGAAAGGGGCAAAGTAGCCCCGCATGCCGGGCTAGTCGTTCAGATAGTGAAGCTGACTATTCGAGCCCAGATGGCCGGCGAGCCGGAGGAACTCGTGACCTTCCTCGCGCTCGTCAGAGTCGCACTCGCCCGCTTCGTCACCCGTCTTGTCTGAATCGATGCCACGCCCTTTCAATTCCCGGCGTAGCTCATCATCCGACCACTTTGCGAACCCGGCAAATCCGTTTTCCAGAATGCCCTGCAACCAGAAGACCTGGCGCAAGTCCACCATTCGCTCTACCGTATCGTTGACCAATACAGCAATCATTTCACTCCTTGACATGGAAACTTCCTTTCAGAAATGCGGAATCAGTATCCGCGGTGCCTGCATCATTCCAGCTAATTCTTTCCGGGTGATGACAGCGAAATGATTCTTTCAGCACTATCGAGCGAATAAAGGCCTGGATTGAGTCCGGCGCCAGCCAGCCTGGTTCCGCGCCACTTGCCGCCTACCAGAAATGCCACTGTCCGGTACGCACCACCCAGACCCCGAGCAGGAGATTGGTCAGGCTGTGAGCCACAATCGGTGGCCACAGGCTGCTGCTGCGCCGGTAGAGCCAGCCGTAGGCCAGCCCGGCGAAGATCCCCGCCAGCCATAGGCCGTGCTCGAAACCGAATACCAGCGAAGTCAGCAGCAGGGCACGCAGGCTGCCTGCAGCCGGCGCCAGCGCCAGAAAATCCTTTTGATCGATCCAGCGCTGCACAAATGAACGCCAGAAAAGCTCCTCCATCACCGGCACCACGGCGGCTGCACCAAAAATGCGGACAAGGACCAGCGGCCAGTCAATTTTGCCAGCATCGTTTGTCGGTACGAAGCCTGACCTGGCCTCGCCGAGCGTCATCCAGCCGCTGTCGAGATTGATCCACATCACAAAAACACCTGCCCCGAGCAACAGGGACAAGCACCAGTCGGCGAAACGCACCGACTTGGGCACCTCCAGCTCAAGGTAGTCGCGACGAAAAATCACCAGTATGCCGAGGACGAGCGTAATCTGCATGGCATAGAGCCAGCGCAGATCGATTGGCAATCCGGACGCCAGCTCACTTTCGGTTTGCAACGTAGGCAGCGATGAAGCCACGACCAGAAAAACAATGTAGCAGGCGAAGGGCAGGCCGCGCGCCAGCACCGGTCGCAAAGGTGGCCGCATTGAAGTGCGGGTCATGACAGGCTTTCGCCAGCGCGTCGCTTCGCCCCGCTGTTGACAGGCGCCAACAGAAGCAAGTGGGTCATTTCCCTCAAGAACAGCTCCTTTCGCACCAGACTTTGGCGCCATGCTCGACGACAAAAGACAAATGCATCATTTTGCCGAACAGGCACTCGACAAGTCCTTCAGCGCGCTGGCGCGGCATTTCGGCTTGTGGCTGACGCAGGTGTTCGTTTTGCGGCCTTGGTCTGTCTGAATCATTTTGCTTCGTTTTTTTCATGGTCATTCCCCTGAGCGTTTTTACCATGACCGGCTTCATCCGCTAAGGGTGCGGATTCAGGCCGAGCCGTTGTAACCGACGATGAGCCTCATCGCCGTGGCTTTGGAAACAGCCTGGGCGCGATTGCGTACCTTGAGCTTGCGCAGGATCTTCTGCACGTGGTTCTTGACGGTGAGCGGGCTGATGTTAAGGAAAGTTGCGATCTCCTGGTTGCTCTTGCCCTCCTGCACCCAGACGAGGATTTCCAGTTCGCGCTCGGTCACTGTCTTGCCCAGGTCGTAAAAACACATGCTGTCGTCAACTCCGAGCGCCACGCGCTCGCTCCGTCCGAGCGTGCGCAGGAAGGCCATGTGAATGTTCGGCATCAGCAATTCGATGAAATAGGCGTGGCGCAGCGTGAGATTGTTAGGCATTTGCGCGAAAAAGAAAAAACTGCTGTTGATACCGCTGCCATCGACGGGCGCACTGCCATGCCCGGCAGCGCTGCCGAAATTGATACCTTCGAGCCGGTGACCAAATCGCTCATAGAGTGCCAGCGGCAAGTGTTTTCCAGGTGCCATCAGGATGGGCGATTCGCCAGCTTCACGCCAGGCGCTCATGGCCTGCATTACCAGTCCATCATCCTTATCACAGACCTCCTCGAAGGTCTGCTCGCTGACGATACATGAGTTGAAGCGATCCATCGCCATCACCTCCTTGCCGTCACGGGTAAACAGGCTGATCAGAATTTTGTGCGGAATGAAGGCCTGCAAGGGGCCTTGCGTCCACAGGTAGAACTGATGGCGCCGCCTGACCTGCAGTGAGGTCTCGATGGCGCGCAGCAGGTTTTCCTGCTCCTCGTCCGTTAGTATGTAAAATGCTGCGTTCATGAATCCCCAAATCGCAAGGTCGAGCGTGCTCCGCTACAGCGGAGATTCTTATGTGTTGTGAGGCAACGATCATGACAGCCCTGTATTTCAATCAGATTTTGTTTTTGTTGCGAGAGACGATTTGATGCTAGCTTTTGCAGGATGTCGCTCGGACGGGACAGCCCGCCAGTTTTTCTTAAGTCGGGTTAGACTGGCAAGAGCACAGGACGAACCCGAACTGCAAAAATGATCGCCTATCAATATCTGTAGTTCACACATCTGTAACGCTCTGTTCATAACATGCTAAGCTTTTGCGATGGATACTGACAATGTTGCACGGATTTAAAGCCTGCCTGAGACGGTGCTCGATTTACCTGCTGCTGGCCATCGTGCTGGCAGGCTGCGCCAACCCCTTTTACAAGCAAGGGCTTGATTCCATGGCCGCCGGCAACCGGGAACAGGGCATCGCCGCGTTGGAAAAAGCGGTTCAGGACGAGCCACGCAATGCGGAAATCAAGGCCGCGCTGATTCGTAACAAGGGCCAGACCATCGATTCCTATCTGAGCGACGCCGAACGCCTGCGCGCCTCCGGACAGCCGGAGGCCGCCGAAGAGGCCTACCGGCGGGTGCTGACGATAGAAGCGAACAATGTCCGGGCCATGCAGGCCATGGAACAGATCGCGGTCGACCGGCGCAACCTCGCGCAGTTACGGCAGGCCGAACAGATGCTCAACAAGGGCGACGTGATGGGGGCCGAACGCATCGTGCGTACCGTTCGCGGGCAGGATCCGCTCAACCCGCTGGCGCGGCGCCTGCAAGAGCAGATCGACCAGAAGCGCGAAAAGGAAAACAGCCCGGCATCAAATCCGGCGGTCAAGGCGGCACTGGCCAAACCGGTCGCGCTGGAGTTTCGCGATGCCACCCTGAAATCGGTCTTTGAGGTTTTGTCCCGCTCGTCCGGGCTTAACTTTGTCTTCGACAAGGACGTCAAGGGCGACAGCAAAGTCACCTTCTTCGTCCGCAACAGCCCGCTCGAGGACATCATCCGGCTGATCCTGACCACCAACCAGCTGGAAAAAAGGCTACTCAACGAAAACAGCTTCCTGATCTACCCGAATACGCCAGCCAAGGCCAAGGAGTATCAGGAACTGGTGGTGCGCAGCTTTTACCTGGCCAATACCGACGTCAAGCAGGCACAGAATCTGATCAAGACGGTAGCCAAAAGCAAGGACGTTTTTGCCGATGAAAAGCTCAACCTGATCATCGTCAAGGATACACCTGATGCCATTCGCCTGATCGAACGCCTGATCGACTCTCTCGATCTGGCCGAACCGGAAGTGATGCTTGAAGTTGAGGTGATGGAAGTCTCGCGCAGCCGTCTCAACGAGCTGGGCGTGAAATGGCCGGATTCGGTAGGCTATGGCTTGCTGCAGGCGCCGCAGACGACGACGGTGCTGGTCAATGGCGTGCCGCAGAGTATCAGCACAACGCCCGGCGGTACGCTGGCGCCTGGCTATATCAACCTGAACAACGCATTTCCGCTGACCAGTTTTGTTGCCAACCCCGCCCTCATGCTCAATATCAAGGGCAATAACGCCGACACCAATCTGCTCGCCAACCCGCGCATCCGCGTCAAGAACCGCGAAAAAGCCAAGATCCACATCGGCGAAAAGCTGCCGGTATTTACTACCACCTCGACCGCCAACGTCGGTGTTTCCGCCTCGGTTAGCTATCTCGACGTTGGCCTCAAGCTCGACGTCGAATGCAATGTCACGCTCGACGACGAGGTGTCGATCAAGGTCGGGCTGGACGTCAGCAACATCGTCAAGGAAGTGCCCGGACCCTCCGGATCGCTTGCCTATCAGTTGGGCACGCGCAGTGCAACGACCGTGCTGCGTCTCAGGAATGGCGAAACCCAGGTACTCGCCGGCCTGATCAGCGACCAGGACAGAAAAAGTACCGCCCACCTGCCCGGTCTTGGCGAGATGCCGATCCTCGGTCGTTTGTTTGGCACCCAGCGCGACGAAAACATCAAGAGCGAGATCATCCTGCTCATCACGCCACGCGTCCTGCGCAATATACATCGCCCGGATTTCGGGCAGCCGGCGCTGCCCTCGGGCACCGAATCGGCCATTGGCTCGGCACCGTTGAAAATCAAGACGCCAGGAGCCAGGTCGCTGGAAATGAGCTCAGGGGGGGCGGGCGGGAGAACCACGCCGATCGCGCAAGATATGGCCGTTCCAGTCGTGGAGCCGATCGCGGCGCCAATCTCGGCACCAGTCGCAGCGCCAGTTGCGACACCATTCGCAGCGCCCGACAACATCGAGCCGCCAACGGCTGCTTTTGGTCAGCAACCCGGTTCCCCGGACGGAGCCGCTCCTGGCAGAGAAAACAATCCCGAAGCGTTTGGCGCTCCGCCGGCAAGCCGGGAGCCCATGCCCGCAGCACAGCCGCATGTGCTGAAACCCAATTAGCCATGATCGGCAAGTCTGGCCGGGGGTTTACCCTGATCGAACTGGTCGTCACCGTGGCCATTGTCGGCATCCTGGCACTGGTTGCCATGCCCATGCTGGAGATGAACGTCAAGCGGCAGAAGGAAACCGAGTTACGCGCCGCGCTGCGCGAGATACGCGGCGGCATCGACGCCTATCGGCGTGCGTTGGACGAGGGAAAACTGGAAAAAAAAGTCGCTGAAAGCGGCTACCCGCATCGACTCGAAGAACTGTACCAGGGGGTCGAGAATATTCAGGATCCGAACAAGCCGAAAATCTTCTTCCTGCGCCGCCTGCCGCGCGACCCGTTCAACACCGATCCCTCGCAGACGGCTGTGCAGACCTGGGGTAAGCGCAGCTATGGCAGCCCGCCCGATGCGCCAACCGAAGGCGCCGATGTCTTCGACGTCTATTCGCTGTCCAGCGGAGTGGGTCTCAACGGTATCCCCTACCGGGAGTGGTGAAACATGAGGTATGCAAGAAAAGGCTTCACGTTGATCGAACTGCTGGTCGTCATGTCGGTAATCGCCACGTTGCTGACGATTGCCGTTCCGCGCTACTTCCAGCATCTCGACCGGGCGCGTGAAGCGGCGCTGCGTGAGTCGCTGGCGGTAATGCGTGACGCCGTTGACAAGTATCACGGTGACACCGGCCGCTACCCTGAAACACTGGAGGATCTGGTCACCCGGCGCTATCTGCGCAAGGTGCCGCCGGACCCGATCACCGAGAGTACGGAAACCTGGGTCATCGTGCCGCCGCCGGACGAGCCAGGCCAGAAAAAGGTCTGGGACATCCGCAGTGGTGCCGAAGGGCAGGGGTTGAACGGTAGCGCCTACAGCTCATGGTGATTCCCACCCATCGACAGCCCGGTCACGGCCTGGATGCGCTTCACCGGCAGGCTGGCATCACCTTCCTCGTCGTGCTGTTTGCAATGGCCATCGCCGGCATCGCGCTGGCCGGTACCGGCGTTCTCTGGCAACTGGAAAGCCGGCGCGAAAAGGAGAAGGAACTGCTTTTCATCGGCGAGGAATACCGCCGCGCCATCGACCGCTACTACGACAAAACACCGGGTGCGGCCAAACAGTACCCGGAGAAACTCGAAGACCTGCTCCAGGACAAACGCTTTCCGGTGCCCGTCCACCACCTGCGACGCCTCTACCGCGATCCGATGACACCTGATGGCGAGTGGGAACTCATCAAGCAGCAGGGACGCATCACCGGCGTCGCCAGCAAGTCGCGTGAAGAACCGATCAAGATCGCTGGCTTCGCCACCGGGCAAGAGGATTTCGAGGGCGCCGAGAGCTATGCCAAATGGCGCTTCATCAGCAACGGCAACAGCCTTCCAAGTGCTCCTGTAGCGGCACCGGGGTAGCTTTAAAGTACGGCCCGAACCGGATATCGCTTTTTCCTCGGCCGGGATGACTTTCAGATGGCCCTCTGTGCTGTAGTCGAGATGCAGGCCATCCGCCGTGACCAGTGCCGCGCCGAGATGGCGTGCCGTAGCGGCAATGATTCGCTCTGCCGGGTCGGGATGAATATTTCCAGGGAGGCGAGTGCCGGCAACAGCGATCTCGGGCGACAGCGCTTCGAGGCGCAGGCCAGGGAGGGGCAGTGCGGCCTGTATCCATTCGCCCACATCCTGTTCCAGGACCCGCCGATCCTTGCTGACCAGGGCGGCAATTTCCCCTGCCGAGATTGCCGACAGATAGAGCGAGTCGGCGTTGGCCGCATCCTGTATCGCTGTACGGGCCTTGACGCCCTGACGCTCGTTGCCGCCCAATAACCAGATTGGCGACTCGGAATCTGTAAATTCTGTAGGTCGGGTTAGGCTGCAAGGACGTAACCCGACGTAATGAAGCTCAGTTTCCTGAAGCGTCGGGTCACCAACGTAAAACAAGTGCAAGCATGGCCGGCACACTTCTTCAGCCCGGCAACGCCACCATCAGTCAACTCACTCCAAGATTTGCTACCCCCACGAGGCACTGAATCCAGTGCCGATTTCAACCTGACATAATTCCGCAACAGCCCTGTAACCAAAAAAGTTTAGATTCCTGCTTTCAGTCGGCTCAATCCGCAACCCACCCTCCCGATGAACCTCAAAACCCTTTGCGCCCTGCTGCTGTTCAGCTCGGGCAGCAGCATAATACATTCGGCATATGCCTTTGAGGAGTCCCCGGCGTTGCCGGAGCGCTCAAGTCCCGGCGGCCAGGGTCGCCAGCGAGCCTTGCCCGAGCATTTCAAAGCCATTTCCGCACCGGCATGGGCCTTTGGCGTAGGCGTTACGCCTGACAGTTCCAGCGAACTGATCGCCGCCAGTCAGGTCGGTCAGATCGATATGGTCAAGGCCCTGCTGGCCGGCGGCGCGCTGCCCAACGCGGCCGATGATCTCGGACAACGCCCCTTGCTGGTGGCTGTCGCCGCCGGCCATGCCGAAATCGTCCGCCTGCTGCTGCAGTCTGGCGCCAGCCCCAATGTCAAAGGCCCGCAGGGGCGCACGCCGCTTGGGCTGGCCTCCGCCGCCGGCAATCCCGGCATCGTCCGTCTGCTGTTGCGCGCCGGCGCCGATGTTGACGCGCGCAGCGACAACCGGGCCACGGCGTTGCACGAAGCGGTGCGTTTCGATCACCCCGAGATCGTCCGCATCCTGATCGCTGCCGCACCGGACTCCGAACGCTATGACCGCGAAGGCCTGCATCCGCTCGCCCTGGCGGCGGCCCAGGGCCGTCTGGCCTGCCTGCAAGCCCTTCTCGATTCCGGCATCGCCCCCGATCTGCCTGACCGCACCGGTCTCACCGCGCTTTACTGGGCGCGCCGCTACAACCAGGATCTGGCAGAGAGTCTGCTCATCGCGCAAGGCGCCAGCCGCGAAGCCTGGCCGATCCCGGAAAGGTAATCAAAGCCGCCCATGGAAACGCCGGACACGCTGGTCACCCTGAGCACCGTTGAAATGGAACGGCTGCTGATCACCCTCGAATCGGCGCAGCAGGTACAGCGGCGCCATCAGTTTTTTCTGTGGTCGCAAGGCGCCTTGCAGAGCTTTCTGCCGCATGAGGTGCTGATTTTCGGGCATGGTGAATACGGCGGCCCCGGTTTCAGTTGCGAGGTGCTGGCGCGTGCCAACACCTGGCAGGATCAGGCGCTGCACAGGGAACTTGACAGCCTGGTCGAACTGATGGTCGATCACTGGCGGCACAAGGGTTCTTTTCCCCGGCTCTACCCGAACGCTGGTGAAGAGGATAGCGCCAGCGTCTGTGCCATCAGCCGGACACTGCGCCGCCTTGACCTTGGCCACGCGCTGGCGCATGGCGCCAAGGAGTTTCCCGGCGAAAGTTCCGGCTTCTTCGTCTTTCTGCGCATGCCAGTAGCGCCGGACGCTCGCCATGTCTACTTCGCCGACATGCTGATGCCCTATCTGCATACCAGCCTGCACCGCATGCTGGTCGCCGAGAAAAATTTCCCGGAGCGTCGCCGCAGCCACGGCATCAAGCTCAGCAGACGCGAAACCGAAGTCATCACCATGGTGCGCGACGGCAAAACCAACCAGCAGATCGCCGAGAACCTCGAACTCAGCCCGCATACCGTCAAGAACCACATCCAGCACATCCTGCGCAAGCTGAAGGTGGGCAACCGCGCCGAAGCCGTCGGCAAAGCCGTCAAAAGCCGTCTGATCGGCTACGAGGCGAATAGCTGAACCTCTTCCGGCGGGTTGTGGGGTGTTCACGTGGCAGATTGCCGTGGATAACCGGCATGATCGCCATGACGGGTGATTTTCTGATTAGCCGCTGGGCACAAAACATGAGTCGAACGGACTATTGGAATGGTCTGTTCGGCGGATAAAAAAAACACTTCAGTCCCATCACCCCGTCATCTCCCTTCCTTAAAGTGCCCTCACGACATGGCAGTGCCGGTTTGTTGTCGGGTGAGAAGGAAGACTTCCGAGGTTTTTGTGAGCGGACACCCGGATACAGTCAGCCGGACGGGCATGTCGGAACTTCGTCACCTACCTGCTTCGACGATCACTTACGCATTTCTTGAAAGGACTTATCCAATGAAATTTTCTCTCAAAACCCTCGCTGCGGCTGTCGCCATGGCTTCGGCTGCTGGCGGCGCCAGTGCCGCTATCGATAACGGTGCCGGCGGCAATGGCGAACTGTTTTTCAACATCTGGGACGCCAACGGCTCCTACAGCCGCGACCTTAACATTTCGATCGACAGCTTTGAGTCTCTCATTGCCGCTCCAGGTGATTTCCATCTGACCTTTAACGCTGACACCTTGCTGGGCAACTTTTTCACTGGCTCATCCGCAGCCGGCACTCGTACCGGTGCATTCAAGTTCAACCTTGTTGCCAACGACAACTCCGGCGCCCGTCGCTTGCTCAGCAGCTTTACTGAACCGGCGCCCCTGACGACAAATACAAGCACCACTATTCGCACAGGAACAAGTGCCACATCAACGCACATTGGGTTCATCAACAGTGCAATGGGCGCGAACGATTCAGTTGCAGTCAATAATTCCAGTAGTGCCTGGACTGGCAAGGCAGCCTTCAAGGATACCGTCGGTGGCGCCATCAATTTCAGCAACGCTGGTGGCGTAACCAACAACACTTTTGCCAGCGGTCTCAGCTTCATGCGTATCGACGCTGCCTCAACAGGCTCCTCGGCTTCGATCTACAACCAGTACCTCGACATCGGTGCCTTCGGCAACTCGGAAGTTCACGTCTACTTCGACGCCAACAAGGCCCTTCACATCCAGTCGATTGCTGTCGTTCCGGAACCCGAGTCCTACGCCATGCTGCTCGCCGGTCTCGGCATGCTCGGCTTCATGGCCCGTCGCCGTCTCAACAACCGCGTCTGAGCCTGTACCTGTATTTGCATAAGCCCCCGGATACTCCGGGGGGCTATTTAATCTGAAAAGGAAACCATCATGCACCTCAAGAAAATTGCAGCGCTCGTCGCTGTCGCCTGCGCCGGTCTCTCGGGGCAGGCCAGTGCCGCACTCAGTGATTCCGCTGCCAATACGGCGGTGATCTCTTCTGCCGTTACCGGCGGACGGGTCTTCTTCATCTCCGGCGCCTCGGCCACGCAAAAGGGCCTCGCCGGTATCGCCACCACGCTGTTCAGTTCCTCGTTCCGCCTGGCCAACACCTCTGCGTCATCGCGGGACTTCGAGGCCGTCGCCGGCACCATGCAGGTCGGCCCGTGGTCCGGCCAGACGGCGATCATCATCGATCGCGTCAAGGGCGGTTCGGTCTTCGGTGTCAATTCGGTTGCGCGCGACACCAACGGTGATGGCATTTCGCCGAACGAAGGCGAAGCGATCGAGAGTCTGTCGGTCAATACAACCGACTGTACTACGGGTAGCGGCACCGTTGCCGATCCCTACATCTGTCTGACGACCAACGGTGGCACGCGTCCGCACAGGATTCCCGATGCCGGCATCTCCGACGTCGCGCCGGACAAGTTTGTCAGCCCGGTCAACACCGAGGGCGAGACCGCCGCCCCCACGCTGAGTGAACAGGAACTCGCCGACCTCACCGTCCAACCGATTTACACGCTGGCCTTTGGTGTTCCGGTCACCAACAACGTCAACCCGAAGCTGACGCGCGCCACCGTTGCCGGCGTCATGACCGGCAACATCACCAACTGGAATGAGGTCGATCCGGCCGAGCCATCAGCCGACATCATCATCTGCCGCCGCGTCCAGGGTTCGGGCTCGCAGGCCGTCGATAACCTGTACTTCGGCAACTATCCGTGCAGCGCCAACCTGGTCAATGAGCCGGCCAATCGTGAGTCGACCACGGCCTGGAACAACGCTGCGAATACCTACACGATCAATGCCGCCAGCGGCTTCCAGGTCATCGAGAACTCGACTTCGGGCGACGTTCGCAACTGCCTGACCAACGCCGCCGCAGCGACGACTACCGACAAGTCCTACGCGACCAAGGACAGAGACGGAGCCCCAGTCACCGTGACCTTCAAAGCCAAAGCCGGAGGCCACAAGGCGATCGGCGTTCTGTCGATGGACAGCATCGCGTCGTCGAATGCCGCCACCGCACCGCTCGGCTGGTCCTTCCGCTCGCTTGGCGGCAAGGGCACGGTCTCGTGCACCGGCACCTGCCCGGCGACGACCGCACCGGTCGAGGCCGGCACCGGCATCTTCCCGAACGAGGCCAACCTCGCCGACGGGACGTGGGACTTGCAGGGCTGGGTGAGCTGGAACGTTCCGGCACGCACCGTCGCCGACGCAACCAAGCTCGGCGTCGCCGATGCCTTCCGTGATGCCGCGCAGGATCCGGCAGTGCTCAACGGCGTACCGGATACCAACTGGGTCGCGCTGGCGCTGCCGGCACCGTACAGCAGCTACTCGGGCGCTGGCGTGCAGAAAGTCCAGTACGTCCTTGGTAACCAGTGCGGTCCGCTGTATCGCTAGACGCAATACCCTGAACGCCTGCTGGTCGCGCTTCGGCGCGGTCGGCGGCCTCAACGCGGCGAGCGGGCAACCGTCTGCCGCGTTTTTTATACGCCGGCCTGATCAGCCGCCAGGGTCAGTTAACCCGTGTTTCTGACGATTGAAAGTCCTGAAACTCCGCATACCCTTTCTACCGGCCGGGCTATTCACGATAGTCCGTTCGGACTATTTTTCCTGCTCGTGGCGTACACGTTTTGTAACGCAAACTGCCGATAATCGACCGGTTATGCCAATGCTCAAATACCTCCTTGCCGCCGGTCTGCTGGTCACCGCCTCTCTGTCGGCTGTCGCGCAGGCCAACGCCGCTTTCGACGTGTTCGAATACACCGTCGAAGGCAATACCGTTCTCGCCGAGATCGAGATCGAGCGCGCCGTCTATCCGTGGCTGGGGCCGGGCAAGAGCGTCGAGGATGTAGAAAAGGCGCGCGCCGCGCTCGAAGCGGCGTATCAACAGAGTGGCTATCTTTCGGTCTCAGTAGCGCTGCCCGAGCAGTCAGTGGCCGATGGCGTCATCCGCCTGCAGGTCATCGAGGGCCAGATCGAGCGCCTCAAGGTCAGCGGCAACCGTTATACCTCGCGCAACGAACTGCGCGCCGAAGTGCCCGAACTGACACCGGGTAAAGTTCCGCATTTCCCGAGCATGCAGGCCGAACTGGCGCAGGCCGGCCGCTCGCCCGACCGCCGCGTGACGCCGCTGCTGCGCCCCGGCGCCCGCCCCGGAACCATGGAAGTGGAACTCGCCGTCGAGGACCAACTGCCGCTGCACGGCAACATCGAACTGAATAACCGGCAAAGCCCGGATACCTCGCCGCTGCGCCTGGAGGCCGGCATCCGCTACGCCAACCTGTTCCAGAAACAGCACACCATCGGCCTCAATTACGTGGTCTCGCCGCAGGAACCGAGCGAAGTCGGCGTGCTCGCCGGTTTTTACAACGCGCCGCTCAACGCGACGCAGTCGCTGTCGGCCTTTTTCCAGTATTCGAACAGCAACATCGTCTCGGCGCTGGGCAGCAATGTGCTGGGCAAGGGCAGCACCCTTGGCCTGCGCTTTTCGCAGACCCTGCCGTCACCGCCGGGCATCGCCAATTATTTCCATTCGCTTTCGATCGGGGTCGATTTCAAGGATCTGCAACAGACCCAGCGCGCGCTCGGCTCGGACCTCAAGCAAACGCCCCTGCTCTACATGCCTCTGGTGGCGCAGTACACCTTCAGCCACTTTGGCGACTACGGCGAGCTTGGCGGCAACGTCGGGCTGGCAGTCAATCTGGGTACGAAGTACCGGACGGTCGATTGCCAGGGGATCGAAATCGACCAGTTCGAGTGTGCGCGTTTCGGTGCGCGCCCCGGATTTTCCATCCTGCGCGGCGATCTGGCCTATTCAAAACGGCTGCTCGGCTGGGAAGCGCTGGCCAGACTGAATTTCCAGTTCAGTGGGCAGCCGCTGGTTTCGTCGGAGCAGTTTCTGGCCGGCGGCATGGATAGCGTGCGCGCCTACTACGAGGGCGAGGTGGCGGGAGATTACGGCTGGCGTCTGGGCGCCCAGGTCAATACGCCGAGCCTGCTCGAAGTGGGCGGTGCCGGTTTGCGCGCGCTGGGTTTTGTCGAGGGCGCGCAAGCCTGGCTGAACAGCCCGCTGCCCCGCCAGATCAGTGAATTCACGCTGGCCAGTGTCGGCGTCGGCCTGCTAATGAAAGACAGCACCGGCGGGCCGCTGCTTGCCGCCTATCTCGGTCGTGCGCTGAAGTCCGGACCGACGACCGAGCGCGGAGACTACCGCGTGAATTTCCGCCTCGGTTATGAATTCTGAGATGAGCGAGCAATGATCTACATTTCGGCGGTTTCGGGCTTGATTTTAAACCCCCCCAGCCCCCCTTGTCAGGGGGGAGCCCGGTGGCGCGGAGCGGTCTGCTCCTCACCTGAAAAGGGGAGGCCGGGAGGGGTTTCACAGCGGAATATTCCAGCAACGGAGCTGGAGCACTGCGCCACTCCCCTGAGTTCGAACAGAGAACACTCATGAACCGCAACTGCTATCGACTGGTCTTCAACCGTCAACGCAATGCCTGGCTTGCCGTCGCCGAGACGGTGCGCGGCAGCAGCAAGAGAAATGCCCGCCGTTCGTCAGCACCAGCCGCCGCCGTGGTGCTCGGGTTGGTCATGGCGCTGGCGGGTAGCGCGCTGGCCGGGCCGACGATACCGCCGGCCAATGCCCTGCCGGTGCCCTCAAGTGGTGCCCGGCCTTTCGTATTCGCCGGCAGCGTCAATGGCGGTCAGCCTTCGGTGACCGGCAGTGCGATGACGATCACGACGCCGAGCCGCGCCCTTGGCCTCAACTGGGCCAGCTTCAATATCGGCAGCGACGCCTCGCTGACTTTCAATCAGCCCGACGCCACGTCGCGCGTGTTGAACCGCATCTGGAGTGCGGACCCGAGCGTGATCATGGGGCGCCTGAATGCCAACGGCGAAGTCTATCTGATCAACCAGAACGGCATCCTGTTCGGCAACGGCGCGCAGGTGAATGTCGGCGGGCTGATCGCTTCTGCTTTGAATCTGTCCGACAGCATGGTCAGCCAGTTGCTCAACAGCGGCTTGCCCTCGGTCAAGGGCGATCGCCTCGAATTCGCCTGGGACGGCAGCGCCGCCGGGTTCAATGCCGGCTTCATTACGCTCGATACCGGGGCGAGGATCAGTACGCCGTCCGGCGGCCGAGTACTGCTGATCGCACCGAAGACTGTAGAGAACCTGGGCCTGATCGAGGGCGGCGGCGGTGCCGAAGCCATCCTCGGCGCCGGTGGCAAGGTAATCCTGACGGCGCCGGACGACCCCAACCTGCGCGGTCTCCTGGTCGAGACGAAATCCTTCACTGGCAAGGACAGCCTCGGCAACAATGTCAGCCTGGACGGCAGCGTAACTAATAAAGGAACGATTGACAGCGGCAGCGGCGGGGTGGTGACGCTGGCGGCACTGGCGGTCAACCAGAAGGGCATCGTCAACGCGTCCAAAGCAGTCAACCTCAACGGCACGACGATGCTGGTTTCCGGGTCGACCGAAACAAACCGCCTGACCGTCAACCAGCGTGGCGACAGGGCCGAGATCGACTGGGTCAGCGGTTTCAACGTCGGTGCCGGCAAGAGGGTCGAGTTCGTCCAGCCAGCGAGCGGTGCGGTGGTCTACAACCATGTTTACGATCCAGACCGGACGGCAGCCGACGGCTCGGTGCTAAATGTCGCCGGGCGCTCCAGTATCGACGGCACGCTCAAGGCCAACGGCCAGTTGCTGCTGATCAACGAAAAGGGCATAGACTTCGGCGCCGACGCGCGCGTGTCGGCAAGCAATTTCGTCGCCTCGGCGCTGGGCATCAACCCGGATGTGGCCGCCAGCGGCCTGCTGCTGCAGGACGGCGTCAGCGCCCGTGCCTTTTACCTGAACAAGACCCCCAGCGCCGACAGTCCGGTGGCACGACTGGCGGCGCTCGAAGCTTTCCGCCAGTCGACGGTCGAGGTCAAGGCTGGCGCCAGCATCGAAAGCGCCAGCAACGGTTACGTGATTCTGGCTGGCGGCAAGGTGAAGCAGGACGGAACGATCACTACCCCGCAGGGCCAGACACTGCTCGCCGCCGGCGCCGATCTGTACCTGAAGCCGGCTTATGCCCAGGCGGTGCGCGGTTTCAGCGCCGAAGTCAACCCGCTCTATGTGATCGGTGCCGATACAGCCGGCATCGTCAATCCCTGGATCGCGCTGTCGCGAGGGAGCGATGCCAATGCGGTGAGCAATAGCGGCCGCATCACGGCGGCTCTCGGCAACATCAGCCTGGCAGGTCACGAAATCACGCAGGCCGGAACGCTGCTCGCCAGCACTTCGGTAACGACCAACGGTTCGATCAACCTGCTCGCCCGCGACCAGGTGAACGACCGCGGAGCGGGCGCGCCGATCGCCATCAAAAGCCAGCGCAAACTGGACGGCAACGGCATCGCTGCCGTTCAGACCAACGAAACCTACAACAGCAGTGACAAGGCCAACGAGCCGGAATTTACCAGCGGCAAGGTCGGCGGTACACTGACCCTGGCCGCCGGCAGCTCGACAAAAGTTGTGCTCGACGGCAGCGACGGCAAGACCCTGGGCTCCGACCAGCCCTTTATTTCCTCATTGATCGATAGCGCAGCGAAACAGATCGTCGTGGCAGACGCGAGCGGCACGGCGGCCGGCGCCCTGGTCGAAGCGAAGGGCGGTCGCATCGGCTTGCGTTCCAGCGAGTCCTTCGATCCCTCCTTCTCGGCCTTCGCTGTCGATCCGGTGAGCGTCGATCAGGCGAGCAGCGCAATGGGCGGGGTAGGTATCTTTATCGGTACGGGCTCCCGCATCGATGCTTCGGGTGTCGTTGCGCAGAAGTCGGTTGCCGACCTGTTCATCAAGGTAGAACTGCGCGGCGACGAGTTTGCCGGCAACCCGGTGCAGCGCAACGGCACGCTGCGCGGCAAAACGGCCTGGGTCGATATTCGCGATGATGTCAAGATTGCCGATCTCTCGGGCTGGTTCGCCAGGGTCGGGCAAAGTCTCGAGGAAAAAGCCACGAGCGGCGGCAGCATCTCGCTGCGCAGTGCCGGCAGCGTCATCGTCAAGCCGGATGCCGAGCTCGATGTTTCTGGCGGCGGCATCGCCTATGCGGGCGGCAGGGTGACCGAGAGCCGTGTGCTTTCGGTTGGCGGCAAGGCATTTCGCCTCAACGATGCGCCGACGTCGGCCAAGTATTACGGCATGCGGGAGCGCAATAGAACTCTGGCTGACTACTACGAGGGGCGAAGCGCGGGGACGCTGGAATTGATTGCTCACAGTCTGGCCGTCGACGGAAAATTGCTTGCCAATACCACGCGTGGACCCAGGCAGCGCAACGTTGGCGGTTCGGCAAACATTCATTACGCGGTGCCACTGGGCGGCAAGCTGATCATTCGCGACGCCGGCCATCATTTTCCGGTAGCGGACCGCTATGCTGCCGATGAAGAAGAGAAAATGCGGGAGTATACCGAGGCCCAGATCGCTTTCGTCAAGGGTGCGGCCAATGCCTCGGCGGGTCTGCAGGTCGGGGATTCGGCGGGGCGCCGACTGGAACTGTCGCAGACCCTGGTCGATGCCGGTTTCTCTCGCTTTGACATCAGGAGCGACGGGCGCATCGACGTTGGCGCCGATGTAGCCCTGAAACTGGCGCCCGGCGGCGAGATTACTCTGGCAGGCCGCCAGGTATATGTCGCCGGCGATATCGGCGCCCCCAATGGCAAGATCAGCCTGACATCGAGGGACATGAGCACGGCTGCGGGTTTGTTCCCGACCGAGAGCGATGCGAAGTATTCGACGCTGGTCGTCGACCAGGGTGCTTTGCTGTCCACCGCCGGCCAGTGGGTTAACGACTACCTCGATCGCCAGGAAAGCAGCCGCAAGCCGAAGGCGATCAGCGGTGGCAGTATCAGCCTTGTCTCGGCCCATGACATCGATCTGCGCGCCGGTAGCCAGCTCAACGTTTCCGGAGGCGCGCTGGTCAATAGCAAAGGCAAGCTGGAGGCTGGCAATGCCGGAAGCATCGTCCTGACCAGTGGCGGCGTGGGCAAGAGCAGCGGTGCGGGCTACAATTTCCTGAGCGATGGAGATCGCCGTGATGCCAGCCTTTTCCTTGACGGCACGCTGGCGGCTTATGCCCTGGGCAGTGGCGGTACGCTCGAGCTCAACACCTCCGCGGTGCAGCTTGGCGACCGTTTTGTTGCTGACAGTCGGGATTGGTCGCGTAGCAAACGTCTGAGCGAAAACCAGGTGGGTGTGGCGCTGACCCCGGATTTCTTCAATGCCAGCGGTTTTTATGACTTCAAGCTCGTCGGGCGCGACGGCGTGACGGTGCAGGACGGAACGCGTATCGCCGCCCAGCCGCTAAACTGGTCGCTGGCGGGCTTGCCGGGTTATCGGCGCAAGTCGAGCGGCAGCGATCTGGGCAGTTTCGCCGCTTCGCTCGTTCTGCATCCTGACCTGCGCAGTTCGGCGACCGATCTGACGCTGGCGACGCGCAGCCTGAATTTTGGCGATCTGCTCGTCGGCGACGACGCCTATCTCGAGGTGGCGCCTAAAGGCAGCATCAATCTTGAGTCGCGCGGCCAGTTGAGCGTTCTCGGCACACTCGAAGCGCCTGCCGGCAACATCAAACTGAGCCGTCCGGCCAACCGCACCAGCGATCCCTACAACGTTGAACTGATCGCCTACTCGGAGGCCAAGCAATCCGAATCGATTTACCTCGGTGCGGACAGCCGTCTGCTGGCCGCCGGTACCAGCGTGCTCGGCGCGCCAACTCGACTGGCGCTCGAGGCGGGGGTGTCGGCCGACGCGTTACGTGCACTGCGCCGCTACAAGGGGGAAATATTGCCCGGCGGCACAGTCGATATCGATGCCGGGCTGGGTTACCTGATCGCCCGCAGCGGATCGCTGATCGACGTCCAGGGCGCTAGCGGAACGCTGAACAGCGCAACCTCCCTGACCAGGGGCATCAGCTACCTGGAGCAAACCCTGGGCAGCGCCGGCGGTAGCATCAGTCTTGCCGCACGCGACGGACTGTTCCTTGATGGCAGTTACCGTGCTGCCGGCGGCCGCAATGCCCTTGGCGGTACCTTCTCGCTGCGCCATGCCGACGCACAAGGCAAGTCCGATCCCTGGGATGCAACACCGCCAGCGCAAACCCCGGTTTCTCCTGAGGTGGTTGCCGTTCTCGGCAAACGCGAACTGGCGCTTTACCAATCAGGCGGCCTGCATAACGCTTTGTGGCCGTCGGCAATCGCAACTTCCGACTATCTTGCCGGCAGTGCGACGCTCGATCCGGTGCAATTCAACGGCAAGGCTGCACTTGACCTGGCACTGCTGCAGTCGGCCGGCTTCGGTTCGTGGTATCTCGCCAGCCAGGACGCGATGCGCTTTTCGGGCAGCATTGCGGCGACGGTGAATAACCAGTTGCGGCTCGACGCGCCCCGCCTGTCCGCAAGTAACGACGCCAGTCGCCTCGCACTTAAAGCGACCGCCGTGCAGATCGGCACTTACACCAGCAGTGGCACACCTGCTGTCGCAACAATTGGCAACGCGCAGGCGAGCATCGAAGCCCTGGATATCGGCCTGGTCGGCGCCTTCACCTGGGACGGATTCGGCAGCACTCGCCTGGTCAGCCACGGCGAGATCCATTTTGACAGCGTCAATCAGTCTGCACCACTGCGCAGTGGCGCTCGTCTCTTCGCCGGCCAGATCAACACGACGGGCAATCTCGAGTTGTCTGCCGCCCGCCTGAGCCCGTCGACGTACAGCGACTTCCGCGTCGACCTGCTGTCCGACCCAGCAGGTCGCATCGCCATCACCCGGCCTGCCGGTGCGAGTGCCGATGTTTCTCTTTCGCCAGCCGGGCGTCTGGAGTTTGCGGCCGCCAGTATCGATCACCAGGGGACGGTGACGGCGCCTCTCGGCGAAATCGTATTCAATGCGCCCGCTGGCTCGGTGACGCTCGGTGCCAGCAGCCTGACCTCGGTTGCTGCAGATCGAGATCTGCTGCTCGGCAACACCATCGAGTCCGGCAGCAAATGGAATTATCAGGGGGTGAGCTGGCAGCCCAACGGCAGTATCCCCGTCGCCGGATCAAGTCAGGACAACATACGTGCGCCAGGGAAATCCATTCGCATCGATGCCGCGCAAAGCACGATTGCCAGCGGCGCCAGGCTCGACCTCTCCGCCGGCGGCGATGCCGTGGCCTGGGAATTCACCGCCGGGCCGGGCGGCAAAACGGATATTCTGCGGGGGTCGCCCACCGAGTTTGCCATCGTGCCGAACTGGAACGGCTTCTCGGCAACCGACAGCCAGTTGCAGCAATTCTACAATGTCAGTGCCACCGGAAGTTCATCCGGTTCCACCTATTCGCAGGTGCCTTCGTTGAAGGCCGGCGACCGCATCGCCCTGGCGACCAACCCGGCCGGCATCAGCGGACCGTACGTCCTGCTACCAGCACGCTACGCCCTGTTGCCCGGCGCCTACCTGGTGACGGTCAAGACGACCAGCGACGATGTACTGCGCGCTACGAAGACACAGGCCGACGGATCCTGGCTGGTTGCCGGCACACGTCTTGCCGTCAATGCCGATGGCAGCGCAACACCCTATTCCCAGCGCGCTTTGACACTGGAACTGGCGAGCAGTAGCGTGACGGCCAAACGTGCCAGGTACCTCACCACCACCGCCAGTGAATTTTTCTATGACCAGGCCGGCGCCAGGCTGCCGGGCGATGCCGGACAACTGACGGTCATTGGCCGCAGCAGCCTGGCTTTCGATCCGTCCATCGTAGCCATGCGCCAGGCTGAAATCAGCGCCGCCGACGGCCGCAAGCGCGCCGGGCAGGGCCTTGAAGTCGACCTCGCCGCACCCAGACTGCTGATTACGGATGCCGGCACTGCGCCTGATGCGTCATGGTCATTAATCGATCAGAACAAACTGAATGCCCTCGGTGCGGCCAGCCTGCTGCTCGGCGGCGTGCGCACCATTGACGGTGCCACGACCCGCATCGAGACCATCGCCAGTCAGGTGCACGTGCACAACAACGGTGTCGCCAATGCGCAACAGGCACTGCGCGGGCCGGAATTGATGCTGTCCGCGACCAATGAAGTAAAGCTTGCTGCGGGTAGCCGTATCGAGGCCAGTGGCGATGCCATTGAGCGCAGCGTAACGCTTGATGGTGATGGCGCTTTCCTGCGCGCCGCTGCCGGCAACCAGGCCATGGTGACCCGCGCAGGTACCGTGAGCAGGACCCAGGGCAATCTGCTGCTGACCAGTGGTGCATCCGTCGCCGGCCGCTCGCTGGTTTTCGACGCGACGAACAGCACTATTCTTTCCGGAACCGTGGCCCTCGGTACCCTGCAGGCCGATTCCAGCCGCAGCGGTGGCTATCTCGCTCTCGGCGCCGGGCGCATCAATATTGTCGGCGACTCGACCATACCCGCCGACGGCCTCAGCCTCGACAGCACCGCTCTGGTCCGGTTCGCGCTGGCCGATCAGTTGCGCCTGACCAGTTATACCACGCTTGACCTCTATGGCAATGCATTGCTGGGTACGGCTGAGCTCAAGGAACTGGTGATCGGCGCGGCGGGCATTGCCGGCCACGGGAGTGGTACAGCAAAAATCGCAGCGCAGAACGTCGTCTTCGATAACCCGAATCCAGGCGCGTCGATCTTTAGCGCAGGCGCTCCGCTGGGCAGCGGCGCGCTGCAGGTCGTGGCGGAAACCATCCGTTTCGGCAGCAACGCCACGGCGCCAATGCGTGGCGCCGAAACCAGCGGCTTTGACCTGCGCGGTTTTGCTGCGGTTAATCTGGCCGCTGCCGGTGACCTGCTTTTCTCAGGCCGCGGCGTCTCTGCCGTCAACAACATTGGCGGCAGCGGCGCAGCCGCCGCGCTGGCTGTCTCGGCCGCACGCATCGCCACGATCGACACCGCCGACCACCTGCTGGTGGCCAGCGGCAATGCCAGCGTCACCGCCAGTGGCCGCAGCAGCACTGAGCCCACGGGTCTTGGCGGTGTGCTGGAATTACGGGCCAGAGCCATCGACGTTTCGGGCCGCATCGAAACCCCGGCGGGCAAACTCACGCTGGCCGCCGCCGGCACTGCGGCTGCCGACAACGTGAGCATTCAAAATGGGGCTGTGCTTGCTGCTGACGGAGTCAAAGTGGCGTTCGCCGACACTGCCGCCTATGCGCCGGGCGGGCAGATCGTACTGCGCGCCGCCAGGGGTAATGTCGATGTACGGAACGGCGCCGTGGTTTCGGTTTCTGCTGCGCCGGAAGGCGGCGATGCCGGCCGGCTCAGGCTCGAAGCGAAGGACGGAACGGTCTCGGCGGCTGCCGGTTCGCTGCGGGCGTCCGCCAATAGCGCGGACAGCGCAACGCGGGGGGGGGAATTGACGGTCGATGCCAATGCCGTGGCTCTCGATACGCTCACCGCCGCGGTAGAGCAAACCACGGCGGACGGCCCGGTGACGCACTTCACCGGCGCCTGGGATGTTCGTCGTCGCAACGGCGATTTGAACTTGTCGCGGAGCATCAAGTCCGCCGACGTGACGATTGCCGCCGACAATGGCAGCGTAAGCGTGGGAGCCAGCGGCAAGATCGACGCCTCCGGCGCCAAGGGCGGGAACATCCAGCTTTTCTCACGCAACGGCGATGTCCATCTGGCAGGCCAATTGCTGGCCAGGGCGACGGACAGGATCGACAACGCGTCGAACGCCGGTACGCGCGGTCAGGGCGGTTCGGTTCTGCTCGCCGCCGACGGTAGCGGCAAGGTGTTCACCGCAACCGGCAGCGGCATCGACGTCGGCGTTGCGGATGGCAGCCTGGCGAGCGGCGGCAAGGTGAACTTGCGCGCCGGCGCATCGGCCTCAATCGTCAACGCTGCGGATCTCAATGTCCAACTGGCCGGTACGATCAATGGTGCCAGTGATGTCGGTGCGGAGATTGTCAGCAAATATATCGGAAGCTCGTTGATCGCAGGTACCACCAGCGGCACGACGCTCGGCCTGACATCGATCAGGTCCGCGCTGAACAGCCTGTACTCGGCAGGCAACATGGCCACCCTGCGCGGCCATCTGGGTTTCGGCTCACCGCTCTACCACGTTCGCGCCGGCGTCGACATCGGCAGCGCGACGACGGCCGATTTCAACCTCGGCGCCAGCGCCGCCGATCTCGACTTCAGCAGCCTGCGCTTTGCCGGTGAGGCCGGGGTACTGACCGTTCGTGCACAGGGCAATCTGAACATCAATGGCACGCTCAGCGACGGCTTCGCCAATGCCACGCGCGACGCTGCGCTGACCACCAGCGGCCCGTCCTGGTCCTATCGCCTGGTGGCGGGCGCCGATCCCGCCGCTGCCTCACCGCTGGCAACGAAAGCGACAGCTCCAACGGGCAGCATTGTGCTGGCGACCAACAAACTGGTACGTACCGGCACGGGCACCATCGATCTGGCCGCGCGCCGCGATATCAAACTGCTGGACCGCGCTGCGATATACACCGCCGGCGTCGCCGCCAGCACCCACCCAACGGGTTTTACACCCTCCACCGCGACCACGGCCGGCACCCTTGCGCTGTTTCCGGACGGCGGCGGCGACCTTAGCCTGACAGCGGGCGAACGTATCGTGATGACCAAAGCCACGACGGCAGTCGCCGCGGAAACCGCACCTGATCCGCGCCACATCAACCAATGGCTGCTGCGCACCGACCCGACTTCCGATCTGCAATGGTGGCCGCGCATCCCATCCTTCCAGCAGGGAGTCGCCGCCTTCGGTGGCGGTGATATCGCGCTTGCGGCCGGCACCGAGATCAGGAACTTCACGACGGTCATCCCCAGCAACGCTCGTGTGCCGACCATCGGCGGCGAGCGCCAGCCCGACCTCGCGGTAGTGCAGGGCGGCGGCGATCTGACAGTCGGTGCTGACGGGATGGTGACCGGCGGCCTGTTCTATGCCGAAACCGGCCGCCTGCGGATCGATGCCGCCGCGCTGGCATCGAACGTCAACATTGCGTTGGGCAACACGTCGGCGCGGGTGGTTGCGGCTGGCAATGTGGCGCTGGGCGGCATTTTCAATCCCATGTGGGCGCCACAGCGAGCCGTCGCCAGTTCCGGCAGCTTTGCAAGCGGGAAAAACACGCTCCTTGGCATGCGTATTGGCACTTACGGGCCGGAGTCCTCGTTCAATGTCGTATCGGTGGCGGGAAACCTTGCGCTCAACGGCGGTAACACCGTCCTTAACGTCACGGATAAAACCCATTCCCTGGCGCCATCACAGTTCAAGGCGGTCGCCTTAAACGGGAACATCACGGGCGGCGTTATCCAGGCACCGGGCGCGAAGGGCCAGCTCGACCTGTTGGCGGCTGGTTCGATCAACTTCAACAACCAGGTCGCCAAGCAACTCGACGTTCCCGCCGCCGCGCTGCCCAGCGTGCGCAATCCGATCGAGGCGCTGAATTTCGACCTGGCGGGGGTCCTGGACTTCACCGGCGGCACACCGATCGAAAAACACAGTTCAACTGGTTGGCATGCCGACGACAGCGAACCCAGCCGACTTGTCGCACTGCGCGGCGACATCAGCGGCGATCCCTCTGCCAGGTTGAGCTTCGCCGATTTCAACGAAGCGGTGCGCATCGAAGCCAGGGGCACTATTTCCAACCTGAGAGTAGTCGCGCAGCATAACCACAGCAAAGACGTCAGCGTGGTGGCGGCAGGTGGTGGCATCAGCTACAAGGTCGATGGAGGCTCGTTGCCGCCTCCGGCCATCGAACTCAGCGGTCCCGGTCGCCTCGAGGTCAGCGCCGGCGGCAGCATCGAACTCAGCGACACCACGGGCATCGTCACGCGTGGCAACCTGAACAACCCGTATCTCCCCGAAAGCGGCGCCAGCATTTTTGCCCTGGCTGGAGGTACGCCGGATTACAGCGCATTCCGCGATTACCTTAAGGTTGGCAGCGAAGTCAGCGAAGCGGATCTGCGCCAGCGCTTTTACGTCTTGTTGCGCGATTTTGGCCGCGCGGCCGAAGCGGGGGGCGGTGAGGCCAGCTACGAGAAAGGCCGGGTTGCGATCCGCGCCCTGTTCCCGCAAAAGAACATCAATGGCGGTGACATCAACCTGTTTGCCAGCCAGATCAAGACCGAACAGGGTGGCGGCATTGACTTGCTGGCCCCCGGCGGCAGCGTCGTGGTCGGTGTTGCCGATCCTTCCATCAAGAAGCGATCTGCGTTACAGGGCTTGTTCACCTTGCGCGACGGCGACATCCGAGCTTACGTGAAGAACAACTTCCTGGTGAACCAGTCGCGGGTGTTCACACTGGACGGCGGCAACATCCTGGTCTGGGCCGATACCGGCAGCATTGATGCCGGTAGCGGGGCAAAGACCGTCAGCTCGACGCCGCCGCCGGCATTGGTCATCCGCAACGGACAGATCGTCCTCGATACGTCCAACTCGGTTTCCGGATCCGGCATCGGCGCTCTGGCCTCGCGTGACGATACGCCGGCCAGCGACATAGACCTGTTCGCACCGAAAGGCGCCATCGATGCCGGCGATGCCGGGCTGCGCAGTACCGGCAACATCACCCTGGGCGCACAAACGATCCTCAACGCCAGCAATATCCAGGCCGCCGGTACCGTCAGCGGTGCCCCGGCGCCTGCGGCCAGCGCGGTGCCGGTCGCCATTCCCGCTTCACCGGCAACTACCGAAAAGGGCGATGCGCAGGCGGCCAGTGCGCTGGCCAGTAATCGTGAGTCGCCACTGGGTATTCTCACCGTTGAAGTGCTTGAGAGCGGCGAGGCCGCCGCAGAGCCCGCATCGGAGAAAGACGAGGAGAAGAAAAAGAAGCGCTGATTCCTTGTTCTGGCGGCATCGGTTTAGCACGCCTGTAACAAAAGAATTCGATAATCGATCAACCCAACAACAATCTGGACATGATGAGAAACCTTGCACACCGGATGCTTGCGCTGGCAAGCCTGCTGGCCCTGGCCGCCCACGCGGCGGATGGCTTCAATGCCGATGACTGGAAGCACAAGCAGAAAACGCTGATCGATACCACCGCCGAGGGCGTTGAACTCAAGCAGGGTGCCAGCCAGTTGCCGCTCGCGCTGCGCCTGCACACCGGTAACTTTCCCTTTGCCGAGGCGAAGCCTGATGGAAGCGATCTGCGCGTGACGGCCGCAGACGGCAAGACGCCCTTGCGTTTCCATATCGAAAAATACGATTCGGCAAACGAGCTGGGCGTGGTCTGGGTGCAACAACCCAAACTGTCGCCTGCGGCGAAGACCGATGCGCTCAACCTGCTGTGGGGTAATGAAAAGGCGAGCGCAGCCAGCGATGCCAGGGGCAGCTACGATACGCCGCAGAACCTGGTGCTGCATTTCTCCGAAAATGGCCCGCTGCGCGATTCGACAGGCAACGGCAACCACCCGCGCGAGATCAGTGTGAAGGTCGTGCCCGGGCCGCTGGGCGACGCGGCCAGCCTCGATGGCAGCACGGTGCTGACCATACCGGCCTCGTCCTCCTTGAAGCTGGTTGCCGCCAACGGGCTGACCTTTACTGCCTGGATCAAGCCGGCGGTCAATTTGAGCGCGACGTTGTTTCAGCAAAGCGAAAAAGGCCAGGGGCTGGCGCTGGCGCTCAAGGGCGGCAAGCTGGTGGCCGTGGTTAACGGCAAGGAAATTGCCTCGAAGGCTAGCGTGCTGGCCGACATCTGGCAGCATGTGGCTCTGACCGTCATCGGTGGCAAGCTGACCTTCTATCATGAAGGTGCCGAGGCCGGTACGGCCGAGGTAGCGATTGCCGACAGCGGCGGCGACATCGCGATCGGCGCTGGTTTTCGCGGCGAACTCGATGAAGTGACGCTCGCCGCAGCGGCACGTTCGGCTGACTATATCAAAGCGCTGCATGGCAGTCAGCAGCCGGATAGCCCGATGTTCTCCGCCGAGGAAGAATCGGCTGGTGAGAGTGCGTCGTATATCGGCATCCTGCTTGGTGCGCTAACGGTCGACGGCTGGGTTGTTATTGCCATCCTGGCCGTCATGGGTGTCGTCAGTGTTGCCGTGATGATCGGCAAGACGCTGTTTCTCGGACGCGCCAACAAGGCCAACGATACCTTCATCAACCATTTCCGCGACAACTCGCGCAAGCTGCTGCGACCGGATTCGCTGGACACCAAGGCGATAACTGCTGACGCTGCATTGCGTCATTCGACCATTTTCCGTCTCTACAGGATCGGTATCGAGGAGATGCGACACCGTTTTGAGGCGCAAAGCGCAAGCGGGAAGGAGAACAGCCTGTCGGGGGCGGCGCTAAATGCTATCCGGGCGTCCATGGACGCGGCGATGGTGCGTGAAAATCAGCGCCTGAACAGTCAGATCGTTCTGCTGACAATTGCCATCTCGGGCGGCCCCTTCCTTGGTCTGCTCGGCACGGTGGTCGGCGTGATGATCACCTTCGCAGCGATCGCCGCCGCCGGCGACGTCAATGTGAATTCGATCGCACCGGGAATCGCAGCGGCGCTGGTGGCCACCGTAGCGGGCCTGGCGGTGGCGATTCCGGCGTTGTTTGGATACAACTGGCTGGCGATCCAGATCAAGAACGTTTCTGCCGACACACAGGTGTTCGCCGATCAGTTTCTGACCGAAGCGGCCGAGCTGTACTCGACCTGATGCAGAAGCGCTGACCATGCACGTTCAGCAAGACAACCAGCCCTATGACGAGATCAATGTCACGCCGATGCTCGACCTCGCCTACGTATTGCTGGTCATCTTCATCATCATGACCACGGCTTCGGTGCAGGGGGTCAAGGTCGACCTGCCGAAAACCCAGGCCACCGCCAGCCTGGCAAAGCCCGGGACCAAGGCGGTAACCATCAACCAGCGCGGCGACGTGTTTCTCGACGCCTATCCGGTGACCATGGAGCAACTCGACCTTCGTCTGGCACAGTACCGCTCGGCAAACCCGGCGCTGTCGATCGTCATCAAGGGCGATGCGCATGTCCAGTACGCCAGGGTCATGGAGGTGATGGAGTTGCTCAAACGCAACGAAATTACCAGCCTCGGTCTGGCCACGACGCGCGCCGCGCCGAGGTAAGACCATGCAGGTTCAGGCCGAAACCAAACCCTACGACAGTATCAATGTGACGCCGATGCTCGATCTTGCCTACGTGCTGCTGGTTATCTTCATCCTGATGACTACGGCATCGGTGCAGGGGCTGTCGATCAACCTGCCGAAGCCGTCGACCAAGCCGAGCACCGAAAAGCACGAGATCAGGATCATCCAGATCCGGCCGGACGGCTCATTGCACCTGAATGGCGTTGGCGTCAGCGTGCGCGAACTCGAGGTACAGCTCAAGGCCACACTGGCGCGCGACCCGCAGGCCTCGGTCGTGCTCAAGGGCGATCCGGCCGTCAATTTCGCGCGGGTGGTTGAAGTACTCGACCTCACCGGTGCCATGGGCATCGGTTCGGTGGGTCTGATCACGTCGAAAATTGGAAACTAGGCGCCATGGAGACCGCCAATCCGCCACCTCGCCGCTGGCTGAAAAACCTTGTCATTGCGCTCGCTGGCCTGGCCTTGCTCGGCCTGATCGGCCTCGGCGTCAAGAGCCTGATGGGCAGCAAAACGGGCAAGCCGCGCAAGCCGCCGACGGTGACGCTGATGCCGGACAAGCCGCCACCGCCACCGCCCAAGGAGGAAAAGAAACCGGAGCCGCCGAAGGAAGACAAGAAGGAAGTCAAAGTCGTCCAGCCCACCGAGCAGGCGCCTCAACCCGCGCAAAACGAGCCGCTGAAGATGGAGGGCGTGGCCGGCGAGGGTGGCGGGCCCTTCGGTGCCGGCACGGTCGGGCGCGAATACAGCGGCGGGTCGATCGGCGGCATCGGTGGTGCAGGTACCTTTGCCGGTCGCCTGCAACGGCATTTTCAGGAGCAACTGAGCCGCACGCGAAAGCTGCGTGAGTCGGACTATACGGTCACCGTGAAAATCTGGCTGCGCCGCGACGGCTCGATCGAAAGGGCGGAACTGGCCGGTACGACAGGTTTTGAAAAGCTGGATCAGTTGCTGCGTGAATCCTTGCAGCAGATTCCGCCGATGCGTGAGGCGATGCCCGAGAAACTGGTGCAACCGATCAGGATTCGCGTCACCAACCGGGGTGCGGTCTGATCAGAGAAAACGTAGCGAAGGATATTTGCAGGTCGGGCAAACCCAGAGGGCGTAACCCGACAGAGGCGGTTGCGGACGTTGAAAAGGACGTTCGGGTTGCGCCATCTGGGCTTACCGACCTACTGGACTGAGCTTTTCAGGATGAAACAAACTGAGAGAACGAGATGAAATCCAATTCAAAACACGCCTGTCGGGTAATCGTCGGGTTGCTATTCACTTCGCTGGTCATCGGACAACCGGTACGTGCGGATGATCGCGAGTCTCTTGAGGCGCTACGCGAAACGACGCTGAACCTGATCGACGCACTCGTCGAGCAGAAGGTATTCAGCCGCGAACAGGCCGAAGCAATGGTCAAGGCCGCTCAGGTCAAGGCAGCAAAAACTGTGGCGGCAGAGAAACCCAAGGCCGGTGCGCCGGTTCGTGTGCAATACGTTCCGGAAACGGTAAAGAACGAAATTCGCGACCAGCTCAAGCAGGAAGTTTTGGCGCAGGCCAAAGCCGAGCGCTGGGCCGAACCCAATGCCGTTCCCTCTTGGCTCGACCGAATCATGTGGGAGGGCGATCTTCGCTTGCGCTATCAGATGAACCAGTTCGACCCGAACAACGCGCCGCCCATCGACTATATTTTTGCTGCGGATAGTGGTACCACCCGTGCAGCCAATTTCCTGACAGGTACCTTGCAGACAGGGCCGACCGCCAATACCACCAATGACCAGGATCTCTATCGCCTGCGCGCGCGCCTTGGCATGCTGGCCAGGATTTCCGACGACTGGAGCGCGGGTGTCCGTCTGACGACTGGCAATGATACCGATCGAGTGTCGACCAACCAGACCCTCGGTACGAATTTCAACAAGTACACCCTTTACGTGGATCGTGCCTACATCAGGTACCAGCCTGCCGATTGGCTAACGATCATCGGCGGGCGAATTCCGAATCCCTTCTTCTCCACCGACCTGGTGTGGGATGAGGATCTGAATTTCGATGGTATCGCGGCGACCTTCAAACCGGCAATTGGCGATGGTAGCATTAAGCCATTCCTGACCATCGGCGCCTTCCCGATTACAGCCGACAATCCACCCAATTCAAGTACCCGCTGGTTGAGTGCGGTGCAGGCGGGCGCCAAGTGGGACATGACGCACAAGTCCAGCCTGACCGTCGGTGCCGCCTTGTACGACTACAACAATATGGGAGGTCAACCGGACGGTGACCCAGGAATCGATCTGGTCCCGGGTTTCGGTCAATATGGATATGGAAATAGTTTGCGGCAGAAAGGCAACACGCTGTTTCTCACGGATTTTGATCGCACCGATGGAGAGGCACCCCAGTATTGGGGTCTGGCTTCAAAGTTCCGTCCGCTCAATCTGACGGCCATGGTCGACCTGGCTCATTTTGATCCGGTGCACGTTATCCTGACCGCCGATTACGTCAAGAACACGGCATACAGCCGCAGCGAAATCAAGCGCCGTACCGGAATCGCGCTGACCGACGGCAAGGATTACGGCTATCTTTACAAGGTAGCCGTCGGCATGCCGAAGCTGGAGAAGCGTCATGACTGGCAGGCGACTTTTTCTTACCGCTTCCTCGGATCCGATGCGACGATCGACGGCTTTACGGATTCCGATTTCGGTCTGGGCGGCACCAACATGAAAGGTTATACGCTGGGTCTGAGCTACGCTGTCGACCAGAATGCCTGGCTGAACCTGCGCTGGTTGTCGGCGGAGTCGATTGATTCCTTCTCGCTTGTTCCATCACAGCGTTATGCGGTGGATGTCCTCCAGGCGGATGTCAATGTACGCTTCTAAGACATCGGTCGCAGCGCTGCTACTGCTGATGTCGGCATTGGCCGTTTCACCGGCGTTGGCCGCTGATAAAAAAGCCGACCCGAACAAGGAGCAGGTGCGTCGAATGCAGCAGGCGCAGCGCAAGCTGGAGCAGGAAAAAGCCCAGTTGGCGGCGCAGAAGGCCGCCGTGGAGAGCGAACTTGACGAGGAAAAAAAGAGGGCAGAAAGCGAGGCGCTTCGCGCCAGCGCGCTGAAGCGCGATGTGAACGGCCTGCGCTCGGCGCGCGACGCGGTGGCGGCCAAACTGGCCGAAACCGAGGCCGAACTGCGCAAGACCCAGGAGGCCCAGCGTGCGGCCGAAGCTGAGGGCAAGCGCTTGCAGTCGGCACTGTCTGCAGAAAGGCAGCAGCATGCCACCTGCGTCGAACGTGGCAACGAACTGCGCAAGGTCAGTGGCGAGGTGCTGGAACTCTACGAGAAAAAAACGTGCCTCGACAGCGCGCTGCAGAGCGAACCGTTCACCGGCCTGAAGCGGGTCGAGATCGAGAACGCCGTCGAGGACCTGCGCGACAAGCTCGATGGCCTGCGATCGGGATCGTGAATGGAGACTTCGGGTGCAGTCTGGCGACCTGAACCGACCTGCATTTTCTGACTAAATCACCTGAACGAAAACATGCGTATCATATTTTCGTAATCTGGCTGGGTTATCTTCCAGTGAATTCCGTGTTTCATCCTGAGATATAAAATGCCTGCAAGAATTCTTGTGGTTGAAGATGATCCTGCAATAACAGCGCTAATCGCGACGACTTTGGCCCATGCCGGATACTCCGTTGAAAAATCAGTGGACGCCGAGTCGGCCTGGAAAAGGCTTGTTTCGTCTTCTCCTGATGCTGTTCTCCTTGACTGGATGCTTCCGGGTATGTCCGGTTTTCAATTACTGCGCCGTTTGCGTGCCGATATGCGTATGCGCGATCTGCCCGTTGTCATGCTTACGGCACGGGTGGACGAGGTAGATAAAATCGCTGCGCTTGAAGCAGGGGTCGATGATTATGTGACCAAACCCTTTTCTCCCCGTGAGCTGGTGGCACGTGTCAAGGCGGTCTTGCGTCGGCATGAAATGCAAACGGATGAAGATATCGTCGAGTCTGGAGAGATATGCCTGAGTTCAGTCGCTCGAAAAGCCACGGTTCGTGGCATTGGGGTGGAACTTGGGCCAGTGGAATTCCGCTTGTTGCATTTTTTGATGAGCCACTCCGAACGGGTGTATAGCCGCCGTCAGTTGATTGTCAGTGTCTGGGGAGAGTGTTCCAGCGTCGAGGAGCGAACCATTGATGTACATATCAGGCGATTGCGCTCAGCGCTTGAGCCACATGACTGCGATTCGATGGTGCAAACGGTGCGCGGTTCAGGCTATCGCTTTTCCAAGCTGGTTGCGGGTGATTCGCTTCAATTCGGCAATCTCGGTTTCAGATCATTGGGTGGTTAGCGGTATTCCTCGTTATCAGACATTTCCTGCATCGCAGGAACCATTTCGGGCTTCGCCATACAGCACGTACCCTTGTGCGGCCTGATGGCCTGACCCGACTGGCACATTGCAAACGTGACAGGATTAAGCCGAGTGACTTAATCGTACTTCGCACGTCACGTTCCTGTAACGCTCGAAGCCTAGTATCATCGTTGTTCTCAACCAAACTTTGGCGATCCCATGCTCGGCAATCTGCTTCCTTTCCTCCCCGGCAGCATTTCCAGGGTCTCCTTGCTGCGTCAGCAGGGCTTCACCCTGCTCGAACTGCTCGTCGTCATGGTCATTATCGGCCTGCTCGCCGGCTATGTCGGACCGAAGTATTTCGCACAGATCGGCAAATCCGAAATCAAGGCGACGCGCGCCCAGATCGACGCGCTGGAGAAGGCGCTCGATCAGTATCGTCTCGATGTCGGCCATTATCCGAGCACCGAGCAGGGGCTGAGCGCGCTGATGAAGCAACCGGCCGGCGAAGCCCGCTGGCAGGGGCCGTATCTCAGGAAGGATGTTCCGCTCGACCCCTGGGGCACGGCCTACCAGTACCGCCAGCCTGGCGAACACGGCGAGTTCGACCTTTTCTCCTTCGGCAAGGACGGCAAGGCCGGGGGTGATGGCGAGGCGGCCGACATCACCAACTGGTGAGCGTCGGAGCGATCATGGATTACGAGGTGATGGCCGTGTTTCCTGGCAGGGGTGTATCCCGGTTGCGCGTCGTGGCCGAATCGCCCGATCTGGCGGCGGTCGCCCCGGCCTTGCAGGGCGGCGTCGTTGTATCGCTACGCCCACTCGGGCAAAACAAGTCGCGTGCTCGTCGCGGCAAGTTTCCGCTGCCGCTGTTCACACGTCAGATGCTTTCGCTGCTCAAGGCCGGGCTGACCGTGGTCGAAGGGCTCGAAACATTGTCTGCGCAGGATCAGGGTTCGCTCACCGCCGACGTGCTGGGCAGCCTGCTCGCCCACCTGCGTGAGGGCCAGTCGCTGTCGGCAGCACTGCAGCTCCATCCCGAGGCCTTTCCCGATCTTTACGTGGCGACGGTGAAGGCCAGCGAGCGCACCGGTGATATGCCCGAGGCATTGCAGCGCTATATCGTTTTCCACGAAAAGCTGGCCGACCTGAAAAAGAAGATTGTCAGTGCCGCCATCTACCCGGTATTGCTGATGTCGGTCGGCGCGCTGGTCACGCTCTTTCTGCTCGGCTTCGTCGTGCCACGCTTCAGCCTCGTCTTTGCCGACAGCGGACGTGACCCGCAAGGACTCTCCAGCCTGCTCTTTGCCTGGGGCGGCTTCATCAACAATCACGCTGGCGCGCTGGCGATTGGCGCTTTGTTTGCCGTCGCCGGACTGGCCGGACTGTTTTCATTGCCTGCTGTCCGTGCCGCCCTGGCACATTCCGCATGGCGCGTTCCGGCGCTGGGCGAGCGCATTCGCCTCGTCTATCTGGCCCGTTTCTACCGCACCACCGGCATGCTGTTGCGCGCCGGCATCCCGCTCAAGACTACGCTCGCGATGGTCGCCGACATCCTTCCAGTGGCCTTGCGCGCAGGTTTGCAGCAGGCAGTGGCCGACATCGAGCAAGGGCAGCCGTTTTCAAAAGCGGCCGAGCGTGGTGGCCTGTCGACTCCGGTCGCCTTGCGCATGATTGCCGTCGGCGAGCGCAGTGGCCAGCTCGGTGACATGATGGAAGCGGTCGCCACCTTTTACGACGAGGAGATCAACGATCTGGTGGATACCTTCACCCGTCTGTTCGAACCTTTGTTGATGACCGTCATCGGCGGTGTCATCGGCGGCATCGTGCTGTTGTTGTACATGCCGATTTTCGAGTTGGCCGGTAATTTTCAGTAGGTGCGGCGATGAATTCATCTGCGGAAGATCGCCTGCTGATCAACAGCCTGGATAGGGAGGCGTTGCTCGCCGAGGCGCGGAAACTGGCAGCGGCCGGCGGTGGCCTGCCGGCGGTGATGGCCGGCTTGCAGACTGAATTTGGCCAGAGCGAAGAAGCGGCTGGTGAGCTGGCGGCGGCGGCCTTCGGTCTTTCCGCGATCAGCCTGACCGCACTCAGCGAACACTCGCTGGCGCTGACGCTGGCCCCCTTTGCCGAATTCATCCGCCGTCAGGTGCTGGTTCTGGAGGTGGGCGAGGGGTATCTGGTTGCGACGCCCAACCCCTTCGACGTGGCCCTGCGCGACTGGCTCGAAGGGTTGGTACCCCTGGGCAAACCGCTGCACTGGCGGCTGGCGCCGGCCGCGGTGCTGAGCGCCTATCTGGCCCGTGAAGAGTCGCGGGTGCGTGCGCTCGATGGTAGCCTGAGCGGAGATGTCGGGCAGATCGCCATTGGTGCGGTCGCTGAAGACCTTTCATTGCAACGTATTTCGGAAGACGGCAGCACCGTCGTCCGCCTGCTGCGTTCTACCCTGCATGACGGTCTGAAAGCCGGTGCCAGCGACATCCACATCGAGGCCAATAATCGCGGCCTGGCGATCAAGTACCGCATCGACGGTGTGCTCAACTACGCCGGTTCGCTTGACGGCAGCGAAACCGCCGAGCAGATGGTTTCACGCATCAAGGTACTTTCCGAGCTCGATATTTCCGAGCGCCGGGTTCCGCAGGACGGTCGCTTCAAGGTCAGTTGGCAGGGCCGCGAAATCGACATCCGCGTCTCGATCATGCCCAGCATCTGGGGCGAGGATGCGGTGTTGCGCGTGCTCGACAAGCAGGCGCTTACTGACCACCTGCAGGGCTTGCGCCTCGACGCCATGGGTTTCGATGTCGATATCATTGCGCACATTCGCCGTCTTTCCAGCGAACCCTACGGCATGGTGCTGGTCACCGGCCCGACCGGCAGCGGCAAGACCACTACCCTGTATGCCGCGCTCAGCGAGATCAACCGCGGCGAAGACAAGATCGTCACCATCGAGGATCCTGTCGAGTACCAGCTCTCCGGCGTGCTGCAGATTCCGGTCAATGAGAAAAAAGGCCTGACTTTCGCTCGTGGCCTGCGCTCCATCCTGCGCCACGATCCGGACAAGATCATGGTCGGCGAGATCCGCGACGCCGAAACCGCACAGATCGCCGTCCAGGCCGCGCTTACCGGCCACCTGGTTTTTACCACGGTGCACGCCAACAACGTGTTCGACGTCATCGGCCGCTTCCTGCACATGGAGGTGGATCCTTACAACCTGGTTTCAGCGCTCAACGGCGTTGTTGCCCAGCGCTTGATACGCACGCTGTGCCCGGCCTGTACGAAGCCGGTGACGCCTTCGGAGGACGAATTGTCCAGTGCCGACATTGACCCGATCGCCAGTACCGGCTGGACCTTTCGTCAGGCCGTCGGGTGTGGTGCCTGCCGGGGTACCGGCTATCGTGGGCGGCGGGCCATTGCCGAACTACTGGTACTCAACGATGAAATCCGCGAACTGATCATTGCTCGCGCACCGATCCGCCAGCTCAAGGAAGCGGCCCGCCGTGGCGGGACACGTTCGCTTCGCGAAAGCGCCGTCGATCTGGTGCGTGATGGTACTACCAGCCTGGAGGAAGCCAACCGTGTTACTTTCGTGGCTTGATCGTCTGACCCTCTTCGTACACCCGCACCGGGTACTCCTTGATCGGCAGCCCTGGCGGGGAACGGCCAGCCGACAACAGGCCGACGTCGACCTGCCGGCGGCTGGCGAATCCGACTGGCAGCCGGCGCTTACTGCCGCCGGAGCACTGCTCAAAGCCCACGGCCGGCGGGGCGCTGCGCTGCGTATCGTCATCGCCGATCATTTTGTGCGTTATGCGTTGCTGCCGTGGAGCGAAGACATTATCGGCAACAAGGCACGGCTGGCGCTGGCGCTGGCGTTGCTGAAAAATTCAATGGGCGACAGGGTCAAGGCGCTGGAAATAGCGCTCGACCGGCCGGCCTTCGGAAAGAACGGCATCGCAGCCGGCGTTGATCGCCAGTTGCTGGCCGGTCTGCGTGCCAGTGCTCAGGAGCATCGACTGCGACTGGACAGCTTGCAAGTGCGCTTGATTGCCGAACTGGCGGCCAGGCACAAGCAAATGGAAGATGGCTGGTTTGCCTGTATCGACCGCGAATGGCTGACACTTGTTGGACTGCGCCGCGGCGAAATCGGCTGCCTGCACAACCACCGCGCCAGTACCGGCGACGCGGCCCTGCTGGTCGTCGAACTGGCCGGGCTGCTAGCCGCTGAAAGGGCGGCGGTCGAGGGCAGGAATCTGTTCATTTCAAGCCGCGATGTCGCCATCCCGTCGCTCGTCGGCGACTGGGAGACGACACGCTGGCCGGCCTCCGTCGGCGCCGACCTCCATGCGTGAAATCATGCTTGACTTTCAGCCTCGCCGACCGGGCTTGCTGGCGCTCGTACTGTTGTTCGCCGGTGTGCTGCTGTGTGCCGATGCCTGGCTGGAAGACACGACGCTGCGCGAACGGCTGAACGACGTTGAATCCCGTCTTGCCCAGGCCCGGCAACGCGCCGACCGGCTCGCGGCCGGTCGCCGTGACAGCCGCCCGGAGAACGTTTTCTCGGCAGAAGAAAACAGTGCTCTGCGCCAGGCCATTGGGGCCATCCGGATTGACTGGGATAAGCTCTACCGGAGCATCGACAGGGCGGTCAGCGAGGAGGTCAGCCTGCTTGCCATTCGCCCCAATGCTGCCGGCAAATCGCTGCAGATTTCCGGTGAGGCGCGCGACATGGCGGCAGCGCTGGCCTTTGTCGAAGCGCTGCGCCGCGAACCGCTGGCCCACGTCGCGCTGCTCTCGCACCAGATCAAGCAGAACGACCCGCAACACCCAATCGTTTTCGAGATTTCCGCGACATGGCTGAGCGGTTCCTGAGCGCCTCGCTGGCCCGCCTGCGCTTTGCGCTCGCCAACCTGCAGGTGCTGCCGCTGATCGCCTTGCTGCTGGTCGTTGCCGCCGCGCTGACCCAGCTTTTCCTGCTGCCCGCCCGCGAAGCCGCCATTGAGGAGGCCGAGCATCGCCTGGCCAGCCTGGAACGCAGCACACGCCACGCCCTGATCGAACGCCGGAGTGATCGCGTTTCGCCTGAAGCTACCCGCCAGCGGCTGCTCGACCGCTTTCCGAGCGAAGACCAGCTCAACTCGGAGCTTGGTCGCCTGATCGAGTTGGCCACCCAGCAGGGCTTGCAGGTGCCGAGCGGCGATTATCGGCTGATACCAGGCAAAGATGGGCTTTTTGATCGTTATGTGCTCAATCTGCCGGTCAAGGGCAGCTACCAGGCGATTCGTCGCTTTGTGACGGCAGTACGCAGCGAGTTTCCCGACCTGGCGGTCGAGGACATCACACTGCGTCGCGAAAACATTGGCAGCGCCGAGGTCGAAGCGCAGTTTCGCTTCGTCCTCTTTGGCCGCAGGAAGAACGCATGAAGCCGAAGCAACGCTGGATGCTCATCGGCGGCCTGCTGCTGGCCACGCTTGTTGCCGGATATCTGGTAGACGACGAACCGGTAGCTGAAAAGAGCCCACGCAGGAAGGCTGCTTCGGCCAGCACGGTGGCGGCGAGCGGCGCCACCAAGGAGAATCGCCGTACCAGCATCAACGATAAAATGCCCGAAACCAACGCCGCACCACTCAGCTTTCCCGAGCCGGCGGATGCTGGAGAAAGTGAGCCGGAGGGCGAGAAGGAAGAAGAGAAGGAGATCATCGATCCCTTCCGCAACAAGAGCTGGTACGTTGCCCCGCCGCCACTGCCACCACCCAAACCAGTCGCCCCGCCGCTGCCTTTCCAGTACCTCGGCAAACTCAGCGAAGACGGCCAGATCAGCGTATTCCTGAACCACCAGGGCAGGTACCTGATCGCCAGGAAAGGCGACGTGATTGACGGTATCTACCGAGTAGAGGAAATCGCCGGCAGCCGGATGACCTTGCTCTATCAGCCGCTGAAGGAAAGACAGGTGCTCTCGATCGGCAGCGAGAAGTAACAAAGCCGGCAAGGTGCACGACCGGGTGCATTAATCGTAGCGCATTGCAGCATCGGTGATTGGCACAATTCGTGCGTTCCATGATCTCTGGCAAATCAGCTCTTTGGTGACGGGTTACGGCCTTAAAGGCTAGCCTGAGATGCCAGATGCTTAACCCGTATCCTGTGAATTCACGCCTTTGTCACAGACTTAGGTTAGGCTACACACCTTCCACCGAGGTCTAGAACATGTTTGCTAACCTACAACGACAACAGAAACTGATGAGTGCGAAGATCTCATTGCTGTCGCTGGGCAATGCATTCCTCGATCCGCTGTTGATCATTTTTTCCCTGCTGGTGGCGGTCGCCTGGGCCGATGAAAGCTTCGATCGCAGCTATGTCATCCTTTCACTTATCGCGTTTTCGATTTCATTCCCCGGCGAGTCGAGGCATGACAAATCATTGCGTGCTGCTACGCTGGATATCGCCATCGGCTGGGCGGGAATCGTGGCCCTCCTGGTTATCTTTGGCTATGCCAGCGACTATCTGAAAACCTTTCCGCGCGACATGCTCCTGGTCTGGGTGGCGCTGACCCCCTTGATGATGTTTCTCGGTCAGCTTGTGCTCAGGCTTTCGATGCGCCAGTCATTGCTTGCCGGCATTAACCGCAAGAAATCCGTCATCATCGGCATGGGGGAACTCGGTATCCGGCTGGCACGCGAGATCCAGGCCAGCCCCTATCTCGGGATCGATGTTCACGGCTTTTTTGATGACCGAAATCCTGTCCGACTGGGCAGCCTCGATGCGCCTTTGCTGCTGCTCGGAAGAATCGACAGCCTGACAGGCTATGCCAGCGAAACAGGGGTCGATATCATCTACATCACACTGCCGATGACGACCCAGCCGCGCATCCTCAAACTGCTTGACGATTTGCGCGATACCACGGTTTCGATCAACTTCGTTCCGGATATTTTCATCACCGATCTGATTCAGGGGCACGTCGACAGCATCAATGGCATTCCCCTTGTCGGTGTCTGCGATACGCCGTTCCATGGCGTAAACGGCATTGTCAAGCGAGGCAGCGACATTGTGTTGTCGATCCTCATCCTGCTGCTGATTTCGCCACTCATGCTGGCTATCGCACTGTGCATAAAACTGAGTTCGCCCGGTCCGGTGCTTTTCGTGCAACGCCGATATGGACTTGACGGAAAGGATATTCTGGTCTACAAGTTCCGTTCGATGACCGTCTGTGAGGATGGCGAACAAATCAGGCAGGCGACGCGCAACGATGAAAGGATTACCCGGCTCGGTGCTTTCCTGCGCAAGACTTCGCTGGATGAATTGCCACAGTTTATCAACGTTCTGCAGGGGCGCATGAGCATCGTCGGGCCACGACCGCACGCGGTCGCCCACAACGAGACTTACCGCAAGCTGATTAAGGGTTACATGGTTCGGCACAAGGTCAAACCGGGGATTACCGGCTGGGCTCAGGTGAATGGACATCGCGGTGAAACCGAACAACTGGAAAAAATGGAGGCCCGCATTGAATTCGACCTGGACTATCTGCGCAATTGGTCACTCAAACTCGACCTGGCGATTATCGCCAGAACCGTTCTCGTGGTTGTGAACGACAAACAGGCTTATTGAGAAGGCTATGCGAAACTGTTTGCGCTATCTGCTCGTTGCCGCTGGCCTGCTGGCCAGTCCTGCGTTGTTGGCCGCAGCGGAAGGCAATGTCTGGTCCTATGAAGACAGTGACGGCGTTACACATTTCTCCAATGTTCCGGACAATGCGCGGTATCGCCTGTATCTCAAAACCCCTGGAAGTTACCGCCTGAAACCCGAGTTCAATTCAGGTGTTGCCGCTTCCCGGACCAGCCCATCGCGAGCTTTGACCATCGGCCAGGACAAACTCCCGTTTGCCGCCATGGTCGCTGCCGCAGCCACCGAACAGCAACTTGACCCGGCGCTGTTGCACGCCATCATTCACGTCGAGTCACGGCACAATCCGGAGGCCGTCTCGCCGAAAGGGGCGATCGGCCTGATGCAGGTCCTGCCGGAAACGGCCCGGCGGATGGGCGTCGATAGCATCAGCACCCCGGCAGCCAACATCAATGCCGGTGCTCGTTATATGCGCTTCCTGCTCGATATTTTCGGGAAGGACGTCCAGCTTGCGCTGGCAGCCTACAACGCTGGTGAAAACGCGGTGATTCGGCATGGCAATCAGATACCGCCGTACCCTGAAACGCTGGCCTACGTCCCCGCCGTCATCACGGCCTATCACCAACTGCGCAAGCAGAAACCGTAGCGCCCACGCATCAACCGGATGTTACTCAATCCACCTACATGTATGCTAGGACAAGAAGTGCAGTACCGTGATCAGCGGTGCCGAGAGAAGGTTGTCGACCGATAAGAAGGTCATCGAGCGTGACGGTTTCCTTGCCGACACGTCGAAAAAGCAGATCAGCTTCGTCCAGCGCATCAGGCCGTTGTTCAGACCGCACGGCTGGAAGACGGTAGGACGATCCCCCGCAAGCGGCTATACCAATGCGATATGCCAACGCTGTTCCGTTTGCCGATGGCATCTGCGCCAGGCGACGTGGTCGCTTGAGAACCCCGACGGGCACTGGCGGTCTTATGACTGGGATGAGTTGATCGTGCGTGACAGGGTGAGCGTCGACATCAGGCCGCGCTCGAGAATCTCAGCTCGAGCATCTCAGATTGATCGACGGCGACAGGACGGATAATATTGCCGGTAATGACCGCTGGCAGAACCAGTTGAAAGCCTATGCTATGGAAGCAAAAAAAGTACTTCAGATTGTCCGCGCGCTCGACTTCGCCGCTTGGGCGCATTCGGCGCAGCGGCGCAAGGGCGGTGCGCGCGAGCCCTACATCAATCACCTGACCGAGGTGGCACGGCTGGTGGCGCAGGCTACCGGCGGCAATGACGAGAAGCTGATCATTGCCGCGCTGTTGCACGACGTGCTGGAAGATCAATCGATGCATGTCAATTACGAAATGCTGGTCGAGAACTTCGGCAAACGGGTAGCGAATATCGTGCGCGAGGTGACTGATGACAAGTCGTTGCCGAAAGACGAACGCAAGCGCTTACAGGTGGTCCATGCGCCGCATCTGTCGCGGCGCGCGAAGATTCTCAAGATCGCCGACAAGTCGGCCAACCTCAATTCGATTCTGCAAACACCGCCGCACGATTGGTCGGCGACCAGGAAACGCAAGTATTTTGCCTGGGCCGCCGAAGTGGTGAGCGGCTGTCGTGGCGTTAACGCCTGGATCGAAGCCGTATTCGACGAACGTCTGAGTCTGGGCAGGTTCTGATCGGTACTTTGTCGGGAGTGAGCCTTGTCTGCCGAATACGCGCGCTGCGCTGAACTCATCGCTCACGCCGACGGGCTGCTGATTACTGCCGGTGCCGGCATGGGCGTTGATTCCGGACTGCCTGATTTTCGGGGAACACAAGGGTTCTGGGGCGCGTATCCGGCGCTGGGCCGGGCGAGGATTGCCTTTGAGCGGATCGCCAATCCCGCCGCTTTCGAGAGCAATCCGAGGCTGGCCTGGGGCTTCTACGGACATCGTCTGAACCTTTACCGGGCGACCATTCCGCATGCGGGCTTTCGTATCCTGAGGCAGATCGGCGAGCAGATGCCAGCGGGCTGCTTCGTCTTTACCAGCAATGTCGATGGCCAGTTCCTGAAAGCCGGGTTTGACAGAAGCCGCATCAACGAGTGTCACGGTTCGATCCATCACCTGCAATGCCTGGCTGGGTGTGCCGGGGAGATCTGGGCTGCGGATGACTACCTCCCCGAAATTGACGATGAAAACTGCCTGCTGACCTCGGACTTCCCCGCGTGCCCGCGCTGCCAGGGCATGGCGCGGCCGAACATCCTGATGTTCGGCGACTGGGGCTGGCTGGAGCAGCGCACTGCCGAGCAGAACCGGCGCATGAGTGCGTGGTTGCACCAGGTAGAACGCCTGCTGGTGATCGAGATCGGTGCCGGTACCCATATTCCGACAGTTCGTCTTATGGGTGAATCGCTGCCCGGTCAACTGATCCGCATCAACCCGAGCGAGCCGGACTTGGGCGAGGGGAATGGGGTTACGATAGCAGTTGGCGGGCTGGAGGCCTTGTGCGGCATCGAATCGGCCTTGAGTCGGTTGTAGTAGCGTAACTTGGTTCTGAGCCACAAGATTTACTTCAAGGTACATTCTGGTTGGCCAGAAAAGACTACAAAAAGAACCTGACTCAATTTGGATGAGCCATGCAACAGTTGGGCAACGCGATCGTAGCCGCCTTGTCTTCCGAGTCTCGGGGGGGTGATGAGAACGCGCCATTGG
>NZ_JAEUOI010000170.1 GCF_016790145.1 Propionivibrio sp. | reverse complement strand
TTGAAGACCAGTGCCGTCATGAAAATCGACACCGGGATGGCGGTCAGCGCAATCACCGTCGGGCGCAGAGTACCCAGGAAGAAGTACAGAATGACCGCGACAAACACCGAGGCCCCAATCAGTTTTCCCTGCAGCGTACCGATCGAGGCCTCGATGAAGCTGGCCTGGCGGAAGGTTACCTTGGGCTCATCCATGCCGGCTGGCAGGGATTTCTTCAGATCGGCGAGCGCCGCTTCGATGGACCGTGTCAGATGGATGGTGTCGGCCGTTGGCTGTTTTTGGATGCCAAGAATCACCGCCGGCTTGCCTTCAAAGCCGGCATCGCCACGTTTGATGGCTGGCGCAAAGGTTACGTCGGCAATTTGCCGCAATAAAATGGGTTGACCGTGGCGAGCCGTCAGCGCCAGGTTCTTGAGATCGTCCAGGCGTGAAGTTCGACCCAGATTGCGGATCAGGTATTCGCGTCCGTTGAGCTCAAGAAAACCGCCCGAGGTGTTCGAAGCAAACCCCTTGAGTGCCCCGGTCAACTGATCATGAGTAATATCCAGTTCGGCCATGCGGGCGGTATTCGGTTGCACCTGGAACTGGCGTACTTCGCCACCGATAGGAATGACCTGAGCCACACCGGGTACTGCCATGAGGCGGGGCCGCAGCACCCAGTCGGCAAATTCCCGGACCTGCATCGGCGAAATCCTGGCCGTGTCGATGGGAATAGCGACCTGCATGATTTCGCCCATGATCGAACTGATCGGCCCCATGCGCGGAATGACGCCAATCGGCAGGCCTTCCTCCATCGAACTCAGGCGCTCGGACACCATCTGCCGTGCCCGGAAAATCTCCGTCGTCCAGTCGAAGGTGACATAGATGAAGGAGAGCCCCGAACTGGAGGTTGACCGTACGCTTTCGACACCCGGCAGGCCGTTCATCGTCGTTTCCAGCGGGAAGGTGATCAGTTGCTCGACCTCCTCGGCGGCCATGCCGCCGGCCTCGGTCATAATCGTTACGGTTGGTTTGTTGAGATCCGGGAATACATCCACCGGCGTTCGGGTCAGGGTAAACGCCCCGTAGCCCATCAATACCAGGCTGGCGATGATCACTAGCAGCCGGTTGCTCAGGCTGTTGACAAGTAGCCACTTGAACATGTCTGTGCTCCCCTCAGCGGATCTGGTTGATCAGCGAGGCGCCACGCACGGTAACCCGATCACCCGATTGCAGACCGGCGGTCACTGCTACGTTGGCACCATCCAGCGGTTCGACGGTCACCACTCGTGGTTCGTAGCGTTCCGGTGCAGTCTTGACCCAGACGATGCTCTGGTTTGCCGGGTTCTTCATCAACGCAGCGGTCGGGATGGAAATTCCCTGAACCGTACTGCGGCTTTGCACGAAAACCTTGAGCGGCTGGCCAACCGCCAATTCAGCGAGCGCGGCGCCTTCGCCGGTGAAAGTTAGCGGCAAAGCCTGATCACGCAGACTGCGGGCCAACCCGAGCAGGCGCAAGGGCAATTTCTGCTGGCCGACAGTAATAAACGCACCGGCAATATCACTGGTCACCGTCAGGTCATAGGCCAAGGCTTCAACCATCAGGCGTTCCGGATTGACGATCTCGAACAGGGTTTCACGAGCCTCAACGACCTGTCCGGACACCACATTGGCTGAAGCGACAACCCCAGCCACCGGGGCTCGCAACTGTTCGTTGGCGACGGCGGCTTCGGCTTCCTCAATCATTTTTCGCGGCACCGTATCCGAGAGTTCACGCAGGCGACGCAGACGACTTTCAGCCAGCGAGCGACTGTTTCCGCCAACCTCGGGGGTCACGTAGGCCAGCACCTCACCCTTGCCAACCTTCTGCCCGGGCAGCGGAAGCCCGCGAGGGCCAGGGGTCACGCGACCGGCAACGATAGCTTGCACTTTGCCACCGGCATTGGGGTCCATGACCACCTTGCCATTCAGTTCCATGGCCTTGGGTAGTTCGCCGCTTTCGACCGCCAGCGTACGCACGCCAATCTGGCGCTGGGCCGGCTTGGGCAGAAAAACGCTGCCATCGGGCTGGCGTTTCGGGCCGTTACCGGTCGCAGCAGGCGGCGCATCGCCGTGATCATGGCCTTCACCGGACCAAACCGGCGTTGTACTGACACTAAAAGCGAGACAGAGCGCAGAAAACAGGAGGCGCGTTTTCATGCGGCACCTCCAAGATGCGGGTTACGGGAGGCGCGTATGCGGCGCACAAGCAGGCTAAGCAAGGCAAGTCCGGCGAGGGCTGCCCCTGCCCACAGGGCATTTTCTTTCCAGCCGAGGAGACGGCCAGCCACAGCGGGGTCTTCATCATGAACATCGAGTTCACCGGTCAGAAGATCGCTGTCATTGCCAGCCACCAGCGTGAAAGTCAGGGGCTTGCTGCCAACCTGATGCAGCTTGGCCAAGGCCGCCGGATCAGACAGGGAATAGTCGCCATGATCCGCGTGGAACGGGGCAGCGATACTACGCCCATCGACATCGATGGTTAGCGAGGCATTGAGCACCGGCTCGGTGGTGCTTGCCCGGTCGATCAGGATCGACAGTTCGTCACGATGCAGGCGACCGACCAGTTCAAAGGATTCTGAAACGGCTGTCACCACCGGCAATGATTTGCCGGCTTGGGCAGCGGGGCCCTCGCCGTGGTCGTGACCTTCTCCAGCCCAAACCGCAGCGCTGCTGGCGATCAGGATTGCCGCACACAGGGTGCTTAGGGTCTGTTTGATTTTCATCGGGGTATTCCTCATTTTTGTTCGGGCAGCAGGCCCATTACCTGACGCAGGGTGGAAATCGACGCAGCGAGGTCGATCCGGGCGCGCGTGCTTTGGCGCTCGGCTTCGACGGCTTCAAGCTCGATGCGCAGCCGGGTCGGCAGATCGGTTTCGCCCAGCCGGAAGGATTTTTCGAAGAAGGCGCGCGATTCCCGGGCCAGTCGCGCCCGCTTGTCGGTCGCCGCCTGCCGGGCTTGCGCCGCCTCGACGAGCAGCCGGGCGGCGTCGAGATCGCTAACCAGGCGCTGGCGTTCGAGATGCAGCAGTCCCTCGGTTTCGATGGCTTCGGCGCGGGCGGCCCCGACCTTGGCCCGATTGCGGCTTTCCGAACCGAAGGGGAAACGCACGCCAACGGTGATGGTCTGTTGCCAAGCTTCACCGAAGGCATCACGCTGACGGGTGGTAGCCAGCAGCAGTTCCGGGTTGTTACGTTTCTGGATTTTGGTCAGATCGGCGACGCGACGCGCCACTTCAGCCCGGTCGAACAACTCGCGAACCGCAGGATGAGTGGCATCCAGCGTGGAAAAATCGGCAGGTACGGCGGGTGTTGGTTCGGCGGCATCGCCACTACCGGCGACCGGCATGGCGCCGGTCAGGGCACGTAGATGCTGGCTTGTCGTCGCCAGCGTGCTGGCGGCGTCGGCCAGGGCGACTTCGGCGGTGGCGGCAGCTCCGTCGGCCTGGTGTTGATCAGACCGGGCGAGATCGCCGGCCTTGACCCGTTTGGTGACATCCGAGGCGAGGCGTCGAGCGTTTTCCAGACGTTCGATTGCCAGTAACTGTTCGACACGGGCGCGCTGCCAGTCCCACCAGGCATCCCGCACGCTTGCGGCGGTGCGCAGTTGGGCGGCCGAGGCGCGACTGCCGACAGCCACCAACTCAGCTTCAGCCAGCGCGCCGCTTTGGCTGCGCTCGCCAGGGAGCCACAGGGGCAAGGTGACGCCGAGCGCGTATTCGCGATCACCCTGATTCTTCAATGGTTGATCGGTTTTGGCGGCGAGTTCCAGGCTTAGAGGCTCGGCCGTCCAGCTTTCGGCAACCTGCCGACGGGCTTCGGCGGCTTCGCGCCGCTGATCCAGGGATTGTGCTTCCGGTTGACGTTGCCAGGCGGCATCGAACGCCTGTTTCAGGGATAGTGCTGTGCCGCCTGTGTTGATGGGGTTTGCTTGCGCCCAGAGACTGCTGTTTGGGAGCATGACGAGCCCACACAGGCTGGCAAAAAGCGCCCGCGAGGCTAAAAATACGATTGTTGTTCGGGACATCCGATTCTCCAGTGATTAAACGACACACAAGGAATCGGCGAGGCGCAACTCGGGTTGAGTTGCTGTGCGCAGGACAGCTCAGGCTGCCACGTGCACGGAGAATAGACTTAGGGAGTGCTACCCGCCTCGCCGATCAGGCGAGGGAGTGCCAGTTGGGGCGTTCGGGCTGGATGAATGGTGGAGAGGTCGGCATCCCCGGTTGCCAGGGGATGGCAAACGAAATACCCGTAGTCAATGGCAAGCCGACGGCACCAAAAATGGCGACAACGCAGCCGGCATGACAAGTACCGCAATCATTGTCGATGCCGCCGGTTAGCTTGGTGTCGGGAACACCATCGTGGTCGGCATCGGCCTGATGCTTGTGTTGGTGATGGCCTAAGTGCTGCGACGCAGCGTCCGCTTCGTGCTGGCAATAGCCGGCCACCGCCGCCCAGGTGAACTGGAAAGGCAGGAAAACGAGCAAGAGAATGGCAAGCCAGTGGCGCATGCGGCGGATATTAACAGAGTCGTGAGTAATGTAATAAGCGGTAATGCACAGAGACAAATGCGAGCGCAATAAGGTTCAAACAATTGTAGTCGACCGCAACACGCGCAAACCGTTAGCCACGACGAGCAGGCTGGCCCCCATGTCGGCGAATACAGCCATCCACATGGTGGCGTTGCCGAACACGGCAAAGCCGAGGACAACAGCCTTGATCCCGAGGGCCAGTGTGATGTTCTGCCAGAGCACAGCATGGGTGCGGCGCGACAGGCGGATGATTTCCGGAATGCGGCGCAGGTCGTCATTCATGATCACGATGTCGGCGGCTTCCATGGCCGTGTCGGTGCCAGCCGCACCCATCGCGATGCCAATATCCGCTTTGGCCAGTGCTGGCGCATCGTTGATGCCATCACCGGTCATCGCCGTCGATCCATATCGGCTACGCAGTTCCTCGATGGCTGCTAGCTTGTCCTCCGGCAGCAAATTGCCTCGCGCATCGTCAATCCCCGCCTGCCCGGCAATCGCCTTGGCCGTGGCCACGTTATCGCCTGTCAGCATCACGGAAACCACGCCCAGACGATGCAGATCAGCCACCGCTGCCCGCGAACTTTCTTTGATGGTGTCGGCGACAGCAAAGATTGCCAGCACCTGGGTTCCCGACGCGAGCAAGGTCACCGTTCGTCCTTGGGCTTCGTGTTCAGCAAGGCGCAACTCGATCGCCGAACCGCACAGGCGGCGTTCTTCGATCAGGCGATGGTTGCCGAGAACAAGGCGAACGCCATCGAAACCGGCTTCGATACCGCGTCCAGGGAGCGCTGTAAAGTCCTCCAGACCATTCGTCGAGGGTGGCAGAACAGCCGCAATCGCTTTCGACACCGGATGGTCGGAGTGTCCGGCGAGGCTGGCCGCCCAAGACAGGATTTGAGATTCGGATTGATCCGAGAGCAAAACCTCTTTGGCTACCAGCCGTGGCTTGCCTTCGGTGATCGTACCGGTCTTGTCAAGCGCGATGGCCCGCAACTTCCTGGCTTCTTCCAGATAGACCCCGCCTTTGATCAGGATGCCGCGCCGGGCTGCCGCCGCGAGTCCGCTGACCACGGTGACCGGCGTCGCAATGACCAAGGCACAGGGGCAAGCGATGACCAACAGCACCAGTGCCTTGTAGATCGCTTGCAGCGCTGTCCAGCCGAACAGCCAAGGTCCAAGGATAGCGATCGCCAGCGCAATGAAAAACACCGCCGGAGTGTAGATAGCGGCAAAACGATCAACAAAGCGCTGGGTGGGCGCACGGGTGGCTTGTGCCTGCTCAACAGCATGGATGATACGAGCCAGCGTTGTGTTACCCGATATTGCAGTCACCTCGAATTCCAGTGTTCCCGTTTCGTTGATCGTGCCAGCGAAAAGTGGATCACCGACGGCCTTGTCGACGGGAATGCTCTCCCCCGTTACCGGCGCCTGATTGACGGCGCTGTTACCCGTCACAATCCGCCCGTCCAGCGGAATGCGAGCACCGGGCTTAACTCTGACCAGAGCCCCCAGGAGAACGCGTTCGGCTGGCATCTCGATCCACGAACCATCAGCCCGGCGAACCTCCGCCGTGTCGGGCGTCAAGGCCAGCAAACCCTGAATGGCATTGCGTGCTTGATCGACTGAACGCGCCTCAATCAGCTCGGCAATAGCGTAAAGCGCCATGACCATTGCCGCCTCGGGCCATTGTCCGATCAGAAAAGCACCGGTCACCGCCACACCCATCAGGGCGTTCATGTTGAGTTGCCCTCGGCCTAGTGCCGACAATCCCTTGCGGTAAGTCGATAGTCCGGAGAGCCCGATGGCAGCTGCGGCCAGGGCCATGCCGAAAAAATTGATGGGCAAGGTGCTGGGTGCCAAGTAGTCGACAGCCTCCGCCCCAACGGCAAGGGCCAGCGCCAGTAAGGCCTTGCCGAACTCACTGAAACCCATTGAAGGCGCGTCTTCCGGTTTGGCCGATAAAGGCTGGGGCGTGAATCCGGCTTGGCGAATCGCAGCCAAGGCCATCTCCAATGCCTCTGCTGTTGCATCAATAGCCAACGTGCGGGCCGAAAGTTCAAAGCGGAGCGACTGGATACCCGAGATACTGGTCAATGCCTTGCGGATGTCGTTTTCTTCGGTTGGGCAGTCCATGGACGGAATCCTGAACAACCGGGCCGCTCCAAGCGGCGTTACTGTATCGGCATCTGGCGGGAGGGCATCCGGGGCCACGACCGGCGCAGTAGCGCATCCGGCTGTGCAGTCGGATGCGGACGCTTCGTTCGAAGGATGTGGGTCGAGATGGGTTTTCATGGTGTTCTCCTTGTCGCTGACGCCATTAGAAACCTTTGAGCCACTACAGGGTCAAGCACGTAGAATGATTATTTTCCGAAACAGACACAAGAAGGCTGGGTGATGAGAATTGGTGAACTCGGGCAAGCCACTGGCGTGGATGTCGAAACTATCCGCTACTACGAGAAAGCCGGTTTGCTGCCGGCACCGGCCCGTCACACAAACGGCTACCGTGCCTATGCCCCGTTGCATGTGGAACGGCTGGCTTTTATCCGCCATTGC
>NZ_JAEUOI010000166.1 GCF_016790145.1 Propionivibrio sp. | reverse complement strand
TGTGCTCGATCCACTTCCCACAGCAGCCGCAAGTCGGACTTTTGTAGATGTCGACTTTGGGGAGCGTTTGTGCCAAGACTGAAGCGGAACCCATAAACGTTATAAGGAAGAGCGAACGGAGATGAAATTTCATAATATTTTCCATTTGTTTATCAGATGCGAGGAGTTTAATCAGGGGAAACCAACATGAGGCTGACTGAAAAATTACATTTCTGTAATTTATGAACCTTTCTGGCAAGAATGAACTAGCTTTCTTTTCCGCGATGTAATGTGTAATGGCTCTGGCGCTACAGATGTCCTGTTAGTTGTCAATCGGCACCATTCCTATGGGCTGGCATGGAACGATCAATTCGAACACAGTGCTCGTTTGATCCGAACGTACGAAGGCATCCCCACCGTGCGCTCGCATGATGGACCGGGTTATCGCCAAGCCAAGCCCCACCCCCTCGCTGAAACGTTGCCGGGAACAATCGACACGGTAGAATCGGTCGAACAGGCGTGGCACGTGCTCGGCAGGAATGGCTGCCCCTGTATTTACCACCGACAACTTTACAAACGAATCGCTCGTGTTATCGACATGAACGGCGATACGTCCACCAGCAGGAGTATGGCGCAACGCATTCGAGAGCAGGTTGCTGATGGCTCGGCGCAACATCAACCGGTCGCCAGAGACACGACCGCTTCCGGAACTCGCCATGAAGATCGATTTATCCTCGGCCAGTATCTCGTAAAACTGGAACAAACCATTCACCTCGTCGAGCAGGTTGAGTTGCTCTCGGTGCGGGATGATCAGATTATTTTCGGATTTTGCAAGAAATAGCATGTCCGAGATCATGCGCGACAGCCGCTCGAATTCCTCAATGTTGGATGCCAGGACGTCACGATACTCATCTGAACTCCTGTCCTTCGAAAGCGTGACCTGCGTTTGCGTCAGCAAATTGCTGACGGGAGTACGCAATTCGTGCGCGATGTCGGATGAGAAATCCGAGAGTTGTTTAAAGGAATTCTCAAGCCGGGTCAGCATTTCGTTCAGGGTTTCGACCAGCCCAAGCAACTCAACGGGTACCGAATCCACCGGAAGCCGGGAGTCAAGACGATGCGCCGTAATATCCGCCGCTTTATGTTTAACCGCTTGCAAGGGTGAAAGCCCTCGTCTTGCTGCAATCCAGCCAAGAACCCCGGTTACGAAAGCCGCCAGAATAACGAACGACCAAAGAGTCACCCGGAACGAACTCATGAAGTGCTCGTGATGGGATATGTTAGTGGCCACGGCTACGATTGCGGACGGTGACCCTTTGATCGCCGTGGGAGACAGCGCGGAAATTCCACGGAGAGGCTGGTTACTGCTTGTCCTCCAGACTATTGGCCTTGTGCTATCCGCATTGACATGGCTATCCAGTAGCGTTTTTGGAAACTCGGCTCCGTTTGTAGCATAAAGAATTGTTTCATCGGGTGCTACAACAACAAGTTCCAGTCCTTGATGTCCGACCAGGGCATCTTCAAGTAGCTGTGGTAGTTGATCCAGTTCAGCTTTGGAGCGAATTTTCTCAAGTGCGTGTTGGGTAAGTTTCAGTTTTCCTGAAAGCACTTCCATATCCTGAGCTTCGAAGTGCTGATCAACCGATACGGCTATCAGAAAACCCAGCAACAGCAGCACGATGCTCGAGGCGGACGCAAAAAGTAGGGTGAGCCTGAGGGTGATCGATTTGCGAACTGTCAAACGCATTCAGGAATCTCCAGAACATAACCCATGCCACGGACGGTACGAATAAGTTTTGGTTCAAAGTTGTCATCCACCTTGGCGCGCAAGCGCTTCACAGCTACTTCGATCACGTTGGTGTCGCTATCGAAATTCATGTCCCATACCTGCGAGGCGATCAAAGAGCGTGGAAGTACCTCGCCCTGTCGACGTAGCAATAGCTCAAGCAATGAAAACTCCTTGGCCGTCAGATCAATACGTTTTCCGGAACGGGTCGCGCGGCGGCGTATCAGGTCAAGTTCGAGATCGGCGGCTCTCAGGACTTCGGACTCTTTGCTCTTGCCACCCCGGCGCAGCAAGGTTCGTACTCGCGCCAGAAGTTCGGCAAAGGCGAACGGTTTGACAAGGTAGTCATCCGCGCCGAGTTCAAGACCGCGGACCCGATCGTCCACTTGATCGCGCGCCGTCAGAAAGAGTACGGGAATCTCTTTGCCGGCGGCACGGATACCGTGCAAAACCTCAAAGCCATCGATACCCGGGAGCATCACATCCAGAATTACAAGGTTAAAATCGATGGTCAATGCGTCGTGCAGGCCATCCTCGCCATTCCGTGCCAGATCGACGACGAAGCCGGCTTCCAGCAGACCCTGTTTCAGGTAATTACCTGTCTTCGGTTCATCCTCAACGACCAGAATTTTCATTGATGCTCTCCTTCGGCAAGCTTATGAATTTCCTCTATTTTGCGCCTGTCGAATGCCACCCTTTGGAAGATTACGGAAATGTAATCTGCGTGTCAGTGTCCTGTTAGTTTCGCAACGTCATGATACAGACCTTAGGAGCCAGGAGTTCCAGCCAGAATTCATGGAGGCGTACATGCCGGATCAAAGTTATAAATGGCGAGTGTTTGTCATGGTGGTCATGGTACTGGGCTTTTCTGCCCCACTGTCTGCTGCAACGTTCAAGGATGTCTTGGAGCATGCATGGTCAAACCAAGCACAAACCGCCCGATCTGAGCAATACGACGCGCAACTTTCAGCCAGCCAGGCTTGGGTGCCTGAACCTCCCACACTCACTATTTCGTACCGCGGCGATCAAATCGACACCAACAATGGCCTACGCGAATGGGAGGCTGAAATCAGCCAGCCGATCTGGCTCTGGGGGCAACGCGATCGTGCCCAGTCGGTTGCCCGAAGCGAGCGCGAAGCGAGTACACAACGTTTTTCCTATGCCCGTTGGCAACTGGCCGGGGAGCTGCGCGAAGCGTGGTGGGAAGCTCGTTTGGCCGAAATCGAGCAAAACGCGGCGGAACGCAAGCTCAAAGAAGACTCTCAGCTTGAGGCCGATGTGCTTCGGCGACTCAAGGCCGGCGTTCTCACGCCGCTTGACCTGAACCAGGTCCGCTCCAGCGTGGCAATCGCCAAAGCCGATGTAGTACGGGCTCAAACCGCAGTGGCCCGCACCCTTGCGCAATTCCGAGCCTTGTCGAAAGGTGCTCCGCTGCCCGAGCTGCCCGAAATTCTGGTGTCCCGCGAGATAGACATAGAAAGCCGACACCCTGCAATAGCCAGCCACGCGGCGACCGCAACGGCGGCACAAGATAAATTACGCCAAGTCAGCGGCGATACACGTAACACGCCAGAAATTGGGCTGACTCTCACACGGGAGCGCGCTAATTTTAATGAGCCCTATCAGAATCTTGCCAAAGTCGCCCTGAAAATCCCCTTTGGCTCGGAATCTCGTAACCAGCCACGCATCACCGCTGCCAATGCGGACTTGATCGAAGCACAGCTTTTGACCGAGCAAACCCGCCGCAAGCTGGATGCCACGATTACATCGAGTCAGCTCGAGCTTGAGCAGAGCCAGGGCTCCATTCTTATTTTTGAGGAGCGGTTGCAACGGGTGGAACACAGTTTTGCCTGGGTTGACAAGGCATTTCGCGCAGGCCAATTTGACTTGCCGGCGAGGCTCAAGGCTGAGGCTGATCTGACCGGTGCCAGGCTAGCTTTCGCCCGGGCGAAACTTGAAGCAGCACGCGCCATTTCCCGTTACAACCAGGCTGTGGGAGTTTTACCATGACCCGAAAGTTTCTGATCCTTTCAATACTCCTGCTGCCCATTCTGAGCTTCGCCCATGGAGGTGAAGACCATGGTGAAAGCACAAAACAGGTTGGCGTCACCTATGCGGCACCTCGCGCAGAGGCACACACCGATCTGTTCGAATTGGTGGCCATCCCGCAAAACGGGCTACTGACAATTTATGTTGATCACTTTGCCAATAACCAGCCCGTCAAAGACGCCAAGGTAGAAGTCGAAAGCGGCAACTGGAAAGCTGTAGCCAGTGCTGCGGGCCATGGTACTTACCGGGTTGCTGCACCCCAGTTCGCCACGCCCGGAAACTACCCTCTGGTCTTCACGGTAACCGCCGGTGACCTCGCTGACTTGATCGAAACTACCCTTATCGTCGAGGAATCTTCTCAAGCTACCGTTCTTGGCAATCTGCCATCGCGCTCGGGCTGGTGGTGGATCAGTGCCTCGTTAGCCGTCTTGATCGTCGGGACAGCCGTTCTTCTGAAGCGATTTAAGTCCGCTCAATAAGGGAAACAAGGTATGTACAGGAAAATTCTAATCACTGGCCTGATGGTGTTGTCTTTGGGTCAGGCCTGGGCGCACGGCGATGAAGATCATGGTGCCACTCAAGCCGCCATTGCCCCTTCAACAGATAAGCCCCAGCGCCTACCTGATGGTCGTGTATTTGTTCCGAAAGAGACACAGCACCGCTTGGAAATCCGGACTATCCTCGCGGAAGAAAAATCCGTTCAGCGCACTGAGGAACTCAATGGTCACGTCGTGATGGATCCCGGCACAGGCGGACGAGTGCAATCAATGCAGGCCGGGCGCATCGAAGTTACCCCGAAAGGCTTGCCTGTCGTCGGATCATGGGTGCAGAAAGGCGATGTGCTGGCCTACGTGCAGCCTGCCATTGGCAGTATGGAACGAACGAATTCGCGAGCGGAACAAGGCGATATCAAAGCCAAACTGGTGTTGGCAGAAAAGCAGTTGACTCGTTTGAAGGAGCTTTCCGGAACCGTCCCCCAAAAGGATATTGATGCCGGCGAGACGGAACTTGCGGTGCTGCGCGGGCGTAGTCATGCCCTGGCCACCGGCAATGGCCCGGAAGCCTTGCGGGCGCCAGTGAGCGGTGTCATTGCATCAAGTAGCGTGATCAACGGCCAGGTCATTGAAGCCAGGGATGTTCTTTTCGAGATTATCGACCCCCATCACATGATGATTGAAGCCTTGGCCTTTGATCCTCGCTCGATCCATACGTTGACGGGGGCCACGCTGGCGGGGTCTACAACCGAACTCGATTATCTGGGTGGTGCTGCGTCCTTGCGCGATGGCGCAATCCCATTGTTTTTCCGGCTAACTGGTGGAGAGATTCCTTTGGTGCTCGGACAGCCGGTCAAGGTCATCGTAAAGAACAGGGAGACCGTAAAGGGAACGCCGCTACCTGCGTCGGCCGTCGTTAAAAACAGTGCCAATGAAAACATTGTCTGGGTACATGAGCGCGCGGAAATCTTTCGCCCAGTAGCGGTGCAAGTCACGGCGATTGACGGTGCAAACATGGTGGCCCAAGGGTTGACCCCTGGTCAGCGGATTGTGACCAGCAGTGCCACGCTGATCAATCAGATCCGCTAGGGAGACGATCATGTTTAGCTGGATTGTCAACAGCAGTCTGAATAATCGACTGTTTGTTCTGGTTTTTGCCGTGATTCTGATGGTTTATGGGGCGATCACGGCCAAAAATATGCCGGTGGATGTATTCCCCGATCTTAATAAACCAACCGTCACCATCATGACCGAAGCGGGCGGCATGGCACCGGAAGAAGTCGAGCAACTGGTCTCCTTTCCGCTGGAAACGGCCCTCAACGGGATGCCGGGAGTGACGCGGGTACGCTCGGTATCGGGTATCGGCTTGTCGATCATCTACGCCGAATTTGCCTGGGGGTCGGATATCTACCGTAACCGGCAATTGGTTGCTGAACGCTTGAACGAGGTCAAGGAGCAGCTACCGGTTGGTGTTAGCCCCAATATGGGGCCGGTTTCATCGGTCATGGGCGAAATCATGTTGATTGCCTTGCCAGCGGACCCCGCCAAAGTGAGTCCGATGGCGGTGCGTGAATACTCCGATTTCGTATTGCGACCCCGGTTGCTATCGATTCCTGGGGTGGCTCAAGTCATTCCGATCGGGGGAGAAGTGCGTCAATTTCGTGTTGAACCCGACACTGCGCTGATGGCCCGGCTTGGTGTCGGATTCGATGAACTTGAGACCGCGTTACGATCATTCTCCAGCAACACCAGCGGTGGGTTCCTGGAACAGAATGCCCGGGAATACCTGATCCGCAACCTTGGGCGAACGACCCGGCTGGAAGACCTGCAAAACATAGCAGTTCGTGATGCCAAGGGCCAACCGATCCTACTTAAGCAATTAGCTGAGGTAAAATTTGCAGCGTCCTTCAATCGCGGTGATGCGGGTTTTGCAAGCAAACCGGCCGTGATTGTCAGCGTTCAGAAACAGCCCGGCGCTGATTCAGTGATACTGACGGGCAAAATTGAAGAAGCACTGACGAGTCTCTCAAAGTCATTACCGCTGGGAATTACAAAACCAGAAGTCTTATTCCGGCAAGCCGATTTCATTGAGGCGTCGATTGGCAACGTCAAAGCCGCCTTGCGCGATGGCGCCATCATGGTGGCGATCATCCTGTTTCTGTTCCTGATGAATGTTCGTACCACTGTGATCTCGCTGACAGCCATCCCTCTTTCGCTGGCCATCACGGCCTTGGTATTCCAAGGCATGGGCTTGTCGATCAACGTGATGACGCTGGGTGGCTTGGCCATTGCCATCGGCGAACTAGTCGATGACGCACTGGTCGATGTCGAAAATGTGTTGCGACGTCTGAAACAGCACAAACCCAAAAGCCTGCTGGATACGATCAAGACTATCTCTTCAGCCTGCAACGAGGTGCGCTCTGGCGTCGTCGTGGCCACGTTGGTCGTGGTATTGGTTTTTGTGCCGCTGTTTGCACTGCCGGGGATTGAAGGCCGCCTGTTTGCGCCGCTCGGGATCGCCTACATCACGTCGATTCTGTCGAGCTTGCTGGTGGCGCTAACCGTCACTCCGGTTTTGTGCTACTTCCTCTTGCCCAATATGAAGCAGATTGATCACGGTGACTCGAGACTCGTGCTTTGGCTCAAACGATGGGATAAACGCCTCCTTGAAGCCTCGTTCGGGCGAGCTAGGCTGGCGCTTGGGATGGCCGTGCTGGCGCTGGTGCTATGCCTGGTAACGGTGCCGTTTTTCCCCAAGGCGTTTTTGCCCGCCTTCAACGAGGGCACGCTGACGATAAGCATGATGCTCAATCCAGGCACTTCGCTCATCGAATCAAACCGAGTGGGTGCTTTGGCCGAGTCGCTGATCAGTTTGGTCCCTGAAGTCAAAAACGTGGGGCGCCGTACCGGTCGCGCCGAACTCGACGAACATGCTGAAGGCGTGCATTCGAGTGAAATTGACGTGGATCTGAAGCCTTCAGAACGTAGTCGCGAGGCAGTCATGGCCGATATTCGTGCCAGTCTCGCTTCACTGCCGGCAACCACGACCGTGGGGCAGCCTATCTCTCATCGCCTTGATCATCTTCTATCCGGCGTACGCGCGCAGATCGCACTGAAAATCTACGGCGATGATCTGGATACCTTGCGTGGCCAAGCATCAAGCCTTCAGGTGCAACTTGCCAACATACCGGGGTTGACTGACCTTCAGATCGAAAAGCTGGTAATGATTCCACAGATCAAGGTACGGCTCGATTATAGCAAGGCCGCGCAATATGGCGTTTCGCCTGGCTCACTTCTCAAAATGCTGGAAACCCTGACCGAGGGCGATACGGTGGCGCAGATCGTTGATGGCAACAAGCGCTTCAAGCTGGTCATTCGTCTGCCCGACAGTGCCCGTGACACACAAGGTCTAGGCAATATCCTGATACCGACACCGCACGGCCATATTCCCCTGTCACAGATCGCTAGTATTGAAGAATCTGATGGGCCAAATCAAATCGGTCGGGAGAACAGGCGACGGCGGATTGTGATTTCAGCCAATACTGACGGTTCGGATATGTCAAAGATTGTTGGAAAGATTCGGGAAACAGTTGGAGCAGTCCATTTACCCGAGGGATACTTCATCAGTATTGAAGGGCAATTTGAGGCACAAGAGCAGGCAACGCGACTGATCGGCGGTCTTTCGCTGATCTCGCTCGCACTGATTTTCATGGTGCTCTACAGCCGCTACAAGTCGGCAAGGCTGGCGGCAATGATCATGGGCAACATTCCGATGGCGTTGATTGGCAGCGTGATCGCCATGTGGCTAGCTGGAATCTCGCTCTCAGTCGCCTCGCTGGTTGGCTTCATCACACTCACCGGCATTGCCACTCGCAACGGCATCCTGAAAATCAGCCATTACATCAATTTGTGCAAGTTCGAGGGCGAAATTTTTGGCAAGAGCATGATCGTTCGCGGTTCGCTGGAACGATTGACGCCAGTCCTCATGACTGCTTTAACTGCGGCACTGGCCTTGGTTCCCTTGCTGTTTGCCGCTGAGGCACCAGGCAAGGAAATTCTTCATCCGGTGGCAGTGGTGATCTTCGGCGGACTGGTGAGCTCAACACTTCTTGATACTTTGCTGACGCCGCTGATGTTCTGGCTATACGGCGAGAAGCCACTCCATGACTTACTGCAAGATCGTAGTACAGAAACCTTCTGATTTTTAACCCCACCCAGGCGGAAGCCTGGGTATTTACTTGAAAAGGAAACATCATGAAAAGATTATTGATTGCCGCCTCGA
>NZ_JAEUOI010000160.1 GCF_016790145.1 Propionivibrio sp. | reverse complement strand
GAGCCTCTTGCAAAAGTCAGGATTGCAAATTGTTTCGCCGCCCCATTCGTCCGCTGGGGACGATTTTTCGGCTTCAGTGATCACTTTCTGGCCACGCGGCTAGCTATATGTCATATTTGTCATGATTCAGCGCGAAGCTTCTCCTGCCTTGTTGAATGCACTGTTGTCGAAGAGAGATGAGGGTTCGTCAATGTCGCAATCGCATCAACTGGTCAGCGGACAGGGCCAGGATGCCAAACATCAGGTGGGCCATCACTTTGGTATCGCCCTTGACCATAATAGTCTTGCCGCCGAATTCATCCTTGAGCCGCGCATTGCTGCGCTCGGCAGCGGTACGCTCGTTATCCCACAGGGATTTCCTTTGGTCATAGCGGATGGCTTCGGCCGGCGCGAATTCGATCTTCTCGCCACGGCGCGGATTGTGGTCGATCAGGGGCACGTGGCCGAGACTCCGGCTGTGGTCACGCAACTCGCTGCTGCAATAGGCGGCATCCATCAGATCGTAGATGTTGGTCACGCGCTCGGCGCTGATCAGCGACAGGGGAATGGCCGCCAGGCTGTCGTGCATCGAGGCGCTGGAAAGCAGCGCCGCAATCGGAACGCCACAATCCGCCGTGTCGAGATGCAGCTTGTAGCCGCTCCAACTGTTCTTGTAGCCTTGGGCATTGCACTTGGTGCCGCGATCACAGGCCGTGGGGAGGTCTTTGAGCATTTGCGCCAAGTGCTGCTGGCGTTGGCGATGAAGGGGCGATTCCTTGGCTGGAGGACGGCGCTCATCCTTCCGGGGGCGGCCCCGCTTCTTCGCCGGCGCCGGAGTTTCTGTCACGCTCACCGCGACGGCGGGCTCTTCGGCGGGGGTCGGGGCGGGCTGCGCCGCCGTGGCGGGTCTCCCGGGCCGCGCCGGATGCTCGCGCGCTTCGATGGCGGTGCCGTCGCGGCTAATGTGCCCGATCAGTTCGCTGCCCAGATGTTCCTTGATCAGCGCCTCATGCACCCGCTCCGCCAACCGTCCTGCGGCAAACTCGTCGAAGGCCCGCGAGAAGGTGGCTTCGGACGGGAGCTTCTTGCACAGAGGGAAACCGCAGATGCGCCGCAGGGCGCGGTCGATCATCAGGCGTTCGATCAGTCCCCGCGTCGTGGCCAGCCCAAGCACGGACTTGGCCACAAAAGCGTTGGCCAGCCAAGAACGTTCGTGCGGCGGTCGCCCCTCTCCACACCACGACGAATGAACGAATTCTTCGATGCGCACCCACTCCAGATGGTAGATCACCTTCTCCAGTTTCGGCGTCAGTGTGCCAACGTCGCTGCGCAATTCGGGCAACAGCTCGTGCTGTATCACGTTCCAGCGTTGCATGATCAGGTCGCGTCGGTTAGTATCCATTTGGCGGGCTTTATGACGTTGGCGTCGAAACCTCATCATGCCAGAAATGGCCGCCCGCACCTCCCAATTTCGCCTCACGCCGCGAAATAAAACAGATCCGCAGATAAGGTTTTGGAAGAGGCTCACTCAGCCTGGCGCGCCGGCATCTGCTCCCGGAAAGAAATCCGGGCGAGCGAGATCTACGCAGAATTTCGGGCGAGTTCAACTTCCGGAACAGTGTTCACGCAGCAACGCACGATCCAGTCGCGCTGTGCCTTGCGCCGGCGCTTGTCATACAGATGATCGATGATTTTTTCCTGCACCTCGGCAAAGGGCAGCATCCCGCTCGGGAAAATCTCGTCGCAGCGCAGGATGTGCAAGCCGATGGGGGATTCCAGAACCTTGCTGGTTTGCCCTGCGCCAAGCGCAAAGGCGGCCGCATCCAGTTGCGGGTAGAGTTGATTGCGCTTGACGACCCCGAGCTGGCCGCCTTCCAGGGCGGTCGGGCATTGCGAAAGGCGCTGCGCCGCCGCGCCGAATTGATCGGCATTTTTCAGCGTCAGGCGCAGCACTTCGAGTTGAGTCCTGGCCTTGTCCTTCTGCTGCCCGTTGTCGTAGGTGATCAGGATGTGGCGCAGCCGCCGGGACGGCGGTCGCACGAAGCTCTCCGGGTGCAGGCGGTAATAGATCTCGGCATCGACGGCGCTGACTGGCGACGCTTCTGCGGCCACTTTTTCGAGCACGGCTTCGACGCGCAGATCGCGCTCAACGGCCTCTTCCAGTTCCGTTTCGCCGAGGCCAATGCGTTCCAGATCCTGAATGAATTCGTCCGCACTCGGGTATCGCTTGCGGATTTCATCGAGCCGGTTGGCCAGTGTGGCTGCCGGCACGACGACGTTGGCCGCGTCACCGCTGGCCAGAATGTGCTGCTCGATGTTGTTCTGCCGGGAGGCGACCTTGAACAGACGCGAGCGTTCCGGTTCGGAGAGCGTTTCTGGTGCTTTCGCGAAAAGTTCCCAGGAGAGTTTCAATTCAAGATAACCGTATTGCATCGTCATGTTCCTCGGCAAGCACCGGTTCCAGTGCATCTTCGGGGATTTGCAGCAGGCGGCCGAGCAGGCATTCGAAGTGGATGTGATAGACGACGCCGCCCGGTGCATCGCGGATGACCTTGATCACCTCGCCGACGGCGCCGCGTTTGACCAGCACCTCGCCTCCGACCGAGAGCCCCTTGGCTGATCGCACTTTTTCACGGAACTCGAAACGCGAAGGCGTCCACGGCTCGTCGGCATCGATCAGCTCTTCTTCGCGGCAGCCGACGATCCTGCCTTCGTCGAGAAAATTGACCGAGTAGATGATCTGGTCCTGCAGAAAAGTGCCGACATCGACCACGTAGCCGATGCTGCCTCGGCGCACCAGCGGTGCGCCGGTATCGAGTCCGGGGTAGGTGCCATCGTTGCGCACGTTACGCGTCAGGCGCACTGGCTCGCCGAAATCCCAGCGTGCGTCGATCATTGCTGAAACACCTTGTCCAGTGACACAAACGAGCTTGAGCCCCCACCCGGTTGGTCGACGTGCTGGAAGACGGCGAAGACTTTTTCGGTCTGCGCATCCGAGCTGACGAAATCCTGATAGGCGAGTTCCAGCCACTGACGATAAATGGCGCGCTGGGCACTTTCTTCCGGCGGCAGAACGGGCGCCTGCTTGGCCAGGTAGTCGTGAAAGCGTTGCAGGATGTGCAGGCGATTCACCTGCACCACGCTGGCGTCATAGGGTACGGCAAAGTAATCAAGAAAGTCCTCGGCGGAAACCAGTTCGTCGAGGGCTTCGGCGAGGGTCAGCGTATCGTCCATGGGGGCCTCCTCAGGCTAGGGCAAGCTTTGGGTCGGGAAGGGATGCGGCGGCGTCGAGCGGGTCTTGGGCAACTTGAAATTCGTCGACGACTTCGAGTAGTTTGGCGGCGCCGAGCTGGTCACGGGCATCGAGTGCCGCCAGCTTGATCAGGCGCTCGCGCGAGGCCGAAATGTGGCCGAGCCGGAGCAGGACAATGCTCGCGGCCTTGAGTGCCAGCAGGTAAAAACGCAACAGCCCGAAGGAGACGGCGGCCGCAGAAGCCAGCCAGTTTTCGTTGAGCAGGCTCCAGTTCGCAGGCAGGCCGAGGTGGCGACCGGAAATCAGCATGGCACGTTCGGCGACCTGCAAGGCGTCCTCCAGTCGGTGCTGGTAGAAATAGTAACGGTAGAGGCCGACCAGCACGGTGAGGTTGTCGGGGGCCAGCAGATGCGCGCGGAGCAGCGCCAGCTCGGCACCGGCTTCGCCATATTCGCTAGCCGCCAGAGCGATCAGGCGCTCGGCCTCGGCAGGCAGCGCCTCCTCGAAATAGAGTTTGCAATCGGAGAAATCAAGCAGGTCCATGGCGTATTTCAGTTCTGCATTTCAGTTTCAAATTTTGGTGCCAAAATTCTGCTGGTCTCCGGATGCATCGACTCGTGCTCGCAGCACAGGTCTCCGGCACTACAGGTACGACATTGCCCGCTGTGCGCGGCGGGCTGCGGCTCGTGGCGCAGCTCGGCCAGTTCCTGTTCCAGCATTTCGATGCGTTCGATCAGACAGGCAATGGATTTGGCCACCGGGTCGGGGAGCAGGTTGTGGTCGAGGTTGATGCCATTGGCCTCGTGCGCGCCGCCGTTACGGGTATCGACGACGCGGCCCGGCACGCCGACCACGGTGCGCTCGGCCGGTACGTCCTTGACGACCACCGAATTGGCGCCGATGCGCACGCGCTCGCCAATGCTGATCGGGCCGAGAATCTTGGCCCCGGCGCCAACGACCACCCCGTCGGCCAGCGTCGGGTGGCGCCGGCCCTTGTTCCAGGAGGTGCCGCCGAGCGTGACGCCGTGGTAAAGCGTGACATCGTCGCCGACCTTGGCCGTTTCGCCGATCACCACGCCGGCGCCATGGTCGATGAAGAATCGGCGACCGATGGTAGCGCCAGGATGGATGTCGACATTGGTCAGCATGCGGCTGAGAAAGGACAGCAGGCGCGCGGCGAAGAGCCAGCCGGATTGCCAGAGCCGGTGCGCCAGCCGGTGGGCGAACAGGGCATGCACGCCGGGGTAGGTGGTCAGCACTTCCAGCGTCGAGCGCGCCGCCGGGTCGCGCTGGAAGACGCAGGCCAGATCTTCCCTGAGAATCGTCCAGAAGCCGGGTGCGACGCTAAGGCTGGCCGTCATGGTGAGCGCTTCAGACGACATGCAGAGGTCTCCTGATCGAAGCCAGCAGCAGGAGCAGATCCGGCGTTTCCGGCGCCTGCTTGCGTTCGGCGACAAAGTGGCGCAGGTGCGGCAGCAGCTTGTGTGCTTCGTTTTCATCGACCGCGATGCCGAGGCTGGCAAAGACCACCTGCACCGCCCGCGAGCCGGAATGCTTGCCGAGAACGATGCGATGTGACTGGCCGACTTCCTGCGGGTCGAAACCCTGATAGTTTTCCGGATGTTTGAGCAGACCATCGACGTGGATGCCGGCTTCGTGCGTGAAGGCGCCAGCACCGACGACGCTTTTCTGCCAGGGAACGGCGCGACCCGAAGCGCTGGCGACGACGCTCGACAGGGCGAGAAATCCCTTGAGATCGACGCCAGTTTCGATGCCGTGCAGCTTGTTGAGGCCGAGTACCACTTCTTCCAGCGGCGCGTTGCCGGCACGTTCACCGAGGCCGTTTACCGTGGTGTTGACATGCGTCGCGCCGGCCTTGCAGGCGGCCAGCGTGTTGGCCGTCGCCAGGCCCATGTCGTCATGCGCGTGCATCTCGATTTCCAGCCCGCTATTGCGGCGCAAGGTACTGATGCACTCGAAGGTGGCGAACGGTTCGAGTACGCCGAGCGTGTCGGCAAAGCGCAGGCGGCGGGCACCGGCGCGTTCGGCGGTTTCGGCCAGCGCACAGAGGAAGTTGATGTCGGCGCGCGAGGCATCCTCGCAACCGAGGCCGACTTCAAGCCCGAGGCTGAGCGCGGCGCCAATGTATTTCGGCAGTTCGCGCAGCAGCCAGGCGCGGTCCTGTTTGAGCTTGTAGGCGAGATGCTGGTCGGAGGCCGGTATCGAAATGTCGACCAGGTGCGCGCCCAGGTTGGCACACGCGGCGATGTCGTCCGCGTGCATGCGGCTCCACACCATCAGGCGCGGCGCCAGCTTCAGCGCGGCGACGGCGCGCACCGAATCGCGCTCCACTTCGCCCATCGCCGGGATGCCGACTTCCAGTTCCGGCACACCGATGGCGGCGAGCTGGCGGGCGATCTCCAGCTTTTCGTCCAGCGAGAACGCCACGCCAGCCGACTGTTCGCCGTCGCGCAGAGTGGTGTCGTTGATGGTAACAAAGGGCGGGCTGGTCATGGCAATCTCCTGTACTCTTCAGCAGCAAGGATGGTGCCAATGCATAAGCCATTGAAAAATAAGGTTTTAAATGTTTGGCTTGAGCTTCAACCAGAGGAATGTCGTGAATGCGACAAGCCGCAAACGTCCGTCACCAAGCCTGTATCAGTGATACGCTCGCCCAATTAGCGCCGAAGCTCAGCCGACCAACCAAGAGCTCATTCAATGGATCATTTCGTAGCCGGAGGTCAGGATTCTCGTCATTCCGGCTTGCGCCGGAATGACGATCTGAATTTTAGGAAGCCTTGTGTCTTTCGATACGGGCATTTCCCATTTTTAATAACGCAACACCAGACAGGAAAGAGCCATCATGACCGGGCGCGATAACGAACTCTGGCAACAGTCCTGGCGCGACCGGGAAACGGCCTTCCACCAGAAAACGGTCAATCCGCATCTGGTCAGGTTCTGGTCCAGCCTCGGCCTGGCAGCGAGCGACCGGGTTTTTGTTCCGCTCTGCGGCAAAAGCCTGGATCTGCTCTGGCTCGCGCAGCAAGGGCATACGGTCATCGGTGTCGAACTCAGCCCGCTCGCCGCCCGCGCCTTCTTCCGCGAAAACCGGATACAGGCCAGCCGCCGCCGGGTCGGAGAATTTACGCTGTGGGAGCATGGCCGCATCAGTATTTTCTGTGGCGATTTCTTCCAGCTCAGCGCCGCCGATCTTGGCGAGATCGCTGCCGTTTTCGATCGCGCATCGCTCACTGCGTTGCCGGACGAAATTCGTGGCGATTACCTTGAGCATCTCCGCAAGATCCTGCCTGCCGCCTGCAAAATCCTGCTGCTCACCACCGAAGAACCCGATGCCGGGGAAACTGACGGGCAGTCTTTTGCCGTAGCCGATGAAATCACCCGCCTGTACGCCGGCGCCTTCGACATCAAGCTGAGTCACGTCGAAAGCCTCTTTGAGCCCGACCCCGATCCGGCGATCAGGCAACCCGTTCGCGTCGAAGAGAAGGTTTATCTGCTGTTGCCGAAAAACGATCTAGACTGAATACGGCCAATGCAGCCAGCCGCATACGACATCGACATCGCGTTGCGGCAGGTAGCCGAAGCCGGCTAGCGAGTCTTCGACGACGCTTTCGGCGACCCAGTGCGGTATCGCCTTGGAGGTCAGCATATGAAAATACCAGGCCATCGGGTAGCCGGTCTGGCGGTCGAAATGGGTCAGCGCTTCACTCAGCTCGAGGCCGCTGGTATCGGGCGACGTGTCGAATTCCGGCGCATCACCGGCGAGTGTGGCGATGGGCTGGGCGCGGAAGACCGGCTGGTGGTAACGGTCGAGATGTTCGCGGGTAGCAATGACCCAGTGGTTGTAATAGGCGCTGGTACCGCCGGCGCTGCTTTTCGACCAGTCGTCAAGCATGCGGTGAATGGGCGCCGGTTCCGGTTTTTGTGCCAGCATGCGACGCAGGAAGGCGCCGATGTGGTGGATACGGCGGAAGGTATAGAAGGGCAGTCCCACCGCTGCCGGGTGCTCGGCGCCACCGCGCGGGTCGACCAGTTCTTCAAGGGTGCCGGGCTCGTTGGCAAAGAGTTGATGGACGCGCACCTCCTGAAGATCTTCAATTTCCAGTTGCAGGAAACCATCGGTGCTTTCGTCGGCAGACGCCACCAGATAATGCGACTGGCCAACCAGCCGCGTGGCAAACAGTTGCCGTTCGGCAAAGTCGTCGCTGAACTGGCCGAAATCGCCGTCGCGTTGATCAAGCTCATTCTCGACCCAGCTTTCGAGACTGTCTGAAACGCGCTGTCCCTGACTGTCGAGAATGCCGCCCAGGCGATACCAGCCGCCACGGCTCAGGGCATGGCGAAATTTCCATTCGGGCAGGGCCAGGCGCAAGGCCTTGACCAGCGCTCCGGGCCCGCTGCTGACCGTTACCTTGGCGCAGGTTTCAACTATGGCGGGTGAAAGCGATTTGCAGTATTCCGACCAGGCCAGGATTTCTTTCATGATTTTTCCGGATTCAGGTTCTTGGGGATTCAGCCAGGCGAGCCAGTGCGGCTTCGCGAACATCGACTTCGGGGTCTTTGCTCAGCGGCGGCAGGAATTTCCTCGGCACGTTGCCAACGGCGGCGAGGCGAACCCACCATTCCTCGTCGTGCAGCAGCCTGATGGCGACTTCGGGCAGGGCGCGTTCGGCAACGATGGCGCGAACTTCAGGCTCCGGGTCACTGGCCAGCAGGTGCAGTGCGAAGGGCGGCAGACGTGCTGCGACCACTTTGCGCACTTCACGCTCCGGGTCTTTGGCCAGCTTGGCCAGTTGTCCGTGCGGCAGACGGCGGGCCACCGTGGCACGGATCAGGTAGTCGGGATCGTGAATGAGCTGGACGAGCAGCGACGCCGGCAAACGGGCGGCAATCGAAAGCCGGACTTCGCGGTCCGGGTCCTTGATCATCGAAGGCAACTGGTCGACGGGCAGGCGTGCCGCGACGACGCGGCGGACAACTTCATCGCTGTCGGATTTCAGGTGAACGATGCTTTCCACATCGGCATAACGGGCGGCAATGGCGCGGCGCTCCCAGAACAGGTCGTCGAGATACTTGACGGCCAGCATGCGGTTGTTGCGCAGGAAGCGATCGATCTGGCGTCCACTGTGGGCACGGATGCAGGCATCGCCCGGGGTGCACCGGCGGCTGTTCACATAGTCCGGGAAATAGCCGCAACTGGCGCATAGTCCCAGGCGGCCGAATCCGGCATCGGCCGGGGTCTTTTCACTCTTCATCGACCCTGGCGGCAAGCAGAATGCCGCTCGCTGTTTCGTACTCGTCGGTCAGTTCGAGGCAATGGCCCGAAGCCCCCGCGACCAGGTAGAGATGGTGGCTGTCCAGGCTGAACGCCGGCTGGTAACGCGGCGAGACGTCATCGTCGCTGCACTCGGTAAAGTGCAGTTGTGGAAAACGCTCGCGCAACAAGGCAATGTGGGCATTTAGCTGAACCAACTCGCTTACCTGAACGAGTTGCCGGGGAGTAATCATGCTTCTTCCCCGGCTTCGAGTTCCTCTTCAAAACGCGCCAGCGAGACAGCCGGGACGCCCATGATCTGGGCCAGCCAAGGCGGCGGGCTGGCCAGGCGCGCCTGCAGTTCGAGCAGCACTTCGCGGGCCGGGCCGCCCTTCGCCTTCTTGATCGGGTGCACTCCGGCGCGCACTACCTTGGCGGCGGCCGGGCCGCCGATCGACTGCACGTAAACGATTTGACAGTCGTTGATCAGCAGCGAGCGGGCCGCGTTCCTGTCTTCTGCGCCATCGGCTTCGACGGTCGAGCGCACGTCGATCAAACGCAACGCGGACTGGCTGACCTGATAGATCAGGAAGCGCTCGCAGGAACCGAAGTGGCCGTCGAGATTTTCGCCGCGATTGGCGGCGATGGCGACGCGGATCGAGACAGGCAGGTCGCCTTCGCTATAACTTTCAATCTTCGGGAAATCGCTGTTCTCGACCCCCTGGCCCCAGAGCAGGCGCACGGCATCCTTGAGCGCCGCGTCTTCGACGCCGACATGGCAGCCCTGATCGGCAAAGTCACCGGCGATGATGACGCGAATATCTTCAACGGTCAGTGTGCCGAGCTTGCTTTCTGTCAGTGGCGAGTCCAGCTTGTCAATGAGTGCGCCGACCAGGGCGCGGGTATCGAGGCCATTCAGGGCACGGGCGGCCAGCGCGATGCGCAGCGCAGCTTCACGCGAGGCGATAGGGGTGGCAGACATGATGGGCTCCAGGCCAGTAGTCAGTCGGCGTTAAGATGACATAAGCAAATGTGCCGTCATTCCGGGCGTGACCCGGAATCCGCGCGTAGGACATGTGCCGCGAAGCAAATCCCATGCGTCACAGCCCGTAGCGCAGCACTGGTTTTCCGCATGCGCGGCAATGACGACGCACACCGGCATTGCTCAGGCCGGGCTGATGCAGCTCGACGGGCAGACATCGACGCACAGCGGGGTGTCGTTGTGCCCTTCGCATTCCGTACAGGTGCCGACGTCGATCTTGAAGAAAATCTTGCCGGTGCTGATCGACTTTGTCGGGCAGACCGGTTTGCAATCACCGCAGGCGGTGCACATGTCGGGGTCGATTTTCATTGCCATGAGGTTTCTCCTTGAAATGTTTCAGTCTTCGGCGGCGCCGATGCGTCTGGCACGCAACGAAATGGGCAGGCGCGACGGTCTGGCGATCGGGTCGATGAAATAGATCCCGCCGTTGTCGAGCTTGAGCTCGCCGCCCCATTTTTCCGGGGTATCGAACTCGATCGACGAGATCGACGCTTCCAGATCGCGCTTGGGCAGGTAAAACGTCAGCCCGCCTGAGTCAGCCGTTCGGATCATGATGTTGGCCATCTGTTACTCCTGATAATCGTGGTACGTTGTCCGGCAGCTTCTAAACCCCCCCAGCCCCCTTGTCACTCTTCAGGGAGGCCGGGAGGGGTTTTGACGATGCCCCCGACGATCAGCGCACCAGATCGAAGTTGTAGTCGGTGGTCGCCATCCCCATCGTTTCCTTGTCGAGTTGCTCAAGGACGGCGTTGGTGAGCTGGGTGACGATCGACATCATGCCTTCGTAGCCCAGTGTCGTCTGACGATGCAGATGGTGACGGTCGAAGATCGGGAAGCCGAGGCGGATCAGCGGCACTTCGAACGCTTCACCCTTGTGCAGCGTATCGCGCTGGATGAACTTGCCGTAGGAGTTGCCGATCAGGAAGTCGGGTTTGTCCGTGAAGCACAGACTGCGCATGTGCCACAGGTCGTAACCGGGATAGACCTTGCCATTGACCCCGAACGGGCTCTCGGCCAGCATCTTTTCCACGGCCTTGCCCCAGCGCTTGTTGGCGTTGTTGGACAGGATGTGGGTCGGCTCGGCACCGCATTCGAGAAGGATCTTGACCATGCCCATGACGAAGTCCGGGTCACCGTAGAGGGCAAACTTCTTGCCGTGCAGCCAGGCGTGACTGTCGGCCAGCATGTCCATGCAGCGGCCACGTTCCTTGGCCAGCGATTCCGGAATGGCCTTGCCGGTGACTTCGGAAACCTTCATCAGGAAATCGTCGGTCCATTCGACGCCCATCGGGATGCTCAGCTTGGGCACCTCGTGGTTCCAGGTGCCCTCGACGAACTTCCTGGTCTTTTCCAGTTGCGCCGGTTGCAGGAGCAGGGTGGTGATGGCGTTCGGCGCGTCCTTGATCTCGTCCTGCGTGGTGCCGCCGGAGTACATGCGGAACTCACCGTCGGCGGGGGTATCGAAGACTTCGCTCGGGTCGCTCAGGTAGGTGTAGTCGACATCCATTTCGGCGAGCATGCGTTTGATGACCCGGTAGTTGCCGAGATAGGTTTCAAAGCCCGGGATGATGTTGACCTTGCCGTTGGAACCGATCTTTTTGCCTTCCATGGTGTTCAGCGTGAAGGAACGGATGATGCCTTCAAGCATGTTGTCCCAGCCCGTGACGTGCGAGCCGACGAAGGACGGAGTGTGTGCGAAGGGTACGGGAAAATCCTGCGGGATATGCCCTTCCTTCTTGGTGTTGTTGATGAATGCGTTCAGGTCGTCACCAATGACTTCCGCCATGCAGGTGGTGGACACGGCGATCATCTCCGGCTTGTAAAGCGCCTTGGCATTGGCCAGGCCGTCGTACATGTTCTTCTGGCCGCCAAACACGGCGGCGTCTTCCGACATCGAGTCGGAAACGCACGAGCACGGCTCCTTGAAGTGACGGTTGAAGTAGGTGCGGAAGTAAGCCACGCAGCCTTGCGAACCATGCACGTAAGGCAGGGTCTTGTGGAAGCCGGAAGCGCAGAGCACGGCGCCGAGCGGCTGGCAGGCCTTGGCCGGGTCCACCGTCAGGGCGGTACGTTTGAAGTTGAGATCCTGGTACTCCTGCGTGGTGGTCCACATGAAGATTTCATGAACCTTCTCGGGGCTGTGGCCTTCTTCAAACAACTCGCGTTTGTCACCCAGCGACTTTTTATAGTCTTCGTCGCCAAACAGCGGGTAACAGGGTTTGATCTTTTCAACGGTTTGCATCTTGGACTCCTTTGTTAGCGCCACTCATCTGTGGACGCAAGCGAAGTTTGTAAATCAGTGAGGAGTAAGGCGTCTGGAGTGAAGAGGAAAGCGGTGTGAGGTACGCAAGACCGGCGAGCGGTTTTACTCTTCACTCTTTTCTCCTCACTCTTGACTGCCTTAAGCAGCTTTTGCAATTTCTTCGACAACTTCCTTCTTCCAGGGCGGAACCATGTTGCCCCAGACCGGATTGGACAGAGCGATATCCATGTCGCGGGCGAAGATGGCGAAGCCGTCATAGCCGTGATACGGGCCGGAGTAGTCCCAGGAGTGCATCTGGCGCAGCGGGATTCCCATCTTCTGGAAGATGTACTTTTCCTTGATGCCGGAACCGACCATGTCAGGTTTGATCTTCTTGACGAACTCTTCCAGCTCAAAACCGCTGGCATCGTCGTAGATCAGGGTGGTATTGCCCATTTCCTTGATCGTCCGGTCGTAGTCGTCGTTATGGGCGAATTCGTAACCGGTTCCCACCACTTCCATGCCGAGGTCTTCGTAGGCGCCGATGATGTGACGCGGACGCAGGCCACCGACGTAGAGCATGACTTTCTTGCCCTGCAGACGCGGCTTGTACTTGGCGATGATGGCGTCCATCATCGGCTGGTAGCGGGCGATCACCAGTTCGGCCTTTTCCTTGACCGAATCGTCGAAGAACCCGGCGATCCTGCGCAGCGATTCGATAATCTTGGTCGGGCCGAAGAAGTTGTATTCCATGTACGGAATTCCGTACTTCTCTTCCATGTGGCGGGTGATGTAGTTCATCGAGCGGTAGCAGTGCAGCAGGTTGAGCTTCACTTTCGGCGTGTTCATCATTTCCGCCAGGGTGCCGTCGCCGGACCACTGGGCAACGACACGCAGGCCCATTTCTTCGAGCAGGATGCGCGACGCCCAGGCGTCGCCGCCAACGTTGTAGTCGCCGATGATGGCTACGTCATATGGGGTCGAGGTGTCCGGAGTGCCGTCACGCTTGTCGAGCACCCAGTCACGGATGGTGTCGTTGGCAATGTGGTGACCGAGCGACTGGGAAACCCCGCGGAAGCCTTCGCAGCGTACCGGAATGATCGGTTTGCCGATGGTTACCGCCCCCTTCTTGGCGATCGCTTCGATGTCGTCGCCGATGAGGCCGATCGGGCATTCGGACTGAACGGAAATGCCTTTGTGCAGCGGGAAGAGCATTTCCACTTCTTCGATCAGTTTGGTCAACTTCTTGTCGCCGCCGAAAACGATGTCCTTCTCCTGGAAGTCGGAGGTGAAGTTCATCGTACCGAAGGTATCGACTCCGGTAGTGCCGACATAGTAGTTACGACGGCCGGCACGGGAGAACTGTCCGCAGCCGATGGGGCCGTGCGAGATGTGGATCATGTCCTTGATCGGGCCCCAGACCACGCCCTTGGAACCGGCATAGGCACAACCGCGGACGGTCATCACGCCAGGAAGTGACTTGCGGTTCGAGGTGATGCATTTCTTCGATTGTTCAATGGATTGATCGTTGACCATGAGATGCTTGGCACGATCCTTTTTGGCTTTTTCCGGATAAACCTCAAGCACCTCGGCAATCAGGGCTTCGGTTTCTTCGCGAGTCATTGTCGTCATTTTTTCCTCCTGACGCCGCCATCAATCTGTGGCCGGCGTACTGGTTGAAAGTGGTGGGCTTGCTGCGAGCAAACCCACCGTGTGTAGCACTACGCTTGCATGCTTCAGGCGGCTTCGGCGGCCAGTTGAGCGGCGGTCTTGCCGATGATGCTCGTGTCTTCAACATCCATGATGCCGAATTCCATCAGCAGTTCTTCCAGCTCCTCCATCTCGATCGGGGTCGGGATGACGAAGTTGGTGTTGTTGGCGATCTTGCTGGCCAACTGGCGGTATTCATCTGACTGCTTGTGTGTCGGGTCGTACTCAACCATCGTCATGCGGCGGATTTCAGCGTGCTGTACGGCGTTGTCACGCGGAACGAAGTGGATCATCGTGGTGCCCAGGCGGGAAGCCAGAGCCATCACCAGTTCGTCTTCGCGGTCGGTGTTGCGGCTGTTGCAGATCAGGCCGGCCAGACGCACACCGCCGGAGTTCGCATACTTCACGATACCCTTGCAGATATTGTTGGCGGCATACATGGCCATCATTTCGCCGGAGCAGACGATGTAGATTTCCTGCGCCTTGTTTTCGCGGATCGGCATCGCGAAGCCGCCGCACACCACGTCGCCAAGCACGTCGTAGAAGACGAAATCGAGGTCTTCTGTGTACGCGCCTTCTTCTTCCAGGAAGTTGATGGCGGTGATGACGCCGCGACCGGCACAGCCAACACCGGGTTCCGGGCCACCCGATTCAACGCACATGATGCCGCCGAAACCGACGGAGAGCACGTCTTCGAGTTCGAGGTCTTCGACCGAGCCGGCTTCTGCCGCCAGGTGCATGACGGTAGTCTGAGCCTTGCTATGCAGGATCAGGCGGGTCGAGTCGGCCTTCGGGTCACAGCCGACGATCAGTACTTTTTTGCCGGATTCGGCAAGCGCCGCCACCAGATTCTGGGTGGTGGTGGATTTGCCGATGCCGCCTTTGCCGTAAATGGCACATTGACGCAGTTTAGCCATGGTGTAATCTCCTTATTCTGTCAGTCGATTTGCGAGGGAATCAATGAGAGTCGCACCTTACCTTCTGCACGTTGCGTGCCAGCTTGGCTAAAACATCGCAAGTCATTGAATGAAATATGAAAACTGACAATGTGCTGGCGCCTGACCGGGTGCCAACGTGCGACAAAACCCGCGCGCTTTGTAGGGGTGATGACAAAGCATCGCTACCGCGCGATGCGCGTCTGACGATCAATCGCTGCAATCTGCCGGCGGTGGTGCTCGGCAGTCTGACCTACCAGAAATACCCGACGCCGCTGCTGCTCGATGGCGTTGCGGAGTTTCATGGCGACCTGTTCCGGCGCCTTGCCGCTGCGTCATCCGGGGCTCGCGCCGAGGTATTTCGCGATTACCTGACGGTTAACTTCCGGCTGGATTGGCCGGAAGAGGCAGGGCTGAACACCAGCGTCGGTGCGTTGCGCAAGGGCCGCGCCAAGGCCAGTTTCGTACGCGTTCTGCGCGGCTGGAGTTTTGATTCCGACAGCCGCGATGCCGCCGTGCTCAAAGGCTGGGTGGAATCGCGCTTTGGCCTGACTCCGCGTTACCACGGCCAGCCGCTGCGCGATCCTTCCGGCGAGCCCTATCGCCGCTACCTCGAAATGCGTTCGCATGGTTTGTATGGCACCAATGCGCTGGAGGCTCAGTTCGACCTGGTCTACGCCTTCTGTCAGTTGCAACTCGGATTGCGCCATCCGGGGGCGCGACATGTCACGCTGTACCGCGGCGTCAACCGCATGGCCGACCATGAAATCCTGGCCAGGAGCGAAGGCGGTCGCCACGTCATCCTGCTCAACAACCTGAGTTCCTTCACCTGCAGCCGCGAGCGCGCCTGCGAGTTCGGAGACTATATCCTGGAGGTCAATGTCCCGCTTAGCAAGATTTTCTTTCACTGCGGCTTGCTGCCTGGGGTATTGCAGGGCGAGGACGAGTTTCTGGTGATTGGGGGCGTGGTGGAAGTCACGCTTTCAACTTTGTAACAAACCCGACAACAGGCCGGACAAGAACTCCGGGCGATCGGCGGGAAGACTTGCGGTTGGGTGTTTCTGCTGCGGGCGTGGATTTTGCTGCAAGAGGTTTATACCCTCACTCAAGAGCAATGGACATGACCCCAGAACTGCGCGACAAGCTGCTCAACGGACTCAAGGACGGCAGCATCGTTCCCTATCTTGGCCCCGGCGTGCTGGCCGATGTGCGATGCGTCGCTACCGGCGCGGCGATTCCCGCCGACAGCGATTCCTTGATCATCGCCATGAACGGCGGCAAGCCGATGGCCGCGAAGCTGATGTACGAATTCCCGCGTGCGGCGATGAATATCGAGCTCAAGCGCGGGCGCAACACGGTCACCAAGTTTCTCAATCGCACCTACGGCGATACCGTGTGGACACGCGGCGCGGTGCACGACTGGCTCAAGGAAATCCGCCCGCCCTACGTCATCGACATCAACCGCGATACGCAGTTGCAGGATTCCTACGCCGACCAGCCGCATAACCTGATTGTCGGCATTGCCCGCCTCGGCGGCACCGATTTTCGCTACAAACTGTATTTCTGGGACCGGGTGGCCTACCATAAATCTGAGGTCATCAACCCGGCCCTGCCCATCCTCTTCAAACCGATGGGCACACCAAAGCCGGTGCCGAGTTACATCGCCTCGGATGCCGATTATGTCGATTACATCACCGAACTGATGGGCGGCTTCTCGATCCCCCCTGCAGTCAAGGAGCTGCGCCAGGGCAAGCAATACCTGCTGATGGGTCTGCGCCTCACGCGCGATACCGAACGCATGGTGATGTCCGACATCGTCTACGCCGCTGCGCAGCCGGCCGGCTGGGTACTGATTCAGGAACCGAGCGAGAAGGAACGCCGCTTCTGCAAAAAGCAGGGACTGGACGTGATCGAGGCCGATGTCTTCGACCTGATCGGTACCGAAGCTCTGGCCTGACTGGGTGCACTTCGAGCACGAGGGCAAGCCGATGAAGACCGGTCAATGAAACTGCAAATCGAGCGGCCACACATCGAAGCAATGATTCAGGCTTTTCCTCGTCTGGCCTTCGTTCAGGAGCAACTGCGTTTCGGTAACAAGGTCGAGCTTTCATTCAACCAGTTGAACGATGACGAACTGAATTTCCTGCAAGCCCGGTATGCCCAGGGTGGTCCGGAACTTCGAGCGCGAGGGGCACAGATTACGACGCTGAAAAAGGCGCTCGGCGAAGGAGGCAAACGCTTCGAACCGGAAGATCTGGAAATGGCGGTACCGGCCATCGCCGCCTATCTCGCCGAGAACTCGGCGCGCGGCTGGGTTTTTTCGGCCGGCATTACCGGCAAACCCCTGGCCTACGTTGTGACGAGACTGGACTTCACGCCGCCCTCGGAAGAGGAAACCGGAAAAATATTCGTCGAACTCAAAGCCAATGCCAAGGCCCGGATGGCGACGGCAACCATCCGCATTTCTGCTCCGGACATCACCGGCAGAACGGTTGCCGAAATCTTTGCCGCCAAGGGTTTCGTCAAGGAAACGCCCGAACTGCTGAAGAGTTACGACGAAACGGTCGAACGATATTTTGAATGGCGCTCACACTATGGCAAGCAGTTTTCCGCTTCCGGCGTCGGCTACTTCGCCGAGAATCCGACGGCGACGCACCGCGATACCGACTATACGCGCAAGGATCTGATCGTCCTCTCATCGACCGGAGGAAGCGCCCGCCTGGTCAACGACGAAAGCATTCTCGGCGAGCGCGTGCTGGCGCTCGATGCGACAGGCGACATCATGGCCAAGTTCGTGCGCCGGATTGCACGAAATTCCCGACTTTCCGGCAAGGAAGAGGCCCAGGTCGAGGAGGCTCAGGCCGCCCTGCCGAAAGGCCTGTTCACCGAACTGCCGGTGCATTTCTACATCCTGATGTTCCATCTCGAACTGCACCTCTACCTGTGGGTGCACGTCGATGATATGCAGCCTTATGCCTATCAGCCGGAATTGAAGGAAAAGCTGGTTCTGCCGCCAGAACAGACCGACCTGATCGATATCCTGACCGCCGAGATGGATGTGCTGATGGACGACATCGTGGTTGGCAAGTCGGGCGGTACCACGGTTCTCTGTGCGGGTCCGGCCGGAGTGGGCAAGACCCTGACGGCGGAGGTCTATTCCGAGATCATCAAACGCCCGCTATACCGCGTGCATTCGGGCCAGCTTGGGCTGAACGTTGCCGCGATGGAAGTCGCGCTCAAGGAAGTGCTGACCCGCGCCCAGCGCTGGGGTGCGGTCATGCTGATCGACGAAGCCGACGTCTATATCAAGCGGCGCGATGACAACATTGCGATGAATGCCGTGGTCGGCGTCTTCCTGCGCGTGCTGGAATACTTCAACGGACTGCTTTTCCTGACCACCAACCGGGTCGATGACATTGACGAAGCCATCGTTTCGCGCTGCATCGCGTTGATCAAGTTTCATCCGCCTGGCCGCGAGGATCGCCGGAGAATCTGGGCGGTGATGACGGAACAGTTCGGCCTGATACTTGACCCGGCCCTGCTTGAAGAACTTCCCGATATTTTCCCGGAAGCCACCGGTCGCGACATCAAGGGGCTGGTCAAGCTGGTGACGAAATATTGCAAGCAAAAACAGGTGCAGCCCAGCAGCGAGATCTTCCGCCGTTGCTCGATCTTCCGTGGAATGGACGGGGTTGCGCGGTAACAGTACGCCAATACCGATGAAGAGCCCCGCGATGATTTTCACGCCAGTCAGGTGGAGTGATGGGTTGGCCAGCATTTTGGCGCTTGCCGAGAATCTCATATTGCCGAACTGGAATTGACGAGTTTGCAATGAAAAACCATAATGGTTCCATTGCGGTTGGAGATTGACATGCCTACTACCCTGACGTTAAAAAACATTCCGGACTTCATCTATGAGCGCTTAAAGCTTTCTGCGCAAGCGCACCGCCGCAGCATGAACAGCGAAGCAATCGTTTGCCTTGAGGCGGTGCTGTTACCGGCCAGGGTCACGCCGGCCGATAGGCTGGCGCGTGCCCGGGAACTTCGTGCGACCTTGCCTGAGGGGAAATTTCAGGAACGTGACATTGATGAACTGAAACGCGAGGGACGACCATGATCGTGGTGGATTCGAACGTTTTGGCGTACCTGTACCTGCCGGGTAAGCGCACCGCCGATGCCGAGGCACTGCTTGATCAAGACCCGGAGTGGGCGGCTCCGGTTCTATGGCGTAGTCAGTTTCGTAACATTCTGGCGGGCTATATGAGACGGAAAATTCTAACTTTCGAGCAAGCGTGCAGACTGCAAAACGAAGCAGAAGACCTGCTTGCAGGATCGGAGTTTGAAGTCGACTCGCGAGCCGTCCTCGAACTGGAACGTGATAGCGATTGCTCGGCGTACGACTGTGAATTCCTTGCTTTGGCAATCAGGCTCGACACAAAACTGGTGACGGCTGACAAGAAAATGTTGCGAGCTTTCCCGACCCGAACGATGGCGCTTGCTGCGGGCTGATGTCAAGGCTGCCAATGAGGTGGATAGTGTGACGAGTCTCAATGTCCGCCCAGCGCGATCAGCTCCCGTGCCTGATCTTCACACTGCCTGCTGGTCGTGGCGTCGAGTGCTTTCAGCCAGCGTTTGGGAATCGCCTGCAGCCCGTAGCGCGCGCCGGCAAGCATGCCGGCAATGGCCCCGGTGGTGTCGGCATCGCCGCCGCGATTGACGACGTCGATCAGGCACTCCTCGAAACTGGCGGTGGCAAAGAATGACTGGAAAACCGCCTGCA
>NZ_JAEUOI010000114.1 GCF_016790145.1 Propionivibrio sp. | reverse complement strand
AGATACCAATTTTTTCTCCCTGTTAACGCACGTTTAGACTCAATCAGTTGTTCGATTTGATCTTGATCAGAGCGGTTGCTAATTGTCATTTTTACTGCATTCCTGAACGACCGCTTTTCGGGACGGGCTACTTCCGCTTTGGGTCGGTAGTGTGAGTTCACCCGATCGGCAAGCTGCCCTTCAACGTAATTTTCGGCTGAATGGCAGGTAACCGGCACATTGCCGCCCGAGTCTGGAGAGATACCCAAGGTCGGCTTTGGCCGAACTGCTGTCGGATGGCTGGTTCAGGAGAGCGGCAGGTTTAGGATCAGTAACCTGCCGTAGCCCATGAAAATAACTTCAGGCCGTTGAGGATCGAAACCTGCCGGTAGGCTTGATCAAAACGGACGTTGGTGCCGACTTCCTTTGTCCGTCCACCTTGTATCCGAAATTTGGGATTGTTGGTAACGATTTCGCTCACTCGCGCCCTCCGGTTAATTCGCATAACCGATTATTCTCACCGACATCAATGCGTGGCCAATCAACTGTTGCATGGAGAAAATTTTTAACTCCGTATTTCATCGCGCAATTTGCGTGATTGCGCCCTATCGGCAAGGTTTTTTTAATCGATGGATCAGCCGGGGAAAACCGTGTGCAAAGCTCAGCCCGGTTCGCCATCGGCAATCCTCAACCGGCGTCGATAGTGTGCCGGGGCCATGCCGGTCCATTTGACAAAGGCGCGATAGAAGGCCGATGCGTCGGCAAAGCCGAGGTCGGCTGCAATGCCTTCCAGTGGCTGCGCTGTCTTGGCCAGTCGGCTGATCGCCAGATCGTGACGTAGCGCATCCTTGATCGCCTGGAAGCTGGAGCCTTCGTCTTGCAGCCGGCGATGCAGGGTGCGTGGTGAGACATGCAATGCGCGCGCGACTTCGGCGAGCGGCATGGCCGCAGGCAGGGCGTCGCGCAGGCAATTGCGAACGCGCAGCACCATCTCGCGGTCGCGGCGGTAAAGCAGGGTCAGCTTGCCCGGCGAGCCGGCGAGAAATGTCTGCAAGGCCGCTTCGTCGCGGCGGATGGGTAGGTCGAGGAGGTCGTTGGCGAAGCTCGCGACCAGACTGCCGCCGTTGGCATCTCGGGCGAAAGTTGAGCGGGCGGTAAAAATCAGCGCGTAGTCGTCTGCGTGCAGCGGCCGGGGATAGGGAAAGGCCACCGCTTCGAGCACGATGTTGCGCCCGACCAGCCAGGAGCTCAGCCCGTGCAGCAGACGCAACAACCATTCGAAAGCGAAAACACGACCGATGCCCAGCGGACGTGTCTCGACGATGCGCAGCCGTGCGGCACCCTGGTCGCGCTCAAGCGCCAAGGAAAAATCCGGCAGTACCAGGCGCAGAAAGCGCACGCTGCGTTCGACGGCTTCGGCCAGTGTTGGCGCGGTGATGACGCTGCGACAGAGAAATTCGAAACTGCCGCAGCGCATGGGTACCGAGAAAAGGCCGAAGCCTTCGTCGTCGAGTTCATGAGTGAGCAGGTTGTAGAGCACGGCGTAGCGCTCGACCGGCACGCGTGCCGCCGGGTCCTCAAGCACCGATGCAGCGATTCCGGCCGCTTCAAGCAGGGGCGTAGCGGCATGCTGGCCACGCGCCAGCCCGGCAAGCATGCCCTGCACGAAGCCGATGGCCACCGTAGCGCGCGTGCGGGAGGCGGTAAGTGGGCTGGCAAGGCGAGCGACAGCTTTGGCAGAATTATCAGGATGGGGCATACATATCTCGTAGAGCTGTGTATTTACAGCATAATCCACTTTGGCAATATTTACATTGTTGGCGGCATAAGGAGCAATGGCTTTATTGGCGCTGGCTTCCTAGAATGAACGTATTCCAACTGCGCGGAGCCTGATCGCCATGACTGACCTTTCCCTTGCCAAAAAACTCATGCCCTACAAGCCCAGGCACAAGGTGCGTTTTGTCACCGCCGCAGCGCTCTTCGACGGGCATGATGCGTCAATCAACATCATGCGCCGCATCCTGCAGGCGACCGGCGCCGAGGTCATCCACCTGGGACATAACCGCTCGGTGCAGGAGATCGTCAATGCCGCGCTGCAGGAAGATGTGCAGGGCATCGCCATCACCTCCTATCAGGGTGGCCACGTCGAATTCTTCAAATACATGCTCGATCTGCTAAGAGCAGGCGGCGGCGAGAAGATCAAGGTGTTCGGCGGCGGCGGCGGTGTCATCGTGCCGTCCGAAATCGAGGAATTGCACGCGTACGGTGTAACGCGCATCTATTCGCCCGATGACGGCGCGACACTGGGCCTGCAGGGAATGATCAACGAGCTCGTTGCGCAGAGCGACATCGATCTCGACAGCGCCGCGCCGCAGGGTGCAGACGCCGTGCTGAAGGCGCTAGCCGCAGGCGATCGGCGGCAGTTGGCGCGCATTATTACCGGCCTCGAAAACGGGGCGTACAGCGCCGAGATCAAGCAGGCCATCCTTGACGCGGCCAGGCCGCTGAAGACACCCGCGCTGGGCATTACCGGAACCGGCGGCGCCGGCAAATCGTCGCTGACCGACGAACTGGTACGCCGCTTCCGTCTCGATCAGGGCGACCAGCTCAAGCTGGCCATCGTTTCCATCGACCCGTCGCGCAAGCGCACCGGCGGCGCCCTGCTCGGCGACCGCATTCGCATGAACGCCATCGATCATCCGAACATCTACATGCGCTCGCTGGCCACGCGCGCTACCGGCTCGGAGATATCCGCGGCCCTGCCCGAAGTCATTGCCGCCTGCAAGCTGTCCGGCTTCGACCTGGTGATCGTCGAGACCTCGGGCATTGGCCAGGGCAACGCGGCGATTGTTCCCTTCGTCGATGTTTCGCTCTATGTAATGACACCTGAATTTGGCGCGGCCAGCCAGCTTGAAAAAATCGACATGCTGGATTTCGCCGACTTCGTCGCGATCAACAAGTTTGACCGCAAGGGCGCCGACGACGCCTTGCGTGACGTACGCAAGCAATACCAGCGCAACCGCGAGCTATTCACCACCGCGAGCGATGAAATGCCCGTCTTCGGCACCATGGCGGCGCGTTTCAACGACGATGGCGTCACCGCGCTGTATCAGGCGCTGGCTCCGGCGCTGCAAAGCAAGGGCTTGAAACTCGCTGCCGCCAGGTTGCCGAAAGTCACGGTCAAAGCCTCTTCACACGGCCGGGCGATTGTTCCTGCCGAGCGCAGCCGCTACCTGGCCGAAATCGCCGAAAGCGTTCGCGGCTACCACAAGCACACCGCCGCTCAGTCGCGCATCGCGCGCGAGCGGCAGGCGCTGCGCATCGCCAAGAAGATATTTGAAGAGTGCAAGAAAGACGCCGGCAGTTTTGACGAACTGATAGTCGCCAAGGACGGCGAACTGACCCCCTCTGCGCGCAAGCTGCTCGACATGTGGCCGAAGACCGTCGAGCTTTACCGCGCCGACGAATACGTGGTCAAGATTCGCGACAAGGAAATCCGCACCGCGCTGACCTCCGAATCCTTGTCGGGCACCAAGATCCGCAAGGTCGCCCTGCCCCGCTTCGACGACGAGGGCGAAACGCTGAAGTTCCTGATGAAGGAAAACGTTCCCGGCTCCTTCCCCTTCACCGCCGGCGTTTTTGCCTTCAAGCGCGAAGGCGAGGACCCGACACGGATGTTCGCCGGCGAAGGCGACGCGTTTCGTACCAACCGCCGCTTCAAGCGGGTTTCCGAAGGCATGCCGGCGCATCGCCTGTCGACGGCCTTCGACTCGGTCACGCTCTACGGCTGCGACCCCGATTCGCGCCCGGATATTTACGGCAAGGTCGGCAACGCTGGCGTCTCGATTGCCACGCTCGACGACATGAAGGTGCTCTTTGACGGCTTCGAGCTGTGCGCGCCGAATACCTCGGTGTCGCTGACGATCAACGGCCCGGCGCCGGTCATCCTGGCCTTCTACTTCAATGCCGCGTTCGATCAGCAGATGGCGCGATTCAATGCCGACAATGGTCGCGAGCCGACCGAAGACGAAATCGAGAAAATCCGCGCCTGGACGCTGGCAACGATACGCGGCACCGTGCAGGCCGACATCCTCAAGGAAGACCAGGGCCAGAACACCTGCATTTTCTCGACCGAATTCGCGCTCAAGATGATGGGCGACATCCAGGAATTCTTTGTTCACCACAAGGTGCAGAATTTCTACTCGGTGTCGATTTCCGGCTATCACATTGCCGAAGCCGGCGCCAACCCGATAAGCCAGCTCGCCTTTACGCTGTCCAACGGCTTTACCTACGTTGAAAGCTATCTGGCGCGCGGCATGCAGATCGACGATTTCTCGCCGAATCTTTCGTTCTTCTTCAGCAACGGCATGGACCCGGAATACTCGGTGATCGGCCGCGTCGCCCGGCGCATCTGGGCGGTGGCGATGAAGAACAAGTACGGCGCCAACGAGCGCAGCCAGAAACTCAAGTACCACATCCAGACCTCCGGCCGCTCGCTGCACGCGCAGGAAATGGATTTCAACGATATCCGCACCACCCTGCAGGCGCTGATCGCCATCTACGACAACTGTAACAGCCTGCACACCAACGCTTACGACGAAGCGATCACGACGCCGACCGAAGAATCGGTGCGGCGCGCCATGGCCATCCAGCTCATCATCAACCGCGAGTGGGGTCTGGCCAAAAACGAAAACCCGAATCAGGGCGCCTTCATCATCGACGAACTGACCGATCTCGTCGAAGAAGCGGTGCTCAAGCAGTTCGAAGCCATCAGCTCGCGCGGCGGCGTGCTCGGCGCCATGGAAACCGGTTTCCAGCGCAGCAAGATCCAGGAAGAGTCGCTCTATTACGAGCATAAAAAGCACGACGGCTCGTACCCGATCATCGGCGTCAATACCTTCCTCAACCCGAAGGGCAACGCCCAGGTCGACATTGAAATGGCCCGTTCGACCGAGGAGGAAAAGCAGAGCCAGCTTGCCCGCCTGCGTGATTTTCAGCAGCGCAACGCCGATCAGGCGCCGCTCTGGCTGGCCAGACTCCAGCAAACGGTGATCGACAACGGCAACGTCTTCGCCGTGCTGATCGACGCCGTCCGTTATTGCTCGCTCGGACAGATTACCAGTGCGCTCTACGCCGTCGGCGGGCAATACCGGCGCAGCATGTAATCTTGACAAACCCGGCTACCAGAAGCCAATCAACACACGCCGTCATTCCGGCGCACCCCAAGAGTATTTGAGCCCTAGGCCCTGTCACCTTCGGGGCAAACGCCGGAATCCAGGAAGAAAGGCGCTCCAAGCCATGTAACAACTCATCCCGATCTACTGTCGAACAGCGCAATCACTGAATTCCGGCTATCGCCGGAATAACCGGACAGTAGCGCATCCAGGTTAACCTTCAGAGGAGAACGACACCATGACCGAGACCCGCAATTACCAGTTCATCATCGCCGAAACCCGCGGCCGGGTGGGCCTGATCACCTTCAACCGGCCGCAGCAGCTCAATGCGCTGTGCGACGCGCTGGTCGAGGAATTACGCCAGGCGCTGGATGACTTCGAGGCCTCGGATGCGATCGGCGCCATTGTCATTACCGGCTCGGAGAAGGCTTTTGCCGCCGGTGCCGACATCACGGCGATCAAGGATTTCTCGTACATGGACGCCTACCGCAGAGACTACATCACGCGCAACTGGGAGCGCATCACCCGCTGCCGCAAACCGGTGATCGCAGCCGTCGCCGGCTACGCCCTCGGTGGCGGCTGCGAACTGGCGATGATGTGCGATTTCATCCTGGCCGCCGACACCGCCCAGTTCGGGCAGCCCGAAATAAAAATCGGTACACTGCCCGGGGCCGGCGGAACTCAGCGGCTGCCACGCGCCGTAGGCAAGGCCAAGGCCATGGAAATGTGCCTGACGGCACGCATGATGGGCGCCGAAGAAGCCGAACGCGCCGGTCTCGTCGCGCGCATCGTGCCGGCCGACAAACTGCTTGAAGATGCGCTGGCCACCGCCGACACGATCGCCTCGTTCTCGCTGCCGGTGGTGATGATGATCAAGGAGTCGGTCAATCGCGCCGCCGAGAGCGGCCTTGGCGAAGGCCTGCTCTTCGAACGCCGCGTTTTCCACGCCAGCTTTTCGCTTGAAGATCAGAAGGAAGGCATGGTCGCTTTTGTCGAAAAACGCAAGCCGGTTTTTCAGCATCGGTAAGCGAAGAAAGACGGGGACGGACAGTCAAATAGCGGGTCGGGTTAGCTCACAGGCTTAACCCGACATCCTGCTCCGCTATCGCTACAGGCGCCGTGGTTTCAAGGGTTTATCAGCAGAGGCTGGTAGCGGGCCAACGCGGTATAAAAATGCCGCCCCCTGCACCCCTACAAGGGCCGAAGATCACGAAGCAGCGAAGGACCGACGCCGCCGTTTCGCTACCACGCCCAGCAGCCCCAATCCCACCAGCAGCAGTCCATACGTCTCAGGCTCCGGTACTGCGGCGACATCACCGGGGTGAACCGCCCAGGCATAGAGCTCGTTGTAGTGGTAGGTGGCGCTTTGGTAACCGGTGAGGTCACCATAGCCGGTAAAGAAGTCCCACGCGATGTCGGCCGGCTCAGGCACATAGGCCGTACCAGACCAGTAAAAGTAGGATTGCAAGTTTTTTACCGGACCGACATCCGCCTGACCACCATTATTACCATTGCCGAAAACGCCAAAATTCGGTTGATAAATGCCTGCGGGGGAGTAATAGCCCTTCAGCCCCAGATTGACGTAGTACATGTAACTCAGTTCGCTGTGAGGGCTGGTGATGTTAAAAGCAACGTCAGTGCTGCCGTCATACGAAAAGATTTCGTTCCAATCTGCACCCACCGGTGTGTTGGCAGCGAGTCGCCAACCGGTTAGATCGACGTTGCGCACGCTATCGTGAAAGCTCAGGTTGGCGGCCCAGGTGTTGGCCGCGCTCCAGTTCATCGCGCCGTCGCTATCGTAGCCGCTGGTTTTGGCATAATTGGCATCCTGCAGCCAGGTGACGTTCAACACGTCGTCGTACAGGAGACCTCCACCCCGGTCATGTAGTGCCGCCTGCGCCACGCCACTGCTTAGCACGCCCACCGTCACCAGTGCCAGAACTGTCTTGTTCAGT
>NZ_JAEUOI010000009.1 GCF_016790145.1 Propionivibrio sp. | reverse complement strand
GATGGCCTTGCAGCGACATATAGAAAGCCTGCTCCGGCTCAATGCCGCGGCCTTCGAGGCGCGCCGCCTGTGCTATCGGCCGCTGCCATTGAGAAAACTCCTGGCCGACGTGGTGCAGGGACGGGAGTTGCAGATTCAGGCGCGCCAACTGAGCGTTCTCGCCGATGCCCCGGCTATCACGCGCACACTCGACGGAGAAAAGCTGCTGGTGGCACTCGATAACCTGCTATCCAACGCCATCGATTTCAGCCCGGAAGGCGGGGTCATCCGGCTGCAGGCCGAGGTCGCTGACAACATCCTGCGCATCGCCTGCATCGACCAGGGGCCGGGCATTGCGGCAGAGGATGCCGAGCGTATTTTCGAGCCCTTTGTCCAGGGAGGACGTGCTTCTCCGACGCCACGTCAAGGCAGCGGCGTCGGCTTGTCGATTGTCCGTGAACTGATGACGGCAATGGGTGGGCGCGTGCTGCTGGTGCCCGGCAACTGGAACGCGAAGGGGGCAAATTTTCGCATTGAGGTACCCTGTGAGTCGTAGATTTTGTTTTGCTGTCGCCGCTGCGCCCTGGCGCCCTGGTGGCGACGTTTTCGTTTTTCGCGAAACGCTGAATAATCCGTCACCCCGGCGCACCCCAGGAATGTTTCCTTCGGGGCAGACGCAGGTGTTCAGTGCCTTGACTTTTCTGGATTCCGGCTTTTACCGGAATGACGAATTAACACTTTTTCAGCGGCTCCTGCTCGGGATGAATCCATGAAGTGGTATCGAATGCGCAGTGCCTGGCCGGGGCTGCCTGCCGCCGTCCTGCTCGCCGCCTGCGCCACCCCGCCGGCACCGGATGTGCCGCCACCACCGGCAGCACCGGCAGTCGAGGCCGAGGTCGATGCGAGTGCGATGTTGCCGCTGCTGTCCTACTTCCAGCGCCTGCATCGCATGTCAGCGCAGGAACTGGTGCGGGAACGCAATGTGCTTGCTGCTTTACCACCAAGCCCTGCGATCCAGGTTCGCCTGGCCATGCTATTGGGTCAGGTGCGCGGCCCGATGGATCTCTACCGGGCGTTGGCATTGCTAGAAACCGTGCTGAAATCCAGCGACCGGGCGGCGGCCAGCCTGCATCCGCTGGCGCGAACACTGGCCAGTCAATACCAGGAGCGGCTGAAACTCGAAATGCAGAACGAAAAACTTGTCCAGCAGTTGAAGGAAATCCAGCGCCGTAACGTCGAACTTCAGGAGAAGCTCGATGCCCTGGCCGATATCGAACGCTCGCTGCCGGTGCGCCCGACCGCCGGCGAGAACCTGCCCGGAGCACCGCGATGAAACCTGCGCTCAAACCCGGTCTGAAGTCCGACGCCGCTCACGTCCTGGTCATCGACGATGACCTCGATTTGCTGCGCCTGCTGTCGATGCGCCTGAATTCCTGGGGGTTCCGGGTGTCGACGGCGGCCTCCGCCGAGGAAGGCCTGGCGCGTATTGCCGTCGAAGCGCCGCAACTGGTGCTCAGCGATATCCGCCTGCCCGGCAAGGATGGACTGGCCCTGTTCGATGAAATCCGCTCGACCCGGCCGACCCTGCCGGTGATCCTGCTGACCGCGCACGGAACGATTCCCGACGCGGTGCAGGCCATGTCACGCGGCGTCTTCGGCTATCTGACCAAGCCTTTCGAGAGCAAGATCCTGCTTGAGAAGATTGAGCAGGCGCTGCAACTCTCCCCGCTAAGTGCCGGGCGGGAAACGGGGAATGGCGAAGCCTGGCGCGAGGGAATCGTCTTCCGCAGCAGTTGCATGGCGGAAGTGATGGAGGAAGCCCGGGTGGTTGCCGCGTCAGACGCCAGCGTCCTCATCCGCGGCGAAAGCGGAACCGGAAAGGAGGTCCTGGCGCGCGCCATCCACCGCGCCAGCCCGCGCGCCAGGGCACCATTCGTGGCCATCAACTGCGGGGCAATTCCCGAGCAACTGCTCGAGTCGGAACTCTTTGGCCACGCTCGCGGGGCGTTCACCGGTGCCGCCGGCGCACACGTCGGCCTCTTCCAGACCGCCGACGGAGGCACGCTGTTTCTCGACGAAATCGGCGACATGCCGCTGGCACTGCAAGTCAAGCTGTTGCGCGTGCTGCAGGATCGGGCCGTGCGGCCGGTCGGCGCCACCCGTGCCGAGCCGGTCGATGTGCGGGTACTTTCCGCCACCCACCGCGACCTCGAAGCTGCCATGGCCGAAGGCCTGTTTCGCGAGGATCTTTACTACCGCCTGGACGTCGTCACCCTGACCCTGCCGCGCCTCGACGAACGGCGCGAGGACATTCCGCTACTGGCCGCCTATTTTGTCCAGGAACTGGTCAGAAAATACAAGAAAGGAATCACCGGCATTGCCCCGGAAGCGCTCGAAGTACTGGCCAGCGCCGCCTGGCCGGGCAATGTTCGCCAGCTCTACAACGTGGTCGAGCAATCCTGCGCGCTGGCCACCACGCCGCTCATCTCGCTGACACTCATCCAGCGCGCCCTGCGCGTCCCGAGCATCGAGGCCTTGTCCTACGCCGAGGCGAAACAGCGCTTCGAACGCAACTATCTGGTGCAACTCCTCAAGCTGACCGACGGCAGCGTCGCCGACGCCGCCCGCATCGCCGAACGCAACCGCACCGAGTTCTATCGCCTGCTGCAGAAACACGAGCTCACGCCGGACATGTTCCGCAGCGTCCCCGACAGCACCGGGGTAGCCGATCGTTGAGCGGTGAGCGGATCTGCGTTTGTTGTTCTGCTTTTTGCCGGAAACAAGTTACGAAGAGCCGGCCTGTCATTGGCGGATTTCAATCGGCACTCAGCTCATCGCGTCGCATGGATCAGAATATCGTCTCCGCTGTTCGGATCTTTCCGAAGCCGGGCGATGGCTTTCTGTTGAAATCGCATGGCTTCCCACCTGATCTCGTCTCCAATCTCCAGGTCAACGGCGAACCTGCCGTTTCGAAGAATGGCGAGACTTCCGGCGGCGACCCTTGAAGCATTGGCTGCCGAGGTCCATGTGCGTATCTCTTTGAATCCCGCGCGGGACACCAGTTGTTCCATCGACTTCATGCTGAAAAGTTGCAGATGTCGCGGCACGTCCAGCGCCATCCACGCGGCACCAAAAGTCGCAAGGCCGAAGCTGGCGGCGTTCGAAGTTGCCATCGCGAGTATTCCGCCGGGCTTCAATAGGGTATGGCATTTGCGCAGCAATGATGCCGGGTCGGATACATGTTCGATGACATGATTCAACACAAGGGCATCGAATGACGAAGGAGGGAGCGACAGGTCCTCAAGTTTTCCGCAGTGGACAGGCACGCCATACTTATTACGGGCGTTTGAGGCCGCCTTTTCGTCAACATCCTGCCCGTCCACTACCCAGCCATGCCGCGTGAGCAACTGCAGGCGTTCTCCTCCTCCGCATCCGACTTCGAGAAGATGCCTTCCTTGACCAGCAGGCAAGTGAAGAAGCTTCAATTGTGCGCGTTCCGCTTTCTGACCGTAGAAGTGTTTGATGACACTGGTGGCCAGCCTGAACGCATGGTGCTTCAGTTGGCCGAAAGGGTGGGGGGCGTTATCGTCAATGGCCGCTGCATGTGTGTAATAGCTCGCATAGGCCTTGAACAACTCCTGTTCAATCGGGCGCGGATCAATCCATAACGACTGACAGTCATTGTTGGCACATTCCATCTCCCGCCAGGTTCCTTCCACGCAACAGAAGATTCGATCAGTCAGACCCTCAAAAAGAACGCGACCTGATGAGCCACAGAAGGGGCAGTTTTCCTGAGGCTCGCACTTGATAGCGGCCCCGGCATTCGGCTAGTTCATCACAGGAACACTCTCTTCCCTTCACGAGCTCGCATGTACCGGGCTGCACCGCTGCCATCATTTACAGTTTCAATCTATATGACGTGCTCCAAATGGCGGCAAGCTTCCCGCGCGTCACGACTCAGTCAAGGGAAAACTCCCTGAAGTCCGAACGCCCCGACTTGAATTTCATTGATGCTACTCTGTTAAGGATAGGCATTTCAACCGCATGAGTGGAGTATGAGTGGAGTATCTCTGACGGAAGAAAACTGGTCAATGCCGGTTTGCCTTGTTGCCCCGGTTAGGCCTGCGATATTTTCCTGCACTCACACCGGTAGGGCCGGACAATTTCCGGTGTCGCATCGTCAATCTGGCGCTGTCGTGATACCGAAGCAACTCAAAATCCAAATGGCAAGTAAAATGCTTCATGCCGGGAGCAAGGGGCGCACCCGACACGGTTCAACGAGGAAGCGAACGAGGAAGCTGCTTTTCTCCAGGCGAACCGTCACGCCAGGTTGCCCGCCATTGATCCACATCATCATTTTTCCAAAAGGAGTTCTACCCGTGACCAAACTCAATCAGCTTATTTTGGCCCTGGCGGGCGCTGCCCTGATGTTGCTCGCGCCTCTCGCCCAGGCCGAAGCACCGCAGGTCCAGACGCAAGTGCCCGGCTACTACCGCACCCAGCTTGGCCAGTTCGAGATTACCGCCCTGTACGATGGCGCGATCGAGCTGGACACAAAACTTCTGCGCAACACCAGCGCGGCTGAACTGCAAGGGCTGCTGTCCCGTCTGTTTGTAGGCAATCCGAAGATGCAGACGGCGGTCAACGCCTATCTGATCAACACCGGTAGCCATCTGGTGCTGGTCGATACCGGCGCCGCCAAACTGTTCGGCCCAGCGCTGGGTTATGTGCTGCAGAATATGAAAGCGTCGGGCTACGAGCCGGCGCAGGTCGATGCGGTCATCATCACCCATCTGCACGGCGACCATGTCGGGGGGCTGAATGATGCCAGCGGCCAGCCACTTTTCCCGAAGGCCAGAATTCTGGTGGCACAGGCGGATAACGACTTCTGGCTGTCGCAGAAGATCGCCGATGGCGCGCCGACAGAAGTTCAGCCTTTCTTCGAAATGGCGCGCGACAGCGCGGCGCCTTATCTGGCCAGCGGACAGTGGGACACCTTCAGCGAGGGAAGCGTACTGGTACCGGGCATTCAGGCGGTCAAGGCCAGCGGCCATACGCCGGGCCATACCGCCTTTGCCGTCGAGTCGGAAGGGCAGAAGTTGCTGATCTGGGGTGATCTGGTGCATGCCCACGCCGTGCAGTTTGCCCGGCCGGGCGTTTCCATTGAGTTCGACATCGACCAGAAACAGGCGATTGCCACCCGGCGCAGCATCATGAAAGCGATGGCGGCGAGCAAATCCCTGGTCGCCGGCATGCACTTGCCCTTTCCTGGAATCGGTCATGTGCGGGCGGACGGCAAGGGAAGTTACAGTTGGGTGCCGATCGAGTTTGCACCACTACCCAAGGCGGAAAAGCAATAATTCAGGAATTCTGGATCGGGAGTCGGTGGCGTCGGGTTACAGCTACGCTGCCCGACCCGGCCTGAAAGGCTGAAAATGCCATGCATGAAATCCTGAGCAAGCTTGATGGTGGCGACCGGCGTTCGATCGGTCGATCGAACGAGGTGGTCGCGGAAGTCCTTGCCGATCCCGGCTTGTTTGACGCTGTCTTTTCCGGATTGTTATCCGCAAGCCCGATTATTCGCATGCGTTCGGCTGATGCCATTGAAAAAATCAGCGCACGCCGTCCCGAGCATCTGCTACCTTACAAAAACCTGCTTGTCGAGCGGATTTCCCGCAGCGATCAAAAGGAGGTTCGCTGGCACGTGGCGCAGATGCTGCCCCGGATCGAGTGGACACGAGATGAGCGACAACAGGTGCTGGGAGTTCTTCTGGACTACCTGAATGACACCAGCAGCATCGTGAAAACCTTTGCCATGCAGGCGCTTGCCGATCTTGCCAGACAAGCGCCCGAAATGCGGCCTGCTGCACGGGTTCATTTGCGGGATCTCACCGTTCGCGGCACGCCGGCCATGAAGTCGCGCGGCCGCAAGCTGCTGGACGAGATGGAGAGCCCGAGTGAAGTCCCGGAGAATCCACCAGGCTTGTCGTAGCACAAGCCGTCTGCTGTATTTTGATAGACTGGCCAGCGGAGCGGAGCCGTCTTAAGCGCTCAAGTCGTAGCCAGGTATTGACCAACTAACAGGTGACCCCATGAAAATTGCTGTGATCGGCGCTTCTCGCGGAATTGGTTATGAACTGCTCAGACTGGCCCTGGCTGAAGGCCACGACGTCACGGCTTTGCTGCGCAACCCGGCCAGGCTGAAAATCACCGACTCGCGCCTGAAGCTCGTAGCTGGCGACATACTTGACCCGGCATCGACTGCGGCTGTTGTCGCCGGTCAGGACGCGATTTGCGTTTGCATCGGCGTTGCGCCAACCCTGCAGGCGGTCAATGTGTTTTCGCGCGGAATTGAATGTGTCTTGGCGGCAATGGGGCGGGATTCACGGCAAAAGCTGATCTCGGTTACCGGTATCGGCGCCGGTGACAGCAAAGGCCATGGCGGCTGTTTATACGATCGGCTGCTCAACCCGCTTTTTCTTGGAACCATTTACGCCGACAAGGACCGCCAGGAATCGATCATCAAAGCCAGCAATGCCGACTGGCTGATTGTGCGTCCGGGATTCCTGACCAACGGGCCCCGAACCGGACAATACCGGGTGATTGAAAACATGACCGGTGTTACGGCAGAAAAAATTTCGCGCCTCGATGTTGCCGACTTCATGCTGAAACAGTTGGTCGCGCCAACGTGCTTTGGGAAAACGCCCTTGCTCTGCTACTAGCGGGTTTAGACAATCATTTCGTGGCAACCCTTCGGGATGCTCATCGTGGGTTCCGTGATGTGATTGGCGACACCGCCATGAACACGCCGTTCGGTCGGGAAACCAAGCTGTTTTGTTTGATCTTCAAGCGTTCGACAAGCTCACGGCTCACCCCAAACGGATGAGCCCATAATTTCAAACGGGACGCTTATCACAGCCTTGAAGTGATGATTTAATTGTGTGCTATCACGCTAGATCATTCGAGGGTCAATCGCCGGGCGATCCCTTATCTTGCCCCAGTTGGAAAAATATTCCCCAAGCACAAGCTCTCGGCCAGAGGAAGCAGGAAGACGGCCGAGACTCAAAGTAAAATCGCAGAACAATTTTGTGCTATGACAGTCAAAGCGGCTCCAGCAACACCGCGTTGATGTAACAGAGCGGACACTTCTCATCATCCCTCAATTTACGCCACAGAATTTCTAATCCTGTCTTGAAAAAGTAGTTGGAAGTCATGTCATTGCCATGCACACCCACTGACCAACCGAGTCTTGTGCCGCGTAAGCAAACTGCCGGCGAGGCTTTGCTATGGATAATCACGCTTGGCCTGCTGTGGACAGCCATCAATCCCGGCGACCTCCATTCCTGGCTGGTCGGCATTCCTGTTGTGGCCTTGGCGAGCGCCGCAGCGTTGCGCTTGCACAGCCCGGTGCCGCGACGGTACAGCCTGCTCGGCGCAATGCGCCTTGCGACATTCTTCGTCGCCCAATCCTTTCGTGGTGGCTGGGACGTCGCCAAACGCGCGCTCTCACCGGCAATGCCGCTGAATCCGGCAATGCTCAATTATCCACTGCGCTTGCGCGATGAATTGGCGCAGGTGCTTCTGGTCAACCTGAACAGCTTGTTGCCCGGAACGCTTTCTGCCGATTTGGCGAATGGTGTCGTTACCATTCACGTACTGGATGCCGGCCCGGAGACCTTCGCCGACATGCAAACCCTCGAAGAGCGGGTGGCTGGCTTGTTTTCCATCCCGTTGGGCACGGAAAAGGACATACGCGCATGAATGAATTCAACCTCGCGATGTGCGTACTGCTCCTGCTGATGATCGTCGCGGGATTAGTGCGCATCCTGAACGGGCCAACTCCAGGCGACCGCATGCTGGCTGCGCAACTGTTCGGTACAAGCGGAGTGGCTGTAGTGCTCTTGTTCGCTTTTGCCATGGACATTCCGCGCCTGCTTGATCTGGCTCTGGTGTTTGCGGTCCTGGCGGCGGTCGTCGGCGTCGCATTTGCACTGCGCGGCTGGGTCGAACCTGGGTCAAACCGGGAGGATCGAAGTGAACCTTAGCGAATCGATATCCGCCGTGCTGATTCTTGGTGGGATGTTCTTCTTTGTGGCCGGAACCGTCGGCTTGCTCAGGTTTCCGGATTTCTTCACCCGCCTGCACGCGCTGACCAAAGCGGACAATCTCGGTCTCGGCCTGGTCATCGCCGGTCTGGCTGTGCAGGCCAGTTCGTGGGCGGACGTGACACGGCTGGTACTGATCTGGCTACTGGTACTGGGCGCCAGCGCAACCTTGTGCTTCCTTGTCGCCCGCACCGCGCTGCGCCACGGGCAGAAACCTTGGACGAAATGATGAACTCACTGCAAACGGTGTTCGACCTGGTGTTGGTGCTGGCGCTGCTCTGGCTGGCGTGGCACGCTTTGGCGGCAGCGGATTTGTTCAAGGGCATCGTGCTGTTCATTGCGTTTGGCTTGCTCATGGCCCTCGCCTGGATGCGGCTGCGTGCGCCTGACATCGCGTTGGCGGAAGCGGCCGTCGGTTCCGGCATCACCGGTGCGCTGCTGCTGTCGGGACTGGCGCGCCTACGTCGCCTTGAGCGGAGTGCTCAGCCGCACATCGGAAGGGAACCATGAACGCTCCCGATGGAATCACCGATGACACCCGGCTCACTCCATTGCGGCTGATAATCATGCTGTTCGTGCTGACGTTGGCTGGCGCGCTCGGTTGGGCCGTCTGCTCGCTGCCGGAATATTCCTCCGGTCTTGCCGTAACGGCGCTTGCCGAATTGTCGAACAGCGGCGTCCTCAATCCCGTCACGGCGGCGGTATTGAACTACCGCGGTTACGACACGCTGCTGGAGATCGCCGTTCTCCTGCTCGCGGTGATTGGTGTCTGGTCCTTGGCGCAAGCGGAGCCGCCAGCGGCGTTTGAGCCTGCGAGTCCTGTCTTGCTCTCTTTCATGAGAATTGTTTTGCCGCTGATGATACTCATCGCGGGTTACTTGCTTTGGATTGGCTCCTTCGCGCCTGGCGGTGCGTTTCAAGGGGGTGCGGTGCTGGCTGGCGTTCTTGTCTTGTTGCGTTTGTCCAATCAAGACTTCGCGATCTGGTCGCACGAGGTTTGGCTCCGCTTTTGCCTGGTGCTGGGTTTGTCCGTCTTCATCGCGGTCGCTGTCGGCGTGATGGCTGGTGGTGGCAAACTGCTCGAATACCCGCGCGCCCACGCCGGCATGCTCATCCTGCTCATTGAATCCGCCGCGCTCATCTCCATCGCCCTGACGCTGGCCGCTCTGTTCGTCGGCGGCCGAGCGCTCAGCGATGAAGATTCGAGCAGTGCATCTGAAAATGGCGTGCAGCCCAAATGACTCTCGAACCTTACCTGCTCTACGCGCTCGCTGGCGTCGGTCTGTTCGCCATCGGCCTTTACGCCCTCATCGCCCGCACGCACTTGCTGAGAAAAATTCTGGCACTGAATGTCATGGGCACCGGTGTTTTTCTGTTCCTCGTCGCCATCGCGTATCGCTCAGAGCCCGTAGCCGACCCAGTTCCACAAGCCATGGTGTTGACCGGCATCGTCGTTTCCGTGTGTGCGACCGGCCTGGCGCTGGCATTGGCGCACCGCGTACAGACGACGACGGGCAGGATGGTACTGCCGGAAAATGACGAGTCTGGCGCATGACACTATGGAACACTGCCCCGTGGCTCGTCTGGTGTATTGTGCTGCCGCTGAGCGCGGGAATCCTAACCTTTCTTTTCCGGCGGGCTGCGCCCTGGATCGGTATCGCGTCGGCACTCGGCAGCGCCATCGCGGTGGCCGGTCTGGCGGCGCAGGTGATGCACTCAGGTCCCCTGCGTTACTCGGTCGGGGGCTGGGGCGTGCCACTCGGTATCGACTTGCGTGCGGATGGCTTGAGTGTCCTGATGCTGGTGATGAGCGCAGTCATCGCTGTGGCAGTGAGCGTCTATGCGGCCTGCTACTTTTCAGATACGGACGCGGCGGATAAGCACGCCGCCCAGGCTCACCAGCGCGCCTATTTCTGGCCGCTCTGGATGTTTCTGCTGGCGGGTCTGAACGGGCTTTTTCTCGCAGCGGATATTTTCCATCTTTACGTCACGCTGGAATTGCTTGGCTTCGCTGCCGTCTCGCTGGCAGCGCTTGCGGGCAAACGCGCCGCTGTTGTCGCGGCAATGCGCTATTTGCTGGTGAGCTTGTCGGGTTCGCTCTTTTTCCTGTTTGGCGTGGCCATTCTTTACGCGGCTTATGCCACTGTGGATCTGACAGCATTAGCCGGGAAGGTGCAGCCCGGCCCGCTGGCCTGGTCGGCACTGGCCTTGATGGCGGCTGGACTGTTGATCAAGGGCGCGGTGTTCCCGCTGCATTTCTGGCTGCCCCCGGCACATGCCAACGCGCCTACGCCGGTGAGCGCGCTGCTCTCCGCGCTGGTGGTCAAGGCCTCGTTCTACATCCTCCTGCGGCTCTGGTTCGAACTGTTCAGCGCGGTAGTGACTCCCGCTACGGCGACCTTCCTTGGTCTGCTCGGTGCCGGGGCGATTCTGTGGGGTTCGGCGCAAGCACTGCATCAGCCTCGACTCAAGCTGCTCGTCGCTTATTCCACCGTTGCGCAGCTCGGCTACCTGATGCTGGTCTTTCCGCTCACGCAGAATGCCGGCTCGGCGTTGACTGCCTGGAGCGCTTGCGTTTACTTCGTGCTGGCTCATGCCTGCGCGAAGACGGCCATGTTCCTGGCTGCGGGCAACATCGCCCATGCGGCTGGGCACGACCGCATTGCCGACCTGGACGGTATCACGCAGGCGCTACCGCTATCGGTGGCGGCATTTGCCCTGGCCGGCATCAGCCTCATCGGTTTGCCGCCGAGCGGTGGATTCATCGCAAAATGGATGTTGTTACAGGCGGCCATCGGCAGCGGAGAGTGGGGTTGGGCAACGCTCATCCTGGCCGGCAGCCTGCTCGCGGTGGCTTATGTGTTGCGCGTACTCTGGCATGCCTTCACGCAAGTTGAGGTAGCGCGCCCCTTGCATCGCGTGCCGCGCACGATGGAATGGTCAGCGCTTGCACTGTCGCTGCTGGCCGTGCTGCTGGGACTGATGGCCGCCCGCCCGGTGGAATTGCTGCGCACCGGTGCGCCCGCGTCAATTCATGCACCAGGTCAAACATGAATCTCGACCACTGGCTGCTGGTTTTCATTCTGCTCAGCTCCTTTGTGACCGGGCTGATCATTTTCTTTCTCAAGGAGGAAGCGCACCGCCTGCGTACGCTGCTCAATCTCTTTGGTGCGCTGCTGAAAGTGATTCTCGTCGGCGTGATGATTGCCGGCGTGCAGTCCAATCACGTCTATGAGTCACGGCTCGAACTGTTGCCCGGTCTCGACCTGGTGTTACGCGCCGACGCCATGTCCGCACTTTTCGCCACGCTGTCGTCGGTGCTCTGGCTGGTCACCACGCTCTATGCTGTCGGCTATCTGGAAGGTGAGCCGCACCGCAGTCGCTTCTTCGGATTCTTCAGCATCTGCGTCAGCGCCACAACCGGCGTCGCGCTGGCCGGCAACCTGATTACCTTCCTCATCTTCTACGAACTTCTAACACTGTCCACCTACCCTCTTGTCGTGCATCGCGGAACGGAACAGTCGCTGCGGGCCGGGCGCACTTATCTCATCTACACATTGAGTGGTGGCGCGCTATTGCTCCTGGCTACAGTCTGGTTGCACACGCTGGCGGGCCCGCTAGAGTTCTCGCTCGGCGGAGCACTGGCGCAGGTTGCGACGCAACACCGGAGCGAGTTGATCGCCATCTTCGCGCTGCTCATTACCGGGCTTGGCGTGAAGGCCGCACTGTTCCCGCTGCACGGCTGGCTACCCCAAGCGATGGTCGCTCCCGCGCCGGTCAGCGCGCTGTTACATGCGGTGGCGGTGGTGAAGGCCGGTGCCTTCGGCATCGTGCGCGTGGTGTATGACCTCTACGGCGTGCACACGGCGCAAGACCTCGGCGTGCTCGCACCGCTGGCCGGCGTCGCGGCATTCACCATTATTTATGGCTCCGTACGCGCCTTGTTTCAGGATGACCTCAAGCGACGGCTGGCCTTTTCCACCGTCAGCCAGGTGTCCTACATCGCGCTTGGCACGGCGCTGTTCGGGTATCTTTCGACGATTGGCGGCCTCACGCATCTCGTTCATCAGGGCATCATGAAAATCACCCTGTTCTTCTGCGCCGGAATATTCGCTCACACCCTCGGTGTGCACAAAGTCAGCGAGATGACAGGGCTCGGCCTGAGGATGCCTTGGAGCATGACGGCGTTTACCATCGCCGCGCTGGGCATGATCGGCGTGCCTCCGTTCGCCGGGTTTATCAGCAAATGGTACATCGGCCTTGGCGCGGTGAGCTCAGACAGTTATTGGGCGGTGGTTGTTCTCGCCGCCAGTAGCGCGCTCAATGCCGCCTACTTCCTGCCCATTCTGCATGCTGCCTGGTTCAAGCAACGGCAGGATCCATGGCCTGCCGATCATGCGCACGGCGCCGGGGAAGGCCACTGGATGCTGCTGGCCCCGCCGCTGGCTACGGCAGCGCTGGTGGTGGCGGTAGGCGTGCTGGCCAACGCGCCGTTTAGTCCGCTCGACTGGGTGCGGTACATCACCGAAATCGAATACGGCAAATGAACTTTCCTGACTTCAATGCCGCTCTCCTGCTTGGCGCCATCGCTCTGCCACTCCTGCTGGCAGCAGGAATGGCGCAACGCGGCTGGCGTTCATGCTTGCTGCGGCTGGCACCGTGGGCGGCCTTGCCGGCACTCCTCGTCATGTTTGTGGTGCCTCAGGGCGCCGCAGCTTCTTTTTCCTGGCTCTTCCTGGGTAGCCACCTGGGCTTCGACCAGACTGGCTACATCTATCTTCTGTTTACCTCCACGCTGTGGCTGTTGTCAGGTCTGTTTGCGCAAACTTATCTGGTCGATGACCCGAAGCGCTCGCGCTTTTTCGCTTTTTACCTGCTGGCCATGGCCGGCAACTTCGGGCTGATTCTCGCGCAGGACCTGGTGACGTTTTACGTGTTCTTTTCGCTGATGAGTTTTTCGTCCTACGTGCTGGTCATTCACAATGGCGAAAACGAATCGCTCCGCGCCGGCCGCATTTATCTCTGCCTCGTCGTGCTCGGTGAATTGATGCTCTTTGCAGCGATGGTGACGATGGCAACGAACGCCAACTCCATTCTGCTGCGCGACGCCATCGCCGAGCCGATGAGCGACGTGACGCTGGCCTTGCTGCTTCTTGGCTTTGGCATCAAGGCCGGTGCATTGCCCTTACACGTCTGGCTGCCGCTGGCACATCCTGCCGCACCGGTACCCGCGAGCGCGGTATTGAGCGGCGCGATGATTAAAGCCGGTCTGCTCGGCTGGATTCGTTTCCTCCCACTAGGCCTGGAAGCGTTTCCGCAATGGGGCGCACTCGTCATGGGTGCAGGGCTGGCAGCAGCATTTTTCGGCGCACTGGTCGGTGTAACACAAACGAATCCCAAAACCGTGCTTGCCTATTCGAGTATCAGTCAGATGGGGTTGATCACGATCGCTGTCGGCGTCGTGTTGATGGTGCCCTCGCTGTGGCCGACCGTCTTGACGGCGATCCTGATTTACGCGTTGCACCACGCGCTGGCCAAAGGCGCGCTGTTTCTCGGCGTCGGCGTGGCCAGCCATGCCGCAACCCGGGCACAGCGCTTGTGGCTATTCGTCGGCATGTTGGTGCCCGCATTGGCGCTCATCGGCGCGCCATTCACCAGCGGGGCCATCGCGAAAACGGCGTTGAAGGCCGACTTCACTTCACTCCCGGCGCCCTGGGCAGACTTGCTGCAGATCGCGCTGCCACTCGCCGCTATCGGCACAACACTGCTGATGGCGCGCTTCCTCTGGCTGCTATGGTCGAAGCCCTCCGCACAGGGTCACTCGCGTTATGGCCTGTGGATTGCGTGGGCATTGCTGCTCGTCGCCGTAGCCCTTGTCGCCTGGGTCCTGCCCATTGCTAACTTCAGCGGCCACGAAGCCCTGAAGATTGACAAAATCTGGGCGGGCTTATGGCCTCTCGCCCTCGGTATCATGGCGGCGTGGGTGGCGCTTGAACGTTCAGGTAGGAATGGAGGTATTGGCTACCCCAGAATACCAGCGGGTGATTGGCTCGCGCTGCTCGCCTGGGCAGCCCCATACGCGACGCGGATCGGTCGGAATCTACCCAATGATCGCCTGATCGTATTCTGGAAGGTAACAGCAGCCTCATCGCTTCGAGCTCTACTGCGTCTGGGTTCCGCGCTACGCTGGTCGCGCATGGAAGACTACCTGAGGAGTTGGAGCGCGGCAGGCATGGCCCTTCTCTGCATCACCGTCATTCTCTACCTGCTCGCTTCTGCTTCGTAGCGGGGGCATTTATCATGACCAGGCGCCTGCGGCTCTTCGGGCTCGAAGCAAATTGCTTTGTGCATACGTAAAGAGCATGGGATTTAACACTCCTCCTCTTGGATCAATCCTTGTTATTCCCGTAGAGAGTAGAATCCGGTCTGCATAAAACTCAGGCGCGGTGAGCCATTGAGAGAATGCCGCACCAGCAGGATAACACTCATGATTTCTTGTCGATCATCTCGTTACGCGGCGTGCGCCACTCACGCCACACCAATACCAGAAGGGTGAGGGCCGTCAGGGGCAGCACCACCGTAGTCATGACGAAGCCGAAGCTGGCCAGCAGATCATGGCGCTGCACGGCGAGCACAAGATAGGCGGTGTAGGCCATGTAATAAGCGAGGAACACAGCTCCCTCCCAGCGCGCAATCAGATGGCCGGTAAAGAAGATCGGAAGGCATGCGCCCGCCACAGCGATCATGACAGGCAAATCGAAACTCAACATGGACTGCGGCACGGCCAGGCTTTCAGGTGCCACCAGACCCGACAGCCCAAGCACGCCGAGGATGTTGAACGTGTTGCTGCCCACCACGTTACCCACCGCGATGTCGCGCTCGCCACGCAAGGCGGCGACGAGCGAGGTGGCCACTTCCGGCATCGAGGTACCAGCCGCGACGATGGTGAGTCCGATCACCAACTCACTCACGCCGAGTTGCTTGGCGAAGGTGATCGCCGCACCAACGAGCCAGTCCGCGCCCAACACCAGCAACGCAAGACCAGCAGCAATCAGCGCCACCTGTACGCCCCAGTGCTGACCCTTGTCAGTCTTGACCTCGCCGATCTGCTGCGCGTATTCGGCCTTGATGGACTGGCTCTCCCTGCGGCTCTGGCGGATGAGGAAAACTGTATAGGCCAAAAGCAGGGCGAAGAGCAGCGCCCCGTCGAAGCGCGAAATGCCTCCGTCCCAAGCCAGCGCGAACAACAACAAGGACGCACCGATCATGATCGGCACTTCTTGCCGGATCAGCTGGCTGGCGACCAGCAGCGGCGTGATCAGGGCGGATACGCCGAGGATGAACAGCACATTGAAGATGTTGCTGCCCACCACGTTACCCAAAGCGATGTCTACCTGGCCGCTCCAGGCCGATTGCACCGAAACCGCCAGTTCCGGCGCACTGGTGCCGAAGGCGACCACCGTCAGCCCGACAACCAGCGGCGAAATGCCAAAAGACAGCGCGAGCTTCGAAGCACCTCGCACCAGCAGTTCGGCGCCCGCTACCAGTGCCAGAAGACCGAGAATGAAGAAAAGCAAAGGTGTCATGGTAATTGGCTCAGTTGGTATTGCACATTAATGGTACGAACTCTCGTTCATCATCTGACAAGATCGCCTTAATGACATTCCAGGGCAGGCCAAGGTTCAATCGAGCAGGTCTCAGTGTTGCCTGTGGGCAGAAAATTCGTAGCATTATAGTGCTTTGGCTAAAGCATTCGATCCCCTTGGCTCCCATTCTCTCCCAACGATGACCAGCCGGAATGATTGGCCTTGAACCCCGAATGCAAGCTTTCGTCGACGGATGCGTCGGCCACCTCAAGCACGACAAAAAAGTGCTTGGCGCAACTCTTACGCGACCATCTTTTTCGCCCCTTCGGAAACACCGGCTTGAAGGAAGTCGGGGACACCTGTGGAAATCGCTTCAAGAAGGATGGCTACGGCATCGCCTTCGCCAATTCGATAACACCGTTTTAGTTCGATCACGAACAGGCCAAGCGCACTACCGCAGACCTGCTGGCCACACTCCACAAGCATCTGGTTGCTCTGGCCCCAACGCTAGCCACGCCCAGCACGTTGCCCTGCATGGGCTGAGGTGCCAGTTCGCAGGAGACATCGGCCTGCTGGACAACGAGATCTTCGTCCGACTGGTCGACGACGGTGACTTGCCTGAGAAGTGCCATCAGTGTTTGGTGCTATGCGCTTCGCTTGGTGCCCTCTTCCCGGCTGTGGTTCGAGAAGTTCCTTTGCGATCTTTATGGTGATACGATGATGTTCGTTGCACTGTTCAAGTTTGAGAATGATTTTGCTGAGCAGGGCCAGCACTACGCGCTGACATTGGCTTCACAATCTTGTTTCTGTTTCAGTTTTTTCGACTTCAAGTCCCGCGCAGTTCAAGGCAACGCCTTCAATGCCCCCTCCTTCGCCATTGGCAAACGCTGGCATGACCTGACTGCCGTGCTGGCTCTGCATGTTCTGATAGTGCATTGGATTCCGGTGCACACTGTTCGATACCTTAGACCTTGCGTTGAAAGACTGGGATCTTGCAATAGCGCTTGCCGCATCGCTGCCGTTACTGGATAAATCGCGCGAGCTATTGCCATTGCTGCCCAGGATTAAACACTGATCAGCAATGGGTTGGGCAGATAACTTGCCCATCCTGAATTGAAGGTTTTCAGAGGATGAAAGAATGAAAGACAATGAAACAGGCTTCAAGCCGACACAGCAAGACGTTTTCGACGAACCCCTTGTCCGTCGCCTGCGCGCTAGCATCCGCCACGCCGCCCGGGTACTGGCCGTGCTGATGGTGATGGTGATCTGGTGGGGTGTGGCCGACGTTGTTTATGTACTTTATAGCCGCGTCAGTAAACACCCTTACTACCTGCTTGAGATCAGTGACATTCTCGCCGTCTTCGGGGCGTTCATGGCTGTATTGATTGCGATAGAAGTATTTGTGAATATCGTCAGTTACCTCCAAGAAGACGCATTGCATATAGACATCGTGTTGGCGACAGCCTACATGGCGGTTCTGCGAAAGATCATCATTCTCGATTACAAGGAGGTAAGCCCGGACTATGTTTACGCAACGGCAGCGCTCGCTCTGGCGCTGGCGATCGGCTACTGGCTGACTAAAACGTCGCATCGAGAACGAGCTTCCAACTTAAAACCCAACTCCTAGCGGGTATGACTTTGTCATGCACTCCGAGTAAAACAAGCCATGCCCGTTTCCCTCCCCCTAACCCATCTCGCAACGGGCGAGGGGTGATTTGAGGATCGTTTGCGGACATTGGCTTCCGGTCATCATTCCTTCATGCCGGCCATCACTGTATAGTTGACTAATTCGTTCAGGTTTATTAAAGTGATTCCGTCCCAAGGGGGAGTAGCTCTTCGCCGTGGCGTCGTCAATACGGAAATTCCTGTGTTTTCAGGGTTTCCCGGCGCCCCGGGCGGTTGTCGCAAGACAGCCGCGAGCAAGACCTTTGCCGCGTTGGCTGAGGTTCCCTTGTCAGAACACCGAACGGCCCTCAGTCCTCGCTGGACAAGGGCCGTTTTGATTTGTCGGGTTGGCCGGCAGTCAATGCATTTTTCGTTCTGTCAGGGAGCATTTTTAAATGGAAACAATCGGTACGTGGTGGATGTGGGCGGGATTCTTCTCCATCGTCGTTATCATGCTGGCGATCGACCTTTTCGTGGTCGGCGGCGGCAAGGAGCATCGGGTCTCGTTCAGGGAAGCTGCGACCTGGTCCGGAATCTGGGTCGGCGTTTCGTTTGCTTTCGCCGGTGCACTGTGGTGGTATCTCGATGGCGAAATGGGCCGCGAGTTCGCCAACCAGAAAGCGCTCGAATACATCACCGGCTACCTGATCGAAAAATCGCTGGCGGTCGATAATGTCTTCGTCTGGATGATTCTCTTCAGTTTCTTCGCCATCCCGCTCGAGATGCAGAAGCGCGTGCTGATTCTCGGCGTCCTCGGCGCCATTGTCATGCGCACGCTCATGATCTTCGCCGGCGTCTGGCTGATCGCCCAGTTTCACTGGCTGCTCTATGTCTTCGGCGCCTTCCTGCTGATTACCGGCATCAAGATGTGGTGGTTCGCCGACGAGAAGCCCGACCTCAACAACAACCCGGCGATCAACTGGCTGCGCCGGCACATGAAAGTGACCCAGGAACTGCACGGCGAGCGCTTCTTCGTCATGAAGGAAGAGGCCGGGAAATGGGTACGCTACGCGACGCCGCTGTTCCTGGTGCTGATACTGGTCGAGATATCCGACCTGATCTTCGCCGTCGACTCGATCCCGGCGATCTTTGCCATCACCACGGATCCCTTCATCGTTCTGACGTCGAACATTTTCGCCATCCTCGGCCTGCGCGCGATGTACTTCCTGCTCGCCGACATGGGGGATCGCTTTTCGCTGCTCAAGTATGGCCTGGCCATCGTGCTGATGTTCATCGGCGTCAAGATGTTGCTGATCGACCTGTTCAAGATCCCGGTGCTGTTCTCGCTTGGTGTGGTTGCGGCGATCATTGCCACGTCGATTGCCCTCTCGCTGCGCAATGAGGCACGCCAGCGACGCTCAGCAACACGGCCCGACGCCTAGAAGCGCAGAGCAATAATCATGGAAAACAAGATGTCATACACCCAGCGCAACTTCCCCGGCCTCGCAACCTGGCTCGAAACGCCGCTCGTCCAGCGTAGCCTGATCGCGCTGATTCTGCTCAATGCGGTGATTCTCGGGCTGGAAACCAGCCCTTCTCTGATGGCCGATTGGGGCCCCTGGCTGATCGCCGCCGACCGGGCAATCCTCGCCGTCTTTGTCGTCGAAATCGCCTTGCGTCTCGTTGTGCATCGTTTCAATTACTTCCGTGACCCGTGGAATGTTTTCGACTTCACGGTAGTCGCCATTGCC
>NZ_JAEUOI010000104.1 GCF_016790145.1 Propionivibrio sp. | reverse complement strand
GCCGATCAGCAACTGGGTCATGATCTGGTTGGCGATCCAGATTTCCGGATAGCGTTTGAAATCGCCGGCATGGCCGTGCGGCTGGAAGCTGGCAAAGCCCGGTGGTGCGTCGGGTAATTCCTTCTTGCCGTTGTGACACGTGCGGCAGGTTTTCATGCGCTTGTCGGGATGCACCTTGGAGCCCGGGTCGGAGGACGCGAGGATGCCGTGACTGCCATGGCAGTCGAAACACTTGGCCGTGTAGGCATAACCCAGGGTGTTGATCTGGCCGTGGTAGGAAGCCTTATAGGTCGTGTAGTGCGCTTCGTGGCAATCGCCGCACTCTGCGGTAATCGCCAGTTTGATGGGGTTGGCCGAGGTGTTGCCGATGTCGTGCGTGGTGTGGCAGTCGGAGCAGACGGCTGACTTGAGGTTGTGTTTCTCTGAAATCTGCTTCCCATGCACCGATTCGTTGAACTCCTCCAGTTCGTCACTGTGGCACTTTTCGCCGCATACCTGGGGGACGCTCAGGTGCCATTCCTTGCGCTCGTTGGTACCGCGCGCCGGGACGTCGAAGCTGTGTACATCGTGGCACTCGTCGCAGGTGGCGTTGACGCGTGACTTGTCTTCCTTGTTCAAACGCGCGTGGAAGGATTGTTTATACGCGGCAATATTGGCCACGACGATGCCGAGGCGTGGCTTTTCAGACGTCCTGTTTTCCTTTTTGGCCGTTTCCCAGAGTGCTTCATGACACTGGACGCAATCGGGTGGATTTACACCGGCGGCCTTCTGATGCCCGGCCTGGCTGTCGACAATGTCCGTATGGCAGCTTACGCATTGCAGCTTGGCATGCACGCTCTTGCTGAACTTGTCGGAACTGACGGCGTGCATCGGGCGTTTCTCGCCATCGGCACCCGGCGCTTCCAGCTTGCCTTTCTGGCCATCGTGACAGGTCTGGCAGGTGGCGTTGTCGAGTTTGGCCGCTATCGCGGGTGCCACCGCCAGGATACCGCCAAAGAGAATGGCGCAGACGATGGTGCGCACGGAAGCCATTGTTATTGTCATGTTTTTCCCTGCCTGACCGGCGCAGGGCCGGTTGGACCGACCCCCTGCACATTCCGGGACGGGATCTCTTTCTGGTGAAAAAAGGCGTTTTCCGGAACAGCCGCCTCAGCGCGAGAGAATCCAGTCGATGAGGTTCTTCAGTTCTTTAGGGTCTTTGGTGTCGATGATCTTGTGCTCTTCTTCGGTGCCGTCTTCGAGCTTGACTTTCGGGCCGGTGGTGAGGTTTTTCATGAGCTTCTCTTCGGCATCGGCCTTGCCCTTGTACTTTGCCGCGATCTTCTGGTACGAGGGGCCTTTCTTGGCCTTGTCGACGGCGTGGCATTTGAAACAGTCGTTGCGCTTGCCTAGGGCCTTGGCGGCTTCGTCGTCAACGGCGGCAAGGGCAGAGCCGGCAAGGTTCAGTGACAGCAGGCCGGCGACCAGCAATGGTTTTGTCAGATTCATGGCATCCTCAACGTTGAAAGTTTTGACTTGTGCGGCCCGGACGACTGCAGACCGGGCCGCATTGAAGCATGGCTTAAGGCAGCTTGACTGCGTTGATGTCAACCTTGGTGCCTTTGGCTACGCCAAGTCCGAGGGTTTTCACAAACGAAACGTGGTGGCCGCGCGTCGTGATGTTGTCGTCGTGAGCGGCAAATCCGATGTCGTAAACCCCCCCGGCCTTCAAGGCCTTGTCGTCACTATTGGTCAGGCCGAGCGGGCGGACCATTACGACAGTCCACATACCGTCTTTCCAGCTCGCGATGGCATTGTTGTCGGCCGCCGATCCCTTGGCATCCTCACGACTCAGGATGTAGTCCGGAACCATGTCGCCTTCTTTCCAGCCGGCATTCGGATCAAACGGTACAGCGTTCTTCTCGCGAATCAGGAAGTGGTCCCCTTGGTGCAACTGATCGACGGTAATTGATTTGTAGCCTACTTTGCTGGCATCCCACATGAATTTCGGGGCATGCGTTGTGGCGTCGGCATTGCCGCTGAACATGTCTTTTCCGGCATCGCCAAGGCGGAACTCAAGGACATAGCCATCGTCTGCCATACCAACCGGGTAGCTGCGATGCGCACGCCACTGGATGAGGTCAACAAATCCGCCTGCGGCCTTGATCTTGTTGATTTCTTCAACGCTCTTGCCGGTTTTCCAATCGGACGGATCATTCCGGCTCTCGGGGAGATACTTGCGCACATCGCTCTTCTTGATCGACGTCAACAGCGGGTTGGCAGCAACTTCCGCCTTGGTGAATTGCTTTTGCATGTCGCGCTGCCCATCATGGCAAGAGAGCCAGCACCCCTGTTTGGCAAAACCAGGCACCTTGCCATCGTCGATCATGATCGACATGCGGTCTTCGTAGATGCCCATCATCTGGCCATCCTGAACGATCTTGTCGAGTTTTGGGAAGCCCCAGACTTCCCATTTCTTGCCGTCGAAACGCAGGTATTGATGCTCGGTACCGGGATAAGCGTTATCTGTTTTCCACTGGAAGCGCAGGTAGGCATTCTTTTCGTCATAAGCCGCCTGCACCTTGAGATCCTTGTAGCCCGACTTGCCCTTGACCGGCATCGGCTCGAGCGGGCCGGCTTGCACCAGCTTGTTGCCCAGATCCTTCTCGGCACCTTCTTCGTCATGGCACGAGGTACAGGAATCGCCACGCTTGACCTCTTTCGCCGCGTTCTTGTGCGCATCGCTGCGTAACCATTCGTACGAAGACTGCCCAGGGTAAAACAAGGGAACATTGGTCGCCGGAATCCTGGACCAGTTGATCTTGGCCGGATCGGCCGCCGTTACGGTACCGGTGGTGAATACTCCAATGACCCCTAGCGCGGCAATTTGAGCAAACAATACAGTTTTTTTCATGTCACTCCTCCGTTCGTTTTTGTTTATCAATAAGTCCAGCTCGCAGCAAATGGCGCGCCATTGCAATTTACGCTGGCGTCTGATTATCTGCCCAATTCGGCAGGGTCAGTAAAAAATATGTCAAGTCGAGAAACGGGCTTATTGCAGGATCTGGCACAGGGCGTCAACCAGCGCCTGACACTGCAAATCGGTACCGATGGTGATGCGCAGGTGCTGGTCGATGCGCGGCAGTTTGAAGTGGCGAACGATGACCTGGCGCTGGCGCAGTTGCGCCGCCAGTTGCGTCGCATCGTGCTGCGGATGACGCGTGAAGATGAAGTTGGCTGCCGAAGGCAGTACCTCGAAGCCGAGGCGTTCAAGCTCGGCGGTCAGTGTTGTGCGGCTGTCGATGACGGCCAGTCGGGTCTTCTCCAGATGTTCCCTGTCGTTCATTGCGGCGCTGGCGCCGGCAATCGCCAGGCGGTCGAGCGGATAGGAATTGAAACTGTTCTTCACCCGCTCCAGCGCCTCGATCAGCAGTGGGTTGCCGACGGCATAACCGGCGCGCAGCCCGGCCAGCGAGTGCGACTTGGAGAGTGTGCGGATCACCAGCAGGTTGGGGTAACGATTGACCAGTGCGATGGCCGTGGGAATGACCTGGCCGGCGAAGTCGATGTAGGCCTCGTCGATGACGACAATGGAATACGGGTGGGCGGCGAGCAGGCGCTCGATTTCGGCCAGCGGCAGCAGGTGGCCGGTCGGCGCGTTGGGGTTGGCAATGATGATGCCGCCGTTCTCTCTGTTGTAGTCATCGACGCGGACCTCGAAGTGCTCACCGAGCGGGATGCTGATGTGCTGTACGCCATAAAGCCCGCAGTACACCGGATAAAAGCTGTAGGTGATGTCCGGCAACAGAATCGGCTTTTCGTGCTTGAGCAAGGCCATGAAGGTGTGCGCCAGCACTTCGTCGGAACCGTTGCCGACGAAGACCTGTGCCGACTCGATGGCCAACCCTGCAAAGTGGGCAGCGATCGCTTCCTTGAAGCGCTCGGCGCTGGGGTCGGGATAGAGGCGCAGGCTCGCGCCAACGGCGCCCAGCTCCTCCCGTATTGCGGCAACGGCATGCGGCGACGGCGGGTAGGGGTTTTCGTTGGTGTTCAGCTTGACGAGATTGGGCAACCTGGGTTGCTCGCCCGGAACATACGGGGTCAGCTTATGGACGAGGGCACTCCAGAATTGGCTCATGAACGGCTCGCAAGGTCGAATGCAGCGGAAGCCTTAAATGGTATCATGCACGACTATTGGTTTGAGCCGCACGGAGAGGGATCCGGAGGTTCGCTCCAGAGATTTTTGAATTCGATTTTTGCCTCTTTGCGACGGGGTCTTCATGCGGCAAGCCGAAATTACCAGAAACACCCTCGAAACCCGGATCAAGGTTCGTCTTGATCTTGACGGTAGCGGTCAGGGCACGTTTGCCAGCGGCGTTCCCTTTCTCGATCACATGCTCGATCAGATAGCCCGTCACGGGATGATCGATCTTGAGGTCGAGGCGCAGGGGGATCTGCACATTGACGCGCACCACACGGTCGAGGACATCGGCATCAGCATCGGGCAGGCGCTGGCCAGGGCGCTGGGCGACAAGCAGGGCTTGCGTCGCTATGGGCACGCCTATGTGCCGCTCGACGAGGCGCTGTCGCGCGTAGTGGTCGATCTCTCGGGTCGCCCCGGCCTGGTGTTCAACGTCGAATTCAAGCGCGCCATGATCGGCGCTTTTGACGTTGACCTGACCCATGAATTTTTCCAGGGTCTGGTCAATCACGCCCTGATCACCGTGCAGGTCGACAACCTGCGCGGCGAAAATGCGCACCATCAGGCCGAGACGGTCTTCAAGGCCTTCGGCCGCGCCCTGCGTATGGCGGCAGAAGCCGATCCGCGTGCGGCGGGCCGCATTCCCTCAACCAAGGGATCGCTCTGATGGCATCAGCGTCAGGCCGGATTGCCGTCGTCGATTATGGCATGGGCAATCTGCGCTCCGTCTGGCAGGCGCTGGTGCATGTCGCCGAGGGCCGCGAAGTCCTCGTCACCGCCGATCCGGCGCTGGTGGCTACGGCCGAACGCGTGGTGTTCCCCGGTCAGGGCGCGATGCCCGATTGCATGCGGGAGCTCGAGGCGCGCGGCTTGCGGGCGGTCGTTCTCGAAGCGGCGAAGAGCAAACCCTTTCTCGGGATCTGCATCGGCCTGCAAATGCTCTTCGAGCACAGCGATGAGGGCGATGTTCCGGGTCTGGGCGTCTTCGCCGGGGGTGTTCGCCGTTTTCCGGCTGAAAAGATGATCGCACCGCAGGGCGACAAGCTGAAGGTGCCGCACATGGGGTGGAACGAGGTGAAGCACACCCGGTCCCACCCGCTGTGGAACGGCATCGCCGACGGCGCGCGCTTTTATTTCGTGCATAGCTATTGCGTCGAACCGCTCGATCGCGAGTGCATCGTTGGCATGACGGACTACGGTATCCCCTTTACCAGTGCCGTGGCGCGGGATAATATCTTCGCTATCCAGTGCCATCCGGAGAAGAGTGCCGAGGCCGGGCTCGCCTTGTTGTCCAGTTTCACGCGCTGGAAGCCCTGAACAGACCTTGTTCTTTTCGATTCTTTTCGATCATTTTCGAACCTTTTTCCTTCCACTACTTTTCGCTTTCCAAAATGCTGATCATTCCCGCGATTGACCTGAAGGACGGGCAGTGCGTTCGTCTCAAACAGGGACTCATGAACGATGCCACCGTTTTTTCAACTTCTCCTGGCGAGCAGGCGACTCACTGGCTTGAGCAGGGCGCCCGCCGTCTGCATGTCGTCGATCTCAACGGCGCCTTCGCCGGCAAACCAAAGAACGAACATGCAATCAAGGAGATCGTCGACGCGCTTGGCGATGAAATTCCGATTCAACTCGGTGGCGGCATCCGCGACCTCGATACCATCGAGCGTTGCCTGGACGATGGCGTCAGCTACGTCATCATCGGGACCGCCGCAGTAAAAAACCCCGGCTTTCTGCACGATGCCTGCAGCGCCTTTCCGGGGCAGATCATTGTGGGCCTGGACGCCAGGGACGGCAAGGTGGCGGTCGATGGCTGGTCGAAGCTGACCGGTCACGATGTCATCGATCTGGCCAGGAAATGCCAGGACTATGGTGTCGAAGGAATTATCTACACCGATATCGGTCGCGACGGCATGCTCTCGGGCATCAACATCGAGGCCACGGTCAAGCTGGCGCAGGCCCTTATTATCCCGGTGATTGCCAGTGGCGGCCTTTCGGGCATGGACGACATCAGGAATCTCTGTGCAGTTGAGCATGAAGGGATTTTCGCCACCATTGCCGGTCGTGCCATCTATGACGGCTCGCTCGATTTTGCCGCCGCTCAGGCGGAAGCCGATCGCGCCACGCAGCGCTAGCATCACTCATTGATCAAAATTGATCGAAAGCACGGGTACCCGCTTTGGGACTTGCAAAACGCATCATTCCCTGTCTTGACGTAACCGCCGGTCGGGTGGTCAAAGGCACCAATTTCGTCGATCTGCGCGATGCCGGCGACCCGGTCGAGATTGCCCGTCGCTATGATGAGCAGGGCGCCGACGAGGTGACCTTTCTTGACATCACGGCCTCGTCCGACCAGCGCGACATCATTCTGCATATCGTCGAAGCCTGTGCCGCACAGGTCTTCATTCCGCTGACCGTCGGCGGCGGTGTGCGCTCGGTGGCCGATGTGCGTCGACTGCTCAATGCCGGTGCCGACAAGGTCAGCATGAACACGGCGGCCGTGGACAATCCCGATCTGGTTGCCGAGGCCTCGGCCAAGGTCGGCAACCAGTGCATTGTTGTGGCCATCGACGCCAAGCAGGTGGCTCCAGGACAGTGGGAGGTGTTTACCCACGGCGGGCGGAAGCGTACCGGGCTGGACGCCGTCGCTTGGGCCTGCCGCGTGCAGCAGCTCGGTGCCGGAGAAATCCTGCTGACCAGCATGGATCGCGATGGCACCAGGAATGGCTTTGACTTGCCGCTGACCCGCGCAGTTTCGGATGCCGTCGATATTCCGGTGATCGCCAGCGGCGGAGTCGGAAATCTTCAACATCTGGCCGATGGGGTGACTCAAGGTCGTGCCGATGCGGTGCTGGCGGCGAGTATTTTCCACTTTGGCGAATTTACCGTGCGCCAGGCCAAGGAGTTCATGCGCGAGCGCGGCATCGAGGTGCGGCTGTGAGCGATCTGGACCCCAATGCGGGCTGGCTCGATGCGCTCAAATGGGATGAGAACGGGATGATTCCGGCCATCGCGCAAGAGGCAAGGAGTGGCCGGGTCGTGATGTTTGCCTGGATGAACCGCGAATCGCTACAGAAAACGCTGGCCTGCGGTAACGCGGTATACTGGTCCAGGACACGTCAGCGGCTGTGGCACAAGGGTGAGGAATCCGGGCATTTCCAGAAAATCATTTCCATTCGTGCCGACTGCGACGGCGACGTGTTGCTGCTGTCCGTTGAACAGGTGGACGGGATTGCCTGTCACACGGGTCGGGAAAGCTGCTTCTTTTTCGAATTGCAGGGGGAGCGCTGGGTTCCCGCCGATCCGGTTTTGAAAGATCCTAAGGAAATTTACGCAAAATGACTACTCACGACATCCTCTATCGTCTTTCCGAAACCCTGGCCACGCGCCGTCACGCCGATCCGGAAACCTCCTACACCGCCAAGCTGCTGGCCAATGGCCCGGACTCGATCCTGAAGAAGATTGGCGAGGAAAGTGCCGAACTGATCATCGCCGCCAAGGATGGCAAACGGCTGAATATCGTCTGGGAGTCGACCGACCTGATTTTTCATGTGCTGGTACTGCTGACTTATTTTGGCATGGGGATTGAAGACGTGGCCCAGGAGCTTCGTCGCCGCGAGGGGGTCTCCGGGATCGACGAAAAGAAGTCACGGACCAAATAGATCATGGACAACTGCCTTTTTTGCAGGATTGCGCTTGGCGAAATACCTTCGCGCAAGGTGTATGCCGACGAGGATCTTTTCGCCTTCCACGATATCAATCCGGCACGTCCGCTGCACATTCTGGTGATACCCCGGCGCCACATCACATCGCTGGCGACGAGTACAGAAGCCGATACCCTGGTGCTGGGCCGGATGCTCGCTGTCGCCAACCGCTTGGCCACGGAAAACGGCAGTCCGGACGGATTCCGTGTCATTATCAATACCGGCCGTATCGGGCAGCAGGAAGTACAGCACCTGCATGCACACATCGTCGGCGGGCCGGACCCGGTCGGGCCGATGCTCAAACGGGTTTGACGGGCATTGATTGGGCATCAGGACACTGTATATCCGTCGCTGGCTTGCCCGTTGTCCTCAACCCCGATCCTCTCCCGGAGGGCGAGGGGAGGTTCGAGAGCCGCTCGCGCGGCTTTCACGTTAAGGAGATGAATCATGGGTAGTTTCAGTATCTGGCACTGGCTGATCGTTCTGATCATCGTCATGCTTGTCTTCGGCACCAAAAAACTGCGCAATATCGGCGAAGATCTCGGCGGTGCCGTGAAAGGCTTCAAGGAAGGCGTAAAGGACGCTGCGGCAGAGAACAAGCCGACGGCCGATGCGCCTTCGCCTCCACCGCAGCAGGTCGGCGGCGGGCAGACGATCGAGGGCGAGGTCAAGGAAAAGACCAAGTCGT
>NZ_JAEUOI010000074.1 GCF_016790145.1 Propionivibrio sp. | reverse complement strand
TAATTAAATGCGGCAGCCTTGACCATGTCGCACAAGCCGCACATCGGCTGTCCGCCGATACGTTAGAATCCTGAATTTGGAAGCTGCTGAACCGTCATGAACGCTCGCCTGCGCGAAATACCGTACAACTATACCTCCTTCTCCGACCGCGAAATTGTCATTCGCCTGCTCGGTGCGGAGAACTGGGCGATCCTCGACGAACTGCGCAGCCAGCGTGTTACCGGGCGCTCGGCGCGGATGCTTTATGAGGTTCTGGGTGATATCTGGGTTGTTCAGCGTAACCCCTACCTGGAAGACGATTTGCTCGCCAACCGCCATCGACGCGAAGCACTGGTGCAGGCGCTGCGCCATCGGCTGAAGGAAATCGACAAGCGGCGGCAGGGGAACGACAAGGTAATCGGCCCGTACGAAGCGGCGCAGGCGGCGGTCAATGCCTTTGAGCGCCATTTCGAGGTTACCGCCGCCTTGCGCAACCGGGTGCTGAATACGCTGATGCGCCATACCCGCCGCGACAACATTGCGTTCGATGGACTGGCGCGCGTATCGCACGTGACCGACGCCACCGACTGGCGCGTCGAATATCCCTTTGTCGTCGTCTACCCCGACAGCGAGGAGGAAATGGCACCCCTGGTGCGCGGCTGCATCAAGCTGGGGCTGACCATCATCCCGCGTGGCGGCGGTACCGGTTATACCGGCAGCGCCGTCCCGCTTACCCCGCTCTCGGTGGTCATCAATACCGAGAAACTGATCGATATCGGCCCGGTTGAGGAGCTTGTGTTACCCGGTTGTGAGCAGCCCTGCGCGACCATCCGTACCGGTGCCGGCGTCGTCACGGCGCGCGTTTCCGAAGCTGCTGCCGCCGCCAGCTGGGTGTTTGCCGTCGACCCGACCTCGGCCGAAGCCTCCTGCATTGGCGGCAACATCGCGATGAATGCCGGTGGCAAGAAAGCCGTACTGTGGGGAACGGCGCTCGACAATCTGGCATGGTGGAAAATGGTCGATCCGGGAGGTCACTTCATGGAAGTGACGCGAGTCAACCACAATTTCGGCAAGATTCACGAACAGGCTATTGCACGTTTTGAGATCCGGCGTTTCCGCAAGGACGGCACGACACCGTTCGGAGAACCTGAACTGCTTGAAATACCTGGGCACGCCTTCCGCAAGGCGGGGCTGGGCAAGGATGTCACCGACAAGTTTCTTTGCGGCCTGCCGGGGATCCAGAAGGAAGGCACCGACGGCCTGATCGTTGCCGCGCGCTGGGTGCTGCACAAGATGCCGGCGCACACCCGTACCGTCTGTCTCGAATTTTTTGGGCAGGTGCGCGAAGCCGTTCCGGCCATCGTCGAAATCACCGATTATTTCAAACCGGGTGGTGCCGGCCATCAAGCCGGCGTGCTGCTGGCCGGTCTGGAACATCTGGACGAACGTTACGTGCGCGCTGTCGGCTATGCGACCAAGGCCACGCGCAAAGGAGAAAGCTCGGGTCGACCGAAAATGGTATTGATCGGTGACCTTGTCGGCGACGACGAAAGAGCCGTCATGTCGGCCGCTTCGGAAGTGGTGCGCAGGTGCAACCTGCGCGCGGCCGAGGGCTTCATTGCCGTCGATGCCGATACGCGCCGGAAATTCTGGCTCGACCGTTCGCGCACGGCAGCCATTTCACGCCACACCAATGCTTTTAAACTGAACGAAGATGTGGTGATTCCGTTACTACGCATGGGCGATTACTGCGACGGTATCGAACGAATCAATATCGAGCTGTCAATACAGAACAAACTGGCGCTGTGCGACAAGCTCAGTGAATTCCTGGCAGGCGTACTACCGCTGCATCGCGGAGACGCCAACCTCGAAAATGAGGTATTGATTGGCGACCGTCGCCTTGCGGCCGTGGCTGCCGTTGCCCTCGTTCGGGCGCGCTGGCAGTGGCTTCTCGATCACCTTGACCTGCCACTGGTACAGGCCGAGGCACAGTTTGCCCGCTTCGGAATTACCGCCGGCGTACTCTCAAACCGGGCGAGCGAGCCCGCGCTTTTCCACCGCTTACAGGATTACTCGCTACGCGTCTCGTGGAAATCCGAACTGAAGCCGCAACTTGAAGCCATTTTCGACGGCAATCTTTTCCGTACGGTGCGCGAACGTTTCGCGGCGATTCACCAGGACGTACTGCGCGGCCGTGTGTTTGTCGCCCTGCACATGCATGCCGGCGACGGCAATGTGCACACCAACATCCCGGTCAACTCGGACAACTACGCGATGCTGCAAACCGCTTATGCTGCGGTAAAGCGCATCATGGCCCTGGCCCGCTCACTGGACGGCGTGATCTCGGGCGAGCACGGTATCGGCATAACCAAGCTGGAGTTCCTGAGTGAAGCCGAGATCCAGCCTTTCCGCGATTACAAGGCCAGGATTGACCCTGAAGGCCGCTTCAACAAGGGCAAACTGTTGCCCGGCGGCGATCTGCGGCAGTCTTACACACCCTCTTTCTCCCTGCTCGGCGCAGAGTCGCTGATCATGGAGCAATCCGAGGTCGGCGACATCTCGGCGCTGGTCAAGGACTGTCTGCGTTGCGGCAAATGCAAGCCGGTCTGTTCGACCCACGTGCCGCGCGCCAATCTGCTTTACTCTCCGCGCAACAAGATTCTCGCGACCTCGCTGCTGATCGAGGCTTTCCTCTACGAAGAGCAGACCCGGCGTGGAATATCACTGAAGCATTTTGACGAATTCAACGACGTGGCCGACCACTGCACGATTTGCCACAAGTGCGCCAACCCATGCCCGGTCGACATTGATTTCGGCGATGTCAGCATCCGCATGCGCAACTTCCTGCGCGAGCAGGGCAAAAAGAAGTACGTTCCGGCCAAGGCGGCGGCGATGGCCTTTCTGACCATGAAGGACGCAGCAACCATCCGGCTGGTACGCAAGCTGATGATTGATTGGGGTTATGCCGGGCAACGCCTGGCTTACCGTACGGCCAGATTCTTCGGCCTGATCCAGCGCCAGACCCGACAGCCGCCGGCCACGCTCGGCCAGCCGCCCGTCTTTTTCCCGCCGTCTCGCTCACAAATCATTCACTTCATCAACAAACCGATGCCCGGCGGTCTGCCGAAGCGTACGTCGCGCGCGCTACTCGATATCGAGGATGAAAAGATGGTCGCGGTCATCCGCGACCCGCACAAGGTCAGTGCCGCCGATTACGCAGGCGACGCCGTTTTCTATTTCCCCGGCTGTGGCTCGGAGCGTCTCTTTTCACAGGTCGGTCTGGCCACGCAGGCGATGCTTTACGAAATCGGTGCGCAAACCGTTCTGCCGCCCGGTTATCTGTGCTGCGGCTACCCGCAAATTGCAGCCGGCGAGGCGGATCAGGGACAAAAGATCACCACCGATAACCGCGTTCTATTCCACCGCGTCGCCAATACGCTGAACTATCTCGACATCAATACGGTGATCGTCTCCTGCGGCACCTGCATGGATCAGTTACTGAAGTACCAGTTTGAGAAGATATTCCCCGGTTGTCGCCTGCTCGACATCCACGAATACCTGCTGGAGAAAGGCGTCAGGCTCGAAGGCGGAACAGCGCAACGCAGCTCCCGCTATATGTATCATGAACCGTGCCACGTGCCGATGCAGACGATGCCGGGGATCAAGGTGGTCAACGCACTGATGGGACAGAAGGTCGATCTCTCCGATCGCTGTTGCGGTGAATCAGGAACGCTGGCCGTGACGCGCCCTGACATATCAACCCAGGTTCGCTTCCGCAAGCAGGAAGAAATCGAAAAAGGTGCCGACAGGCTGCGTACCGATGGATTCACCGGCAAACTGAAGATTCTGACATCCTGCCCCTCGTGCCTGCAGGGTTTGTCGCGCTACAACGACGATGGCGGCACACAGGCGGACTACATCGTTGTCGAATTGGCCAGACACCTGCTCGGTGAAGGCTGGATGGAGGGCTACGTGCAAAAAGCCAACAATGGCGGCATTGAGCGCATTCTGCTTTAAATCTTTGCATCGATCAGCAACCACACCAGTCCAGTTGCAGTTTTTCTGCATTTCTGAGCATAAAACTATGATTATGTGACATTTTTCCTATTAAGCAGGACTCAATCCTATTATCTTGGACACTAATCGGTGACTTTAAGCCGCGTATGGTCAATCTGGCATGGAGCCAAGAATCATGACTGAGCCCTCTAAAATTTGTGAACTTTGCATTTCAAGCGGTGGAGAACTAGTCTGGGGAAACACGCTTTGTCACGTCGCAAGTATTGCAGATCCGGACTACCCCGGTTTCTGCCGCGTTATCCTTAATCGACACGAGCTTGAAATGACCGATTTGAAAGAGGATGAACAGCAAGAGATGATGAGGGTGGTCTTCGCCGTTGAAGCCACTCTGCGCAAACTGCTCAATCCGGACAAAATAAACCTCGCCAGCCTTGGCAACATGACCCCCCACGTTCACTGGCATGTCATCCCGCGCTGGCATGAGGATCGCTGTTTTCCCAATCCGATATGGGGTTCTGGGCAAAGGACAATCATCTCAATACCAGCGGCTATCGAAACCGTCCGGCTGAAGGAAGCATTGGCGGATCTGCTCGGTGAGCCGATGGCCGCATCGAGAAGGTGTTTGTAATGAATGCTAGATCGCCCATCACCTTTGCGATTCGCGATCTGCAGTCCGGCTGTGCGATCATTTCTCGTATTTCATTAGCTAATCCCCAGCAGGCTGAAGTCGACCTGAACCACTTCCTTGACAGTCTGCTGGCCAACCCACCCGACGGAGAAACTTATTTCAGGTTACTCGAACATATCCGTCTCCCTGTCACCTTTGTAGCAGAGGAACTCGCCAAGCGTTACCTGAACAAGCCCCTTCCACTCGCTGACCTCGAAGAGGAAGTTTTCCAGCAGATCGTCGCCATCTGGCTGAAAACAGCAAAGGCCTATGCACATTGCGCCGAAAATGACTCATCGGAAGAAGATGCTGCCCATGCCCAGAGGGTGGCCATGATCCTGCAACGCTGTATCCATCATACGGGCATGGCCATCGTTGAGCATCAGCGTGCCCGGCGTGAATTTCCATTTGGTTTGTGGCTTGACCTGCATGGCTACTACGCCAGTGCCGAAGAGTGGGGAATCGCCACATTGCCCATTCCCGACGCCCTTGAATGCTTGGGGCGCAGTACACACTGCGCCGCGACCTATATCAGTTTCCTGCTTTGTGATATGGCTGGCTGTTACAGTCTCTCGGTTCATGAGCAGACTCTGGTTCGCCGCTGGGCCATTTACTGGTCGCCTCTGGTCAGCCTGCAAAAGGCAGAACCGGGGGATTCATTGCCCCATTACCTCGTTGATCTGATGCACGACGTCGCCCTGCGTCCTGTGGCCGAGTGCCTGCAAACTGACCATCTACGACGTCTTGATACCTCCCGGCTGGCCATGCAGATCAGTCAGATCAGGCAACAGTTAAGACAAAAAATACCGCCATCGCAACTCGCGCTGGGCGACACTTGCACTTCCGGGCAATGCAACCGTTTGCTAGAACATCTTTCCCGCACGTGGTCGCAAGCGCGCGCAACGAGAAAATACCGGCGCCATGCCACTTCCGGAATCACCAGATTATGTACGGGTTTTGAGGAAATGCACTATTACATCTCCGGCCAGGAGTTCGAGCAGCCGGAGAATGTTCGTGCTTATTCGAGACGGGAGTTTGAAAGCCTGTTTGCCTTCCGGCACCAGGCAGACCCCATGCAGATACTCCAGGTACGCCAGGAGCAACTTACCTACAGCCTTGATACCTGGGAAGTCGTCAACCAGTCGGCCAACGGGTTCCGTCTCGTACGTAGCACTTCCGGCAAGAAAATTGTGCACGGTCAGCTACTCGCTCTCTGTCCCCATGACAGCAATAGTTTTCTGCTGGCGGTAACTACGTGGCTGATGCAGGAGAAATGTGGTGGCCTGACTGCCGGAATCATGGTGCTGCCGGGACTACCATCGGCAATCGCTGCACGACCGCTCGCGCAAACGGGCGAACACATTAGCAAATACCATCGTGCATTCATGCTGCCTTCAGTGCCGGCGGTGAAAGCCGAACAATCGCTGGTACTGCCAAAGGGCTGGTTTCGGCGCGAACGGATAATCGAGCTATATACCGACAGCACCTGGCAAGTCAGGCTCCTGCAATTGCTTGACGATGGACCGGATTTCGAGCGGGTCAGCTTCGCGGCTTGCTGACCCCGAGTCTCGAAAACAGTACCCGGGAAAGCGCGCAGTAAAGCGGCTGCCTTTGCCTGGAGTACTTTCGATCTCCAATGTGGCATGATGGCGTGTCAAAACGTGTTTGACGATGGCCAGTCCCAGACCGGTGCCACCGGTTTCACGCGAACGACTTCGATCAACCCGGTAGAAACGTTCGGTCAGGCGTGACAAGTGTTGAGCGGCGATACCTATTCCTGAATCAGCCACGATATACTCCCCGCATCCCTGATGCATACGCCAGATCAGATCGATCCTGCCGCCCGGCGGCGTGTAGCGTACGGCGTTACACGCCATATTGCTGAATGCACTGCGCAACTCGTTGGCGCAGCCCTCTAGCACCGATGGTGTTCCGATCGTCAAGACAATCTCATGCTGACCCGCAGAAAGCGCTTGAGCATCGTTAAAGATGCTGCGCAGTATCGGCTCCAGTTCAACACGTTCTTCGTTTAACGGCGAGCCACCGGATTCCAGCGCTGAAAGCGTCAGCAGGTCCTCGATCAAACGCTGCATGCGCGCGTTTTGCTCGCAAATTAGCGACAGATAGTTCCTGATCTCGTTATCACCATAAGTCTCGAAATCATCGGCCAGCATTTCCGAGAACCCTGCGACCACCGTCAAAGGCGTCTTCAGCTCATGTGAAACATTGGCGATAAAGTCGCGGCGCATGGTCTCCATGCGCTCCATCTGACTGATGTCACGGGAGACCAGAAGATTCTGCTCTTCGCCATAGGGAATGACCTGCAACATCAGGGTCAAGCCTTCTACACGGCCACCGCGATAAATCAGGGGCTCAGCGAAGCGCTCTCTACCGAGATAAGCGACGAAATCCGGATGGCGGATCAGGTTGGTCAGCGCCTGCCCACGGTCGCTTTCCGCCGAAAGCGCGAAGTGCGTTTCCGCTCGTTCGTTCAGCCATTCGATGTGGTGATGGCGATCAAAGGCGATCACTCCGTCAGGCAAGGCCTGAAATGCTCGCATGAAGCGCTCAAGGGTTTCGGATAGCGCTTGCTGCTGGCTCAGACGAATACGCACCCGGCGGTGCAGGTCGGCAAACGCTATTTCCCAGACACCACGCCCCCTTGGCAAAGGACTATTGAGGGGGCCTTCCAGCCAGTCCATCAACTGTTGAAGATGGTGCAGATGCAAGGAGAGCAGGAGAAACAGGCCAACGATCCCCGCCGTCAGCCCCCAGTTGAGGCCGTAGACAAAGGCCACCGGTGCAAAGACCAGGCCGGCGATTGCGAGCAGCAGCCACAGCGTACGTGCCCAGATGGCACTCACGACCCATCCTCCGTGAGTGAGGAAAGTTTCATTCGGGCAGTGCCGAAAAACGGTAACCGCTGCCGCGAACCGTCTGGATCAGGTGATCGTGCCCGGTCAGCTCCAGCGCTGCGCGCAATCGGCGGATATGAACGTCCACCGTCCGCTCCTCGACAAAGACATGATCACCCCAAACCTGATCAAGCAACTGGGTACGACTGTGTACGCGCTCGGCGTGCGTCATGAAGAAATGCAGCAGGCGAAACTCGGTCGGACCAAGGTCAAGCGTCCGGCCGTTTCCGGAAACACGATGCGTGACGGGATCAATGCGCAAGCCTTCGACTTCGACGCAATCCTCAGTCATTTGCGGCGCTCTCCGGCGCAAAACCGCTTTGATCCGGGCCAGTAATTCGCGTGGTGAAAACGGTTTGGTCAGATAGTCGTCAGCCCCCGCCTCCAGGCCGGCAATCTTGTCATGTTCCTCGCTGCGTGCCGTAAGCATGATGATCGGCAGATCGTGGGTACGCTCCGCACTGCGCAAACTGCGCGCATATTGAATGCCGCTCATTCCGGGCAACATCCAGTCGAGCAGAACCACATCGGGCAGGGTTTCGGTGACCAGAAGCATTGCATCTTCGGCGGTATCAGCGCGTAACACCCGATGTCCGGCATGCTGCAGGCTGGCGGCAATCAGTTCCTGAATCGACGGCTCATCTTCAACGACAAGGATAGTGGCAGACATGAAATTGGGACTCTCCAAAGTTTCTTGCTCCCAGTTTATTAAGGCAGGATTACAAATTGATGACAATTGGTCATAAGGCAGAGGAAAAACGAGTTGCGGAGATTCTTTGCAACACCTCTGCGCCACGCTGTCTCCACCCTGGATGCCGGGTTTTCAAAGGAACGCCCTATCCATGGAGTCGCCGACCCGACTTTGCGCTATGATAGCGCGTCCGCTTACACACGAAGGTAGCCATGGCAGGCCTGAAACCCGACACGCCGATTCCGACCGAGATCAAACTGCACCAGAAATCCCGTATTCTCGAACTGGCGTTCGATAATGGTGAGCGTTTTGAGCTGACTTACGAATTCCTGCGCGTTTTTACACCATCAGCCGAAGCGCGCGGCCATGGTCAGGGGCAGGAGACGCTGCAGGTCGGCAAACGCGATGTGGATATTGTCAGCCTTGAGCCGGTCGGCAATTATGCGCTCAAACCGGTATTTTCCGATGGGCACGAAAGCGGCCTCTATTCCTGGGATATTCTGCATACGCTTTGCGTCCACCGCGACGAACTGTGGCAAGCCTACCTCGACAAGCTGGAAACGGAAGGTGGCAGTCGCGACCCGTCTGATAGCCCCGTAGCCGCCGCCAAACCGCCTTCCTGTGGCAGCGCACGTTGATTTTTCGCTGATTGACTTCTTGTACTGCGCACGATGAAAAGCAAAACCCATTTCGGCTTCGAGCAAGTCGCCGAGGCCGAAAAAGCCCGACGTGTTGCTGAGGTCTTCGATTCCGTGGCGCAGAAATACGACCTGATGAACGACGTCATGTCGGTTGGCATGCACCGACTGTGGAAATTATTCACCCTTGCCCGAAGCGGCGTCCGCGAAGGTTCGCGTGTGCTTGATGTCGCCGGCGGCACGGGTGATCTCGCGCTGGCTTTCGCCAGCAAGGTCGGAAAAACGGGCGAAGTCTGGCTCACCGACATCAACAATGCCATGCTGACCAATGGCCGTGATCGATTGTGCGACAAAGGATTCATGATCCCCGTTGCGCAGTGTGATGCCGAGAAGCTACCTTTCCCCGATGACTATTTTAATTGCGTGACAGTGGCATTCGGGCTACGCAACATGACCCGCAAGGACGCCGCGCTGGCCGAGATGCGGCGCGTACTGCGTCCTGGCGGTTGCTTGCTGGTGCTGGAGTTCTCCCAAGTATGGAAGCCGCTGGCGCCGGCCTATGATTTCTACTCGTTCAAAGTCATTCCGCGCATCGGAGAAATCATCACCGGGGATGAGGCCAGTTATCGTTATCTGGCCGAGTCGATTCGCGTCCATCCGGATCAGGAAACGCTGAAAGGAATGATGGAACAGGCCGGTCTTGAGAAGGTCGACTATTTCAATCTGACGCTGGGTGTTGTCGCTCTGCATCGTGGTTTCAAATTCTGAAGGATTAACAATTGAAAAATACATTATTGGCTGTTTTTGCTTTTTTCACGGCACTTGGCCTCAGCGTGGGCAATGCCGAAGCCGCGCGCCTGGGCGGTGGAAAGTCTTTCGGCATGCAACGCCAGGCCGTGCCGCCCAAACCCGCGGCACCCGCCCAGCAAGCCACCCCGGCTGCGCCCGCTTCGCCTGCCGCCGCGCCCGCCGCTGCACCCAAACGCAACTGGATGGGACCCCTGGCCGGTCTCGCTGCCGGCCTCGGCATAGCCGCCCTGCTCTCGCACTTCGGCATGGGCGAAGGACTGGCCAACATCCTGATGATCGCCTTGCTGGCGATGGCGGCGTTTTTCGTCTTCAAATTGCTGTTCCGCCGCAAGACGGCTGCACCACCCCCCGCCATCCATGAGCCGATGCAGTACGCCGGAGCCGGCGGCCCGGCCATGGCCCCGCCACCCGCTGCACCCCTGTTGCCCGGCTCGGTAGCGCCTGCTGCCGTCGGCGCGTCGGCGGGGCGTATTCCCGAAGGCTTTGACAGCGAGGGTTTCCTGCGTGTCGCCAAGCTCAACTTCATTCGCCTGCAGGCCGCCAATGACGCCAGGAACCTGGACGACATTCGTGAATTTGTCAGTCCGGAGCTGTTTGCTGAAATCAGGATGCAAATCGACGAACGCGGTAACGCAGCGCAGCAGACCGACATTGTGACCTTGAATGCTGAACTCCTTGAAGTGAGCACCGAGGACAATCGCCATATTGCCAGCGTACATTTCAGCGGCATGATTCGCGAGGTGGCGGGCGCCGCTGCCGCGCCTTTTGACGAGGTCTGGAATCTGAGCAAGCCGAGCGAAGGCGGCAAGGGTTGGGTAATCGCCGGAATCCAGCAACTCGGTTGAGTTTGTGATGCTGGTCGATGCGGCGCTCGGATGGGTCAATCGTCTTCTCGTGGGCGAAGATTGGGCACGTGAGCGCCTCAAGGCTTTTGCCGGGCAGACAGCGCGCCTTGAACTCGGCGCGCTGAGCCTGCCACTTGCAATCACCGCCTCCGGATACTTCGTTGCGGGCGACCGGAATGCTGCTGCTAGCGTTACCCTGAAGCTGCCTGCCGATGCGCCCTTATTAGCGCTGACTGATCGCCCCGCGTTGCGTGCCGCAACACAGATCAGCGGTGCAGCCGATCTGGCTGAGAGCCTCGGATTTGTTTTCCGTAATTTACATTGGGATGCCGAAAGTGATCTGGCGTTGCTGACGGGCGACATCGCCGCCCGACGACTGCTTGAGGGCGGTAAGCAACTGGTCAAGTGGCAGCAGCAGCAGGCCAAAAATCTGGCACTGGGCCTGGCCGAGTATTTCACTGAGGAAAGTCCTTCTATCGCCCGTCATCAGGACGTTTCCACTTTCTGCCTGGAAATCAGCAACCTGCAGGAGGACCTGGCTGAACTCGAAAAACGGGTGACAAGACTCGAAGGCTGATCACAATAAAATCAAAGTTGGCTGTCCTGAGTTCAGGATCCAGGGCGTTTGCGTAATTTCTTGATTGCGTGCAACTGGGCGACAGCCTGTGCCAGTTCCGCCTCGGCTGAAGCATAGTTGGCATCCGTAGTACGATTCTTCAGAGCTTCTTCGGCGCGTTGCTTGGCTTCGATGGACTTGGCCTCATCCAGATCGTGGGCACGAATCGCCGTGTCGGAGAGCAGAGTAATCAGCGTCGGCTGAACTTCAAGTACACCACCTGAGACGTAGATCAGCTCAAAATCGTCGCGATCAGGTATCTTCAAACGGACGGTACCCGGTTTGACACGAGTCAGCAACGGCGTATGGCGCGGGTAGATACCCAACTCACCGGCTTCTCCAGGAAAAACCGCAAACTCGGTCTCGCCGGAATAAATCAGCTCCTCGGCACTAACTACGTCAACATGAACTCTGAGTGGCATGGTATTTCCCCTGCGCGGGTCGTGTCAGATGCGTACTGCCTGTATGCCAACACGACGCCCCGATGGATTGAGCTTAAAGGGTTTTGGCCTTCTCGAATGCTTCCTCGATACTGCCGACCATATAGAAGGCCTGCTCAGGGATGCTGTCGCACTCGCCGTCACAGATCATCTTGAAACCCTTGATGGTGTCCTTGAGCGGTACGTACTTGCCCGGCGAATTGGTGAAAACTTCGGCGACATGGAAAGGCTGCGACAAAAAGCGTTGAATTTTGCGCGCGCGGTAAACCGACAACTTGTCTTCGGGCGACAGTTCGTCCATGCCCAGAATGGCGATGATGTCGCGCAGTTCCTTGTACTTCTGCAGCGTCATCTGAACTGCACGTGCGACATTGTAGTGCTCTTCGCCAACCACCTGCGGATCAAGCTGGCGCGAAGTGGAGTCAAGCGGATCGACGGCCGGGTAGATACCCAGCGAGGCGATGTCTCGCGACAGAACGACCGTCGAGTCAAGGTGCAGGAAGGTGGTCGCCGGAGACGGATCGGTCAAGTCATCGGCGGGCACATATACGGCCTGAATCGAGGTGATCGAACCCACCTTGGTCGAGGTGATCCGCTCTTGCAGACGACCCATTTCTTCAGCCAGCGTGGGCTGATAGCCCACGGCAGAAGGCATCCGGCCGAGCAGCGCGGATACTTCGGTACCGGCCAGCGTGTAGCGGTAAATATTATCGACGAAGAACAGGATATCGCGACCGTCATCACGGAACCGCTCGGCCATGGTCAGGCCGGTCAGCGCCACGCGCAGACGGTTGCCCGGCGGTTCGTTCATCTGGCCAAAGACCATCGCCACCTTGTCAAGAACGTTGGAGTCCTTCATCTCGTGGTAGAAATCGTTGCCTTCACGGGTACGCTCACCAACACCGGCAAAAACCGAGAGGCCGGAGTGTTGCTTGGCGATGTTGTTGATGAGTTCCATCATGTTGACGGTCTTGCCGACCCCGGCGCCACCGAACAGGCCGACCTTGCCGCCCTTGGCGAACGGGCAAACGAGGTCGATGACCTTGATACCGGTTTCGAGCAGATCGACCGAGGGCGAAAGTTCGTCAAATTTGGGGGCCAACTGGTGAATTTCGCGACGCTCTTCGGTGGCAATCGGCCCGGCTTCGTCAATCGGCCGACCGAGAACATTCATGATGCGGCCAATCGTCGCATCACCCACCGGAACCGATATTCCGGCACCGGAATTGTTGACTTTCATGCCGCGACGCAAGCCGTCGGAGGAGCCCATGGCAATGGTTCGGACGACACCGTCACCGAGTTGCTGCTCAACTTCAAACGTCAGATCCGCTTCACAGTTGCCGTGCTCTTCGGATTTGTCGAGCAATAGTGCATCGTAGATTCTCGGCATCGCATCGCGCGGGAACTGGATGTCCACCACGGCACCGATACACTGAACAATGTTTCCTTGACTCATCGTCGTATCCCCAATCAATAAACTAAATAGGCGTGGTCAGACAGCCGCCGCGCCGCTGACAATTTCCGAAAGCTCTTTGGTTATCGATGCCTGGCGAGCCTTGTTATAAACCAGCTTGAGTTCACCAATGACGTCTTTGGCATTGTCCGAAGCAGCCTTCATGGCTACCATACGCGCGCTCTGCTCGGAAGCCATATTTTCGGCCACCGCCTGATACAAGCTTGCTTCAACGTAGCGCACCAACAGATCGTCGATAACCAACTTGGCATCCGGCTCGTAGAGGTAATCCCAACTGTTGCGGCTGCTGCTGCCCACCAACTCGCCGGATAGCGGCAGCAATTGTTCAATAACCGGTTCCTGCTTCATCGTGTTGATGAAACGGGTGTAGGCAATGTACAGAACGTCAATTTCGCCCTTGATGTAGGCGTCGAGTTGAACTTTGGTGGGACCGATAAGCTTTTCAAGATGCGGGGTATCGCCCATAGCCACAACGTGCGAGACAATATTTGCTCCGGCGCGCATCATGAAACTGAAGCCCCGGTTGCCTATGGCGGTCACCTGAAGTTTTTTGCCTTCAGCGTCCCACTCTTTCATCCTGCTCAGAGCAAGACGCAGGACGTTGGTATTCAGACCACCACACAGCCCTTTGTCTGAAGTCACCGTAATCAAACCGACCGACTTTACCTGCTCGCGAGTGACGAGGAAGGGGTGACTATAGTCCGTCAGAGCATGCGACAGATTACCGGCCACACGCCTGATTTTCTCGCCATAGGGACGGGCTGCACGCATCCGATCCTGCGCTTTGCGCATTTTTGATGCGGCCACCATCTCCATGGCCTTGGTGATTTTGCGCGTACTTTCTACGCTCTTGATCTTGTTGCGTATTTCCTTGCCGCTTGCCATGGCAATCTCCTTGATCGATCAGGCCAGCGTGGCCTTGAACTCCTCGATCGCCTTGGTGAGTTCTTTCTCAGCTTCAGCATCAAGATCTTTGCTCGTCTCGATCTTGCTGACGAGGGCGGCGTACTTCTGCTTGACGAAGCTCTGCATCTGCTTTTCGATATCAAGCGCAATCTTAACTTCAACATCATCGAAAAAGCCCTTGTTAACAGCGTGCAAGGTAATCGCCATCTCGGAAATTGCCATCGGTGAGTATTGTGGCTGCTTCATCAATTCGGTAACCAGACGACCGCGATCAAGCTGCTTGCGGGTCGCTTCGTCAAGATCGGAAGCAAATTGCGCGAAGGCGGCTAGTTCGCGGTACTGGGCGAGCGCCAGACGCACGCCACCGCCGAGCTTCTTGATGACCTTGGTCTGCGCCGCACCACCAACACGCGAAACCGAAATACCGGCATCAATGGCCGGCCGGACGCCGGAGTTGAAGAGGTCGGTATCGAGGAATATCTGGCCGTCGGTAATCGAAATGACGTTGGTCGGAACAAACGCAGACACGTCACCGGCCTGTGTTTCGATCACCGGCAATGCGGTCAACGAACCCGTCTTGCCCTTGACTTCGCCATTGGTGAACTTTTCGACCCATTCTTCCGAAACACGAGCGGCACGCTCGAGCAGGCGGGAGTGCAGGTAAAAGACGTCGCCCGGGTAAGCTTCACGACCCGGAGGACGACGCAACAGAAGGGAAACCTGACGGTAGGCCCAGGCCTGCTTGGTGAGATCGTCGTAAATGATCAATGCATCCTGACCGCGATCACGGAAATATTCGCCCATCGTGCAGCCCGAATAGGGTGCAATGTACTGCAAGGCGGCCGATTCGGCCGCCGTAGCGGCAACGATGATGGTATACCCCATCGCGCCATGTTCTTCCAGCTTGCGCAACACGTTGGCGACCGTCGATGCTTTCTGACCGATCGCAACATAGATACAAATCAGATCCTTGCCCTTCTGATTGATGATGGTATCAATTGCCACTGCGGTCTTGCCGGTCTGACGGTCACCGATGATCAATTCACGCTGTCCGCGACCGATTGGAACCATCGCGTCGATTGATTTCAGACCCGTTTGCACCGGTTGCGAAACCGACTTGCGCCAGATGACTCCAGGCGCTACTTTTTCGATCTTGTCGGTCAGCTTGGCATTGACCGGGCCCTTGCCGTCAATCGGCTGGCCGAGGGAGTTAACCACGCGACCGAGCAGTTCCGGACCGACCGGAACTTCAAGAATGCGACCGGTCGTCTTGACCGTATCACCTTCGGTAATTTGTTCGTATTCACCCAGTACCACGGCACCGACCGAGTCGCGCTCGAGGTTTAGCGCCATGCCGAAGGCACCGCCCGGAAATTCAAGCATTTCACCCTGCATCACGTCGGCCAGACCGTGCACACGACAAATGCCGTCCGTTACCGAGACAACGGTACCCTGCGTGCGGGTTTCGGCGCCTACGTCCAGATTCAGAATCTTGCTCTTGATCAGTTCACTGATCTCGGAAGGATTCAATTGCATGAATTTCTCCTAGTTCTTAAGCGCCGTGGCCATCGCATCAAGCTTGCCGCGAACGGAAGCATCGAGTACCTGGTCACCTACCGCCACCTTGATCCCGCCAATCAGTGTTGCATCCACCTCGACAAGAGGCTGGAGCTTGCTGGAGAAATGGGATTCAAGCTGGCTCATCAGATTTTTCAGTTGTGCATCGTTGAGAGGAAAGGCAGTGCTGATAACAGCCTCCTTGACTCCCTCGTCTTTGCTCTTGAGCTGCTCGTAGATTTCCTGGATTTGCGTCAGTACATCGAGCCGTTCGTTCTCGGCCAGGATACCGATAAATGAAGTCAGTTCCTGGTTGCCCGGTTCGCCGGATAGAGATACAAACAGATTCGCGACCTGCGCGGCGGAAAACTTCGGATTACCAACAACCTTGGTCATTTCGGCGTCTTGCGCGATTGCAGCAAGCCGCTGCAATCGATCTGACCAGGCCTTCAGCGATTTGCTTTCCCGCGCCAGACGGAAAACAGCCTGCGCATAGGGACGAGCGATGGTGACAGATTCAGCCATGAGCGTTAGAGATCCTGTTTGATCGCAGCCAGCATGCTGGCGTGTACCTTGGCATCGATTTCACGGCGCAGAATCTTCTCGGCACCGGCAACGGCCAGTTCGGCAACACGTTCACGCAGGGATTCCTTGACACGCGCAGCTTCCTGTTCGATTTCCGCCTTGGCACCGGCAACGACCTTGTCGGCTTCGACCTTGGCCTGCGTCTTGGCATCCTCGATGATTTGTTGCGCGCGTTTCTCGGCTTGAGCAAGTATTTCAGCTACCTTTAGCTTGCCTTCACGTACAGTTTCAGCCGAATTCTTGGATGCGAGCTCCAGACTATGCCGTCCGCGTTCTGCGGAGGCGAGGCCATCGGCGATCTTTGTCGCACGTTCGTCGAGCGCCTTCATGATGGGCGGCCACACGAACTTCATCGTGAACCACGCCAGAATGAAGAACACAACGATCTGGGCGAACAGAGTTGCGTTCAGATTCACGGTTATCTTCCCTCTGAAAGGTTGATGGGAGATGTCCGCTTATTTGATGACGAACGGGCTGGCGAAGGCAAACATCATGGCGATACCAACGCCGATCAGGAATGCCGCGTCAATCAGACCAGCCAGCAGGAACATTTTGGTCTGCAGTTCATTCATCAACTCAGGCTGGCGGGAGGCGGCTTCAATGTACTTGCCTCCCATCAGGCCGATACCGATACAAGCCCCGATAGCGCCCAGACCGATAATCAGACCACAGGCCAGCGCTACATTACCAAGAACAAGTTCCATGACCACTCCTTCAAATTGAACTACTCAGTTAACAATCAGAACTACAACAAATTATGCACTTAATGACTTTCGTGTGCCTGACCGATATACACCAGCGCCAGCATCATGAAGATGAAGGCCTGCAGCAAGACAATCAGGATGTGGAATATAGCCCATAACGAACCGGCAAGTATGTGGCCAATCCATAACAGCGGTCCAGTCATGCCTGTGGATACACCGTAGGTAGCGCCCATCAGCGCGATCAGCATGAACAGTAACTCGCCGGCGTACATGTTGCCGAAAAGTCGCATGCCGTGGGAAACCGTTTTGGACAGAAATTCAATCATCTGCATCAGGAAATTGGGCAGATAGAGCAAGGGGTGGTTACCAAACGGCGCCGTAAAGAGTTCGTGAATCCAGCCGCCCAGTCCCTTGATCTTGATGTTGTACCAGATGCAGATAAGAAGTACGCCGATCGACATGCCTAGGGTCACGTTAAGATCGGCGGTAGGCACCACACGCAGATAGGCGTGATGATCGCCGGTAACGTACTGCCAGAATCTGGGTAGCAAATCGACCGGCAGGAAGTCCATCGAATTCATCAGGAAAATCCAGACAAAAACGGTCAATGCCAGCGGCGCAACAAAGTGGCGTGACTCCTTGTTGTGAATAATCCCCTTGGCCTGGCTGTCCACCATTTCAACAAGTATTTCTAGCGCTGCCTGGGCACGACCGGGAACGCCGGAAGTCACTTTCTTTGCCAGACGCCACATGAAAAACAGCCCGAGCACACCCATCAGGATCGAATAGAAGACGCTATCCAGATTGATGATGGAGAAGTCGATAATCGACGTCTGCGCGTGACCCGAGGTATTCAACTGGGTCAGGTGGTGGACGACGTATTCGCCAGCGTTCGGAGCGTTTGCAGCAGCTTCGTGACCAGTAACCATGATCAGGACTTTTTCCAGAAAGCCAAAAAACCCGCTTGCAAAGCAAGCCCCAGACCGATAAGCATGGAAAGCCCGTGCAGATCGGAGTATTTCGTAACAACGAGAACCAGTAACCCTACCGTTGCTGCAATCTTGACGAATTCGCCAACGAAGAAATTGGCAGAGTATGAAGCTCCGGGCCGACCAGCCACGTACTTCAGGCGCAAGGCAAACAAAAAGTTAGGCAGGATACACGCCGCCCCGCCCAATATTGCCGACACCGCTCCCTGCGTTCCTGCGAACAAACCAGCCGCTAACGCCGTAATTATTGTTACCCCTACTTGCAGAATGATAGCTCTGAACATTAGCTGATACAAAAATTGGCTATTTACTGCAAGTCGTCTAGTTAACTATAAGACTATTCGAAATGTGCGTCAATACTTATTCGTAGAAGAATTGAATATAGCACTTTGCCAGCCATAAAACAGCACCGAAAATTGATCAAACATCTCGACAGCCTGAAAACTCCAAAAAAAGACCTGCACAGCATTCCGCAAAACTCGGGAATATTTTGATTTATAAATCTTTTTGTTTCCTTAGCGCATCCGCTGCAGGATCCCTTCAAGCTGATCGAGATCACCGAACTCAATCCGGATTTTACCTGCACCCTTCTTGTTCGTGCTGATTTCAACCTGCGCACCGAGAAAATCCGACAGTTCTTCCTGAAGACGCAGCACATCCCGATCCGGCTTTATTGCGGCAACCTGTTTCGGTGGCTTGAGGGCATGTTGTACCAGGCGTTCGGCATCACGCACCGACAGGCCTTTCTGGACTATGCGCTGGGCGAGTTGAATCTGTAGCGCACCGGATAAAGGCAGCAGGGCGCGGGCATGGCCCATATCAATATCCCCACGCATCAGCAACTCCTGTACCGGCGCCACCAACTGCAACAGACGCAGAAGATTGGATGCGGCCGATCGCGAACGACCCACCGCATCGGCAGCCTGTTGATGGGTCATTGAAAACTCGTCGACCAGCCGTTGCAGACCCTGCGCTTCTTCCAGAGGATTGAGGTTTTCGCGCTGGATATTCTCGATCAGCGCCATGGCCAGCGCTGATTCGTCCGGGATTTCACGGATCAGGGTCGCCACTTCGGTCAGGCCAGCCATCTGGGCTGCACGCCAGCGGCGCTCACCGGCGACAATCTCGAACCGGTCTTCGCCCGACTTATCGCCAAGCGGACGTACCAGAATGGGCTGCATCAAGCCCTGAACCCGGATCGAGGCGGCCAGCTCTTCCAGCGAAGTGCTGTCCATCCGGGTGCGCGGCTGGTATTTTCCTGGCTGCAGATTGCCGACCGGCAGCGAGCGTTGCTGCTCCCTGCCCTGCGTTTCGCTGTCGGCCAGCAGGGCATCAAGACCGCGGCCAAGCCCTTTCAGTTTCATGCTTCAGCTCCTTGTGCGACGCCAGGGCGTACGAGCCCATCGCCCCGATCCAGCATTTCCTGCGCCAGAGCCATGTAGGCCTGCGCGCCCTTTGAGGCTCGATCAAAGGCAATCACCGGTTTGCCGTAGGATGGCGCCTCGGCCAGACGGACGTTGCGCGGGATGATGGTGCGATAGACCTTGCTGCCGAAATGATCAACCAACTCGCCGGAGACCTGCTGGGTCAGTGTCGAACGCGGATCGAACAGAGTGCGCAGCAAGCCTTCGATTTCAAGTTTGGAATTGAGATTGGCGCGCACTTTCTTGAGTGTGGCGACAAGATCGGTCAGCCCTTCCAGCGCGTAATACTCGCACTGCATCGGGATCATCACCGATTCTGCAGCCACCAGCCCGTTGACGGTCAACATGTTGAGCGCCGGAGGGCAGTCCATCAGGATGAAATCGTACTCATCCCGGGCCGAAGAAAGCGCCTCGCGCAACCGGTATTCACGAGCCTCCATCTCGATCAGTTCGACCTCGGCCCCTGCCAGTTCACGATTCGCAGGCAGGATATCAAAACCGAAATCGGTCCGGATGCGCACTTCGCTGAAGGTCGAGCGACCGATCAGAATCTGGTAAACGGTTGGCAGTGCAACACGCTTGACAACGCCGCAGCCGGTGGTTGCATTACCCTGCGGATCGAGATCAATCATCAGCACGCGCTGTCCAAGGCTAGCCAGACAGGCAGACAGGTTGACTGCGGTCGTGGTTTTGCCGACGCCGCCCTTCTGGTTGGTCACTGCCAGTATTTTTGCCAACTCAACTCTCCCCTCGACGCTGTGCGTCGGTACAACGCAAAACCACCAGATGCCGCTCCCCGTTAACACCCGGCACCACCAGCCGATGTACGGCATCGACCGCTATAGCTGCAGGCAATCGCCCGATTTCGTCCTCCGGCCAGACACCTTTCATGGCCAGCCAGCGCCCGTCAGCGGCAAGGAGGTGTCGTGAACGAGCAACAAAATCAGCCAGCCCGGAAAATGCACGCGACGTAATCAATGCAAAGCCAGACGCTGGATGATACTGTTCGACTCGCCCGCAGTGAACGGAAATATTGGGCAAACTCAACTCGATCGCGGCCTGTTGAAGAAAAGCCGCCTTCTTCGAATTGCTGTCGATCAAGGTTATACGCAAATCCGGACAGGCAATCGCCAGGGGAATCCCGGGCATTCCGCCACCACTGCCCACATCAAGCAAACTTCCCGCTGCAACAAAGGGCAGCACCGCCAGCGAATCAAGCAAGTGGTGACTGACCGCCTTCTCCTGCTCGCGCAGCGCGGTCAGGCTGTAGATTTTGTTCCACTTGTAAAGCAAGGCCACATAGTCAAGCAGCTTTTGCTGCGCGGCAACCGGCAAATCAATACCCAGTGCGCCCAGACCCTGCTCAAGCTGTTGTACCGCCTGCCTCATGGTTTCGACCTCTTCAGGCCAGTTTGCGAGCCGCATCCTGAGTGCCGCGCCTGAGATGGACCAGCAATATCGAAATAGCCGCCGGCGTCATGCCCTGAATACGCGAAGCCTGACCGATGGTCTCCGGCCGGTGCCGGATCAGCTTTTGCTGAATCTCATTCGACAAGCCACCGATCCGGCTGTAATCCATCTCATCCGGCAAACACGTTTCTTCATTGGACAGGTTCCTGCTCACCTCATCGGCCTGACGGTCGATGTAACCCTGATACTTGGCCTGAATCTCGACCTGCTCAACGACCAAGGCTTCAGAAACACCGCCATCGACACTTGTTTCTCCCCCAGCGTCGCTCACTCGCAAGGTCATCAAGGAGGAATAACTCACGTCCGGTCGCCGCAACAGATCGTACAGCGAATATTCGCGCTCAATCGGCTTCCCAAGCACACGCGTTGCCTCGTCGACCGACACTGTGGACGGATGCACCCAGGTCGATTTCAGTCTTTCCTGCTCGCGTGCAATCGCTTCACGTTTCGCGCAGAAGGCGGCCCAGCGCGCGTCGCCCACCAATCCAAGGCGGCGACCGTGCTCGGTCAGGCGCATGTCCGCGTTGTCCTCGCGCAGGGAAAGGCGATATTCGGCACGACTGGTAAACATGCGGTAAGGCTCGGACACGCCGCGCGTAATCAGGTCGTCGACCAGAACGCCAAGATAGGCTTCGTCACGACGCGGCGTCCAGGCCGCCTTGCCCTGCACGTGCAGCGCCGCGTTGGCACCGGCCAGCAGTCCCTGCGCCGCCGCTTCCTCATAGCCGGTCGTACCATTGATCTGGCCGGCGAAAAAAAGACCGTGAATGGCTTTGGTTTCGAGCGAGGCGTGCAGACCGCAGGGATCGAAGTAATCGTACTCGATGGCATAACCAGGGCGCAGGATGTGGCAATTCTCGAGGCCGCGCATCGAGCGCACGAACGCCAGTTGCACGTCGAAGGGCAGACTGGTCGAAATCCCGTTCGGGTAGATTTCATGCGTCGTCAGCCCTTCCGGCTCGAGGAAGATGTTGTGGCTGTTCTTGGCGGCAAAGCGGTGGATCTTGTCCTCAATCGAAGGACAGTAGCGCGGACCAACGCCTTCGATCAAGCCGGTGTACATCGGCGAACGATCAAGATTGGCACGGATGATGTCATGAGTACGTTCATTGGTACTGGTAATCCAGCACGGCAACTGACGGGGATGCTGGCTTGCGTGACCGAGGAGGGAAAATACCGGTAGCGGATCGTCCGAGTGCTGCTCCTCCATCACAGAGAAGTCAATGGTCTTGCCGTCAAGGCGCGGTGGCGTTCCCGTTTTCAGACGCCCGGCAGGCAATTGCAACTCGCGCAGACGGGCGGCGAGCGAAACCGAGGGCATATCGCCCATGCGTCCGCCGGTGGTGTTCGACAGCCCGACGTGAATCAGGCCGTTGAGAAAGGTACCGGCAGTCAGTACCACGCTACGCGCCGCAAAGCGCACGCCGAGTTGCGTTACGGCACCGGCCACGCGATCACCCTCGACCAGCAGATCGTCGCAGGCCTGGGCGAACAGCGTCAGGTTGGGCTGGTTCTCCAGCCGGCTTCGTATCGCCTGCCGATAAAGAACGCGATCGGCCTGAGCGCGCGTTGCGCGGACGGCCGGCCCCTTGCTTGAGTTGAGGATGCGAAACTGGATACCGGCTTCGTCGGTCGCTGCCGCCATGGCGCCATCGAGTGCATCGACCTCCTTGACCAGATGTCCCTTGCCGATCCCGCCGATCGATGGGTTGCAACTCATTGCACCCAGCGTATCGAGGTTATGCGTGAGCAGAAGCGTCCTGGCGCCAATGCGCGCGCTGGCCAGCGCGGCCTCGGTGCCGGCATGGCCACCACCGACCACTATCACGTCGAAACGGTCAGGAAACTGCATAAGGAGTCCGCCAAGTCCGGGAACGCTGAAGGGATGCGGATTCTACGCCAATTCGCTGAAAAATAACAGGTTTCGACTGACTAGTGTAACTACTGCAAAGCAATCCCCACGCCTGCCGCAAAGTCGCAATGAACGCAAGGGTAGATCAGGAGCACTACTAATTTAAAGGCATTCTTGTTTTCTTTAGGCACTTTGTAGAACGCTCAAGGCTGAAAACAGCTTCAATTCGTAAGCCCCGTCCCGCTTGCTCGCTGACGCACACTCGCGTAATGTTCATTGCATGGCCGCTCCCGAACCCGACCACACCGCCGATCTGATGCAAAAGATGGGGAAAGAACTCGCGAGAATGCGGGTACTTCTCGTCGATCAACACGCCAGCGCGCGCAATTCAATGCGCATCATTCTATCCAATCTCGGGATCAGTTCCGTACATAACGCCGGCTCTTCCATCGAGGTTCTGCGGCAGGTCAAGGCTTATTCGTTCGACATCATTTTCGCTGACTATCTGCTCGAAGACGGGCGTGATGGTCAGCAACTGCTTGAGGAGTTGCGGCAGAAGCATCTGATTTCGCTATCAACCGTGTTCATGGTGATAACGGCTGAGCGCGCCTATCACAACGTAATGTCGGTAGCCGAGCTGGCACCGGACGATTACCTGATCAAGCCCTTCACGGCCGATCAACTACATACTCGTCTGATCCGGGCAATCTACAAGAAACAGTATTTTTCCAAGGTCTTCGGACATCTGGATAACGGTGCATTTGCCGATGCGCTAACGGCTTGTGACCTTCTGATCGGCAAGGAAGCAGCCTTCCTATATGACACGTTGCGCTTCAAGGGCGAAATTCTGAATGTGCTTGGTCGTTTTCAGGAGGCTCAGGTGGTCTATCAACAGGTCCTCGACAACGCCATGGTTCCCTGGGCGCGCATGGGTCTGGCTAGCGCACTGCGTGGAATGGACGAACTGGCCGCAGCCGAAAGCATGGGGAACTCGGTTATCGACGACTTTCCCGAGTATCTTGCCGCATATGACTTCGTTGCCAGCGTACGCGAGGAAATGGGGAAACTTGTGGAAGCGCAGGAGGTTCTGCAAAAGGCCAGCGAAATATCGCCCAATAATTCGTTGCGACAGCGCATGGTCGGCGATGTCGCCGTTCGCAACGAAGATCTTGATACCGCTGAACGTGCCTATGGCAAGGTGCTCGAACGTCATCGCGGATCGTCGCTCAGGATCATCGATGACTACACCAACCTGACACGAGTCATGCTCGACAAAGGCCATACGGATGGTGCGAGAAAGATTACACAGGAACTACGGCGAGACTGGCGCGGCAACAAGCAGGGTGAGTTGGCCTCGCTGATCATGGACAGCCTCTGCGCCGAGCAGGAAGGTGAACCGGCCAAAGCCAGACAGGCGCTGGAAAAAGCATTGGTCTTGCACAGCAGCCTGCAGGGCGATCCCAATCAGAAGGATTTTCCACAGAAAATCGCCGTTGATCTGGCTCACGCCTGTCTGGCGGCTGGAAATACAAGCATGGCGCAGGAAATCCTGAGCAAAGTCGCCGCCGAAAACCACGAAGACCGCAGCATGATCGCCCAAATCCAGGGAGTCTTCTCGAAAACAGGCCACGAGGAGGCGGGTCAATCCATGCTCGCCAGGGTCGGCAAGGAAATCGTCGAGCTCAACAACCGTGGGGTTCTGGCAGCGCGCAGCGGCGATCTCGAGTCTTCGGTGCAGATGCTGATCGAAGCCGCCGAACGCGTTCCCAACCTGCAATTCCTGGTCAACGCCGCCAAGGCGATCTTCACCCTGCTTGAGCGTAAAGGCTGGAACGAAGAAATGGGACAACGTGGAGTACGCTACCTGCATATGGCACAGAGCAAGGAGATGCGTAACGCCAAAGTCATTTCAGCGCGCGAACTCTACCATCAGGTCGCCCGGAAATACGGGATCGAAGTCGTATCGATCAGTGGCAGCCGCAGTCCGGGCGAGAAGAGCGGCTAACCAACTTTCTGCAGCATCCCCCTGAGCAGGCGCCTGATCGGCGTCGGTAGCGCGGCTGTCTCGATCTCAACGTGCTCAAGCCATTGCCACCCGGCTTCTGCCACCAGGCAAGCCCTTGCTTCCACGGTGCAAAGCAGCGGCAGAATGTTCAGGTGAAAATGGCTGAAGCTGTGCCTGAGGCTCGGCAATGGCTGCATGTCGAGCAAACTAAAGCCGTGGCGCCGGGCAAACACCCTGGCCTCGGCTGTACCACCCTCGGGCAGGGTTAACAGGCCGCCCCAGATACCGGCCGGTGGCCGGCGTTCGAGCAGGACGCGCTTTCCATCGTTAAGCAACAACAGGCTCGTTTCGCGTTCAGGCAGGACCTTTCCTGGTTTGGAGACCGGCAGTTCGGCCTGCCGGCCTTCGCGGCGGGCGATGCACAGTGCGTGCATCGGGCAGGACGAGCAGAACGGCTTGCGGCGCGTGCATAGCGTCGAACCCAGATCCATCAGCCCCTGTGTGTAGGCCTCAATATTTTTGGCCGGAAGCAAGGTGTCGGCGAGCAACCACAGCGCTTTTTCCGTTTTCGCCGATCCGGGAAACCCTTCGATGCCAAAACAGCGCGCCAGCACACGCTTGACGTTGCCGTCGAGGATCGCCGCTCGAGTCCCGAAGGCAAAGGCACTGATCGCTGCCGCCGTCGAACGACCGATTCCCGGCAATCCGGCGATGACTTGCACTTCCTTCGGAAATTCGCCGCCGTGATCGGTAACGATGACTTGAGCACAGCGGTGCAGATTGCGTGCCCTCGCGTAATAGCCGAGTCCGGCCCAGAGTTCGAGCACGGATGCCAGCGGTGCCTGCGCCAGCGATTCGATCGTCGGGAAGCGTTCGAGGAAACGCGTGTAGTACGGGATCACCGTGCCCACCTGGGTTTGCTGCAACATGATTTCAGCAAGCCATATGCGGTAGGCATCCCGCGTATTTTGCCAGGGCAGGTCATGGCGCCCGTGTTCTCTTTGCCATTTGATCAGACGGGCAGAAAAAATTCTCAGGGATTCAGTCATGCACACACCGGAAAAAGTAGCGAGATTGTGCAAGTTTCTCGACAGGCACACGCTGCGAGGCGATAATTCGAGGGTTGAACCGTTTGTTGCCACGGGCTACCGTCGGCATGGCCGAACTCCCTAACTTCCCCGAAGAGCGCTGATCTTAGCATGCCGCACCATTCCGCCCAGACCCCCCGATGACCTTCACCACCTCCTCTGCGAACTGCCCCGAGATAACGACGAATGTTGCCGATCTGCCCTGCGAAACCTGCGATAGCGGGCGAACACTGGCGGCCAGAGGCTTTTGTTGCCGCGATTTCCGCAGCACGCTGAGCTGTTTTGCTACCGGAGTGACCGTCGTCACCGCACTGGACATTGACGGTGAGCCGATTGGGCTGACGATCAGCTCGTTCAATTCGGTTTCGCTCGATCCGCCGCTCATTCTCTGGAGCCTGTCGCTGGGCTCGCCGATGCTTGAGTCGTTCCGCAGCGCAAGCCACTATTCGGTGAACGTTCTTTCTGCCGACCAGCAGAACCTCTCCGACCGCTTTGCTTCGCGCAGCAACGAGCACTTTGCCGATCTGCCCCAGCGCAGCGGGCTTGGCGGAGCACCGCTGATCGAAGGCTGTTGCGCCTGGTTCGAATGCAGCAACGAGGCACACTATCCAGGCGGCGATCACCTCATCTTCGTCGGTCACGTCGAGCGTTTTGCCCAGGGAAAAGCGCAGTCGCCGCTGTTGTTCCACGGCTCCCGCTACTGCCAGCTCGCCCCACGGACCAGCGATTGAATCTACCCAGAATCATTGCACTATGGTGCTCTACCAACCTTTACCACTAGATAACAGAGGATCAACATGGCAAACAAACAATACTCATCGAAGATGATCTTGACGATCACGATTGTCGTGGCAATCGTTCTGGTCGTTCTCATCTGGCCACTTTCAATGATTGGCAAGGGAGGCTCCGCTGCCGGCGGCGGTGACGACGCCGAGTTGCGTATCCTGCCGGTAGCCCGGGTGGAAATGAAGAAAGCAGCCGTCAAATCCGACGGCAAGCCGCGTGATGGCGCGACCGTCTACAACGCGGTGTGCATGGTTTGCCATGCCAGCGGCGTAGCCGGCGCGCCGAAGACCGGCGACAAGGCCGCCTGGGCGCCGCGTATTGCCGCCGGAAACGCGACGATGCTCAAGAACGCGACCAACGGCAAGGGTGCGATGCCAGCGCGCGGTGGCGCGGCCGATCTGAGCGATGCCGAGCTTAAAGCCGCCGTCGATTACCTGGTCAGCAAAGCAAAGTAAGCAACCCGCTTGACCCGGAACGCAAAAAGGGGAGGCCGGATTGTGGCCTCCCCTTTTCATTGCCCGGCCCAATGAAGTCTGGACCAGGCGACGACTTCGTAGGTTACTCGCCGATTACTTCTTCACTGCCGGTGCGGCAGCAGGCGCAGCAGCCGTCTCGACCTTCGCTTCCGGCTTGGCCATGGTGCTTGCAGCCGGGGTAGCGGCGGCAGGCGTCGTGCTGGCGTGAGTCGCGTCCGTCTTCTTATTCGCCTTGTGTTTGGCGTGCGGCTTCTTCTCGACCGCTACGGCGTCTTTCTTTTCTTCCGCTTTGGCAGCCGGTTTGGCTTCAACCTTCTTCTCCTCAACCTTCATTTCCGGCTTGGCTGACGTGCTGGCAGCAGGCGCTACGGTGGCTGGCGCGGTGCTGGTCACAGCCGGCTTGACGGCTTCAACCGGCTTGGCGGGGGTAGCTGCAGGAGCCTGGGCGAAAGCGGCGGTTCCGAAAGCAGCAGCGATGGCAAGTGCAATGATGTTCTTAAGCATGATTATCTCCTAATGTTAAAATGGGTTTGAAACTCGGTCGGTTCGCTGGACTGAACTTTTGTTCCGGCCTTGCAAGCATTAACGCGGGGAGTTTCAATCGGGATGTCATTGATCAGGTAACGTCGCGTAACGCTATGTGACGCTGGCGGTCAAAAGATTCGGGCGGCCTGGTCTGCAACGATGCACAGTTCTTGCGGGTTTTATTGCATTCACTCGGGGAGAAATTCAAAATGACTTTTGTCGAATCGATCAGCACCTGTTTTTCAAAGTACGCAGACTTCAACGGGCGTGCACAACGTCCGGAATTCTGGTGGTGGGTACTTTTTGTATTTCTGGTCAACGTCATAACCGGGATGATCAGTCCGCTGATCTCAACCTTGTTTTCTCTGGCGACTCTCCTGCCCTGCATCGCCGTTACGGCGCGCCGGCTGCATGACATCAACCGCTCCGGCTGGTGGCAGTTGATCGGCCTGATTCCGTTGATCGGATTGCTCGTGATGATTTACTGGTGTGTACAGGAAGGCAAGGAACCCAACCAGTACTGAACGGGTTCCAGGTACCGTCCGGTTACGTCAGGAAGCCCCTGAACACGTGCCAAAACGTCATTCCGGTGGAAGCCAGAATCCAGAATGTCAAGGCACTGGACACCGGCTTTCGCCGGTGTGACGGCTCTTTTGGTGTTTCCCTGGCGCTAACCCGACCTACGAGATACTACGGGATTCGGGGTTTTGCCGGATCGGGGCGGCACCGGTACATTTCGATCCGGATCAGCCGACCTTGTTAGCGGCCAGCATTGCCTTCATGGCCGACAGACGCGCCGCGCCGCCGGCCTTGTCCGGTGTGCTGTCGGCTTTCCCGCCCGAGAAACGCAAATCCTCCTTGCCCATCTCGGCGATGAAACGCGAGGGTTCGCAGGGAATGAGTTCGCGCCCCTGCTTGCGCCTTTCGCAGTAACTCAGATGCAACGAGCGTTGCGCGCGGGTAATTCCGACGTACATCAGGCGGCGCTCTTCCTCTATCTTGTCCGGCGCCTGCGACTCGCGGTGCGGCAGCACGCCCTCCTCGACGCCGATCAGGAAAACATGCCTGAACTCCAGACCCTTGGCGGCGTGCAGCGTCGAAAGCTGAACGGCATCGGGCCGGCTGCCGTCCTCCTGCTTGTCGAGCAGGTTGATCAGCGCGATCGTCTGTGTCAGTTCGATCAGGCTCTTGCCGTCCTCCTCGCCCTTTCGTGCCAGCCACTTTATCAACTCCTGAACGTTGTCCCAGCGCGCCAGAGCGATGCGCTTGTCATCCTCGTCGTTCAGCCAGACCTCGTAGCCAATAGCCGCCAGCAGATCGTTCATCACCGGCTCGACCGCTTCCCTGGCCGCACGATATTCCAGACGATTGATGAACTCGCAGAACTCGAGCAGCGGCGCCAACTGGCGCGCCTGCACACGGTGCGCGAATCCTTCCTCGAAAGCGGCGGCAAACAGCGACAGATGTCGTTCGCCAGCATAACTGCCCAGCGCCTCCAGCGTCGTCCCGCCGACCCCGCGTCTGGGCGTCGTCACGGCGCGGATGAACGCAGGATCGTCGTCGCTGTTGGCCAGCAGGCGCAGATAGGCAGTGATGTCCTTGATCTCGGCCTTGTCGAAGAACGACTGTCCGCCAGACAGCGCATAGGGAATGCGCTGATCGCGCAGGAACTGTTCAAGCGCACGCGCCTGGAAGTTGCCGCGATAAAGAACGGCGTAATCGCGATACTCGCCACGATGCTCGAAGCGGTGCGCCTGCAGCTTCATCACCACCGACTCGGCTTCCTTCTCGTTGTCCTTGCAGACGGTCACACTGATCGGATCACCGTGACCGAGCTCGGACCACAGCTTCTTGTCGAACAGCTTTTCATTGTGCGCGATCAGCGCATTGGCCGCCTTCAGGATGCGCACCGTCGAGCGGTAGTTCTGTTCGAGCTTGATCAGCTTGAGGTTCGGGTAATCGCGCGGCAGACCGCGCAGGTTCTCGACATCGGCACCGCGCCAGCCGTAGATCGCCTGATCGTCATCGCCGACGGCGGTGAACGCCGCGCGCGGCCCGGCCAGCAGCCTGAGCAGTTTGTACTGGCAGGCGTTGGTGTCCTGATACTCGTCAACCAGCAGATAGCGCAGACGGTTCTGCCACTTGCCGAGAATTTCCGGGTGATTCTCGAAGAGTTCGACGGGCAGCGCGATCAGATCGTCGAAGTCGACCGCCTGATACGCCTTCAGCGTCGCCGAATAACTGGCGTAGGCCTGCGCGGCCAGTTTTTCGGTTTCGTTGCTCACCCCCTTGAGCGCCTGCGCGGGCGTGACCAGCGCGTTCTTCCAGCCGGAAATCACCGACTGCAAGCGGCGGATGGTCGCCTTGTCCACGCTGCCGGCGAGGTCGGAGACGATGGCGAAGCTGTCGTTCGCGTCGAAGATCGAGAAGCGCGGTTTGTAGCCCAGCGCCCTGGCTTCCTCGCGCAGGATGCGCACGCCGAGCGCGTGGAAGGTCGAGATGGTCAGCCCGGAGGGCTTGTCCCTGAGCAGCTTGCCGACGCGCTCCTGCATCTCCTTCGCTGCCTTGTTGGTGAAGGTGATGGCCGCGATGTTGGACGGGCTGAAACCGCATTCCTCGATCAGATAGGCAATCTTTTGCGTAATCACGCGCGTCTTGCCCGAACCGGCACCCGCCAGAACCAGCAGGGGACCGTCAAGATAGCGAATGGCTTCGCGTTGCGGGGGGTTGGGCAGGAGGTGCATCTAAAATGGGCTAAACCATTTCATCATGCCCGAGTGAAATCTGGGCGCAGAAATTGCCGAGCCCCTTTGGGTATGGAGATCACAGTGATAAAGGGGAAAAGCCTAATTGACCGCTTCACACTGATTGCAGTGACACATGGCCATTCTGGAAAGGAAAAGGGAGCCATAGCTCCCGTAAAGTGATTTGAAAAACTGAATCATGCGACGGCAAGAGTCGTTTTATTGCGTCTTGCGACAGCAGCAAGCAGAGCAAGCCCAGACATCAGTAATGCGTAGGTTTCAGGTTCGGCAACAGTGAGGACGCCAATGTTTGTTGGGCCGCCACCTGAGCTACCGGCACCTGCAATAACAATGCCGCC
>NZ_JAEUOI010000230.1 GCF_016790145.1 Propionivibrio sp. | reverse complement strand
GATGGGCAGTTAAAGAACGAATCGGCGCGCCACCACTCTGCCAAGCACCACCCCTGGTGCCTCTAACATCAGTGAAGGTTTCCGATGCCTCATTTTTTCATGTTCCGGGGTGGCAAATCAATCGCCATGATGGTTAGTACAAATGACGCAATTCGTCCAGAAGGAGGTCAATTTGCTGATCAAGGATCAGGATTCCTGTTTTAGTTGTCCTCTTCCAGTACGGTGATCGGGAGCAGCGCCACGTAGTCGTCCACCGAGCCGCCGGCCATGCAACACTCGATGATCCTGCGGCCCAAGGGATTTAGGTCATCCGCTTCGAGGAACTGGGCCAACTCCTTGTGGAAGAATTCGGTCAGTTGCCGGGCACCCTGGTCATAGGCAGCGATTCCTACTTCCGGCTGCTTATCGACTTGCAGCAGAATCCCCGGAATGGTCTGCCCTTCGACGACCACGCTCTTCATCGCGAAGCCGAGCAGCGGGCAGCGCGAGGGAGTGACCTGCTCTGGCGAGAAGTGCGCGCCGCCACGCCGAGCGAGATACTCACGGGCGATCCACTGCGGCATAAAGCCCGTTTCCCACGCGCCGATGTGCTGATTGGGGCACAGGATGTACTTCATGCGCGGGGTGGCGACGATCTGATCGAGAAGCAGGTTGGCCTGGTCGACCATGCGCCCGGTAGCGAAAGGCCAGTACGACCCGACGCCTTCCGAACTCATGCCTTCGGTGGTCACGATACTGGGATTGGCGTGGCCACGCGGCGCCACCAGCCGCCACAGCCAGGCCAGCGCCGGCGGCAGGACATGGAAAAGACCGATGATGCCGTAGGTTGGATGCTCGACCGAGTTCGGCGGGCAGCGCACGCCAAAGCTGCGGATGTCCACACTGACCGCGCCATTGTAGACGCCGGGAACAGCCTTGCGCGGGACAACCACACGCGGGTTCGGGCACGGCTTGCCGGGCTCGTCCTCGATATGCTCCCAGATCAGCGCCGTGCTACCCGGATGGGCGTCGATGTTGAGAAACAACAAGGGCTCGCTGGGATGGATGGTCATCTTCTCAAGGTTGGGGTCGGTCCCGTAGTGGGTGATGTGATTGACGCGAACGAACCAGCCCTGTTCGGCATCCATCAGCGCCAGGCGCCCGTCGTTCTTGCCGAGCGAGGGGTGGCACAAGGCCATGTCGTCGGTCACGGCACGCAGTTCGCAGTTGTGCGGCAACACCAGGGTGCGGCGTTCGCCCGACTGCACATTGGTACCGAGGAGCAGCAGGCCGTCCTTCTGGCGATGGACCTGTTCGAGCATTTCGCTCTTGCCGCCACCACTGGCGCCTTCGTGCATGATGACCAGCTTGTTGGCATACGGCGTGATGACCACAACCGCCGCGCAGTGTGCGGTCAGCCAATGCTCACGTTCACCCAGGGCGAGCAGGACGCCGTAAATGCCTTTCTTGGCACTGGGACCGGGATAGAGGTTGTAACTGAACAATTCGTGCCGACCGGGACGACGGTTGTGCACCACCATCTGCTTGCCTTTGAAATGAGTATGGCGGAACGGTGGCGCAACGAAGATCACCGCCTTCGGGTCAAAGTCCGCCGGCAAGGCCTTTTCATCGAGAATCCCCTGGAGCAGGGCCAGTCCGAGCGCGAAAAAGCCGGCGTTGGCCGGTGCTACCACCAGGGCATCGGCACCGATGCCGGGGGCTCCGGCGATAAAGGGGAACAGCGCCAGTTCCTGGGTCTTGAGCCAGGCGAAGGTTTCATCGCGCAGCGAATCGAAGGACTCGCCGTACTCGTCCTCGAAGCGCGGTTTGTCGGTAGGCAGGTCGTCGGCGATGACCATGCAATCGGGATCGCGGCGGCGCATGTAGGACTCGACGTAATTCGCCGCGATGCCGTTCTTGACCCGGCACACACTGGCCTCAAGCACCCGTCCACGGCCAGGCACGTTGTAGGCCACCTCATGCACGCCATTTACGGCATCACGCGTCGCCAGTTCGTACAACTGCTGCCAGTTGCTGGCCACGGTATATTTCGGGCATGCTTCGAGAATGTGCTGCACCGATAGCGGGATCTGGAACCCCACGTTGACTTCACTCAGGCTGACTTCACTCATGATGTTTTAACTCCTAAAAAAAGCCCAGGAAACTCAAGGGCCTGATGGGGCCTTGTGCGGTATTCGCCGCACGACGATCGACGCGGAAAGTCGCGCCTACTCATTGCTGTTCATGAAACCGAACAGGTGCAGCAAGCTGGTAAACAGGTTGAATATGGAAACGAACAGGGTCACGGTAGCCATCACGTAGTTGGTTTCGCCACCGTGGATGATGTTGCTGGTTTCATAGAGGATGAGGCCGGACATCAGCAGCACGAAGGCAGCCGAAACGGTCAGGGACAGCGCCGGGATCGCCAGGAAGATCGCGGCCAGCCCGGCCAGGAAGGCAAGCAGGATGCCGACCATCAGGAAGCCACCCATGAAGCTGAAATCCTTCTTCGTGGTCAGGGCGTAGCCGGACAGGCCGAGGAAGATCGCCGCCGTACCTGCCATCGCCATCATCACCGTCTGGCCGCCGTTGGGCAGGCCGAGGTAGTGGCTGACGATGGGGCCAAGGGTGTAACCCATGAAACCTGTCAGGGCGAACACCGACAGGATCCCCCAGGCGCTGTTCTTCAGCCTGGAGGTGGCGAAGAGCAGGCCGAAGTAGCCAACCAGGGTAATGATCAAGCCGGGATGCGGCAGTTTCAGCGCCACCGATATAGCGGCGGTGAGGGCAGCGAACAGCAGCGTCATCGACAGCAACATATAGGTGTTGCGGATCACCCTGTTGGCGGCGAGCACGGATTCCGCGCCACGTTGCGGCAGGGCAACGGATTGGGTTCTGGAAGGGGTCATGTCATTCTCCTGGGGTTGATGAAAAGGGGTAACAAAAGACGGCGCCGGCGGGACGGCCATCTTTGTCGCGCTGTCTGCCCGCTGAGGCGGGATGGTCGATGGGATGCTTCATGCTTCTTCTCCTGTGGCGACAGCTTTGGGCATCGACCAGGTCAGGCTGGCCACCACCGAAATCAGGATGATGCTGGCAACAATCGACAGCGACCACTGGATCGGCACGTGGAACCATGGCGCGGCCAGCATCTTGCCGCCGATGAAGACCAGCACAAGAGACAGGCCATACTTGAGCAGGTGGAAGCGCTCGGCCATGTCGGCGAGCAGGAAATACAGCGCGCGCAGACCCATGATGGCGAAGATGTTCGAGGTGAATACGATGAAGGGATCTGTGGTAACGGCGAAGATTGCGGGGATGCTATCCACGGCGAATACCACGTCGCTAACCTCGATCAGGACCAGCACGAGAAACATCGGCGTCGCCCACAGGATACCGTTCTGGCGGACGAAAAAGGATTCACCGTGGAAGCCCGGCGTGATGCGCAGATGCACGCGTAGCCAGCGTAGCAGCGGGTTCTTCTCCAGGTCGGGCTCGGCCTCGGCGAAGATCAGCATTTTGATGCCGGTGATCACCAGAAAAGCGCCAAAGACATACAACACCCAGGCGAATTCCGAAACTAACCAGACTCCGGCGAGGATCATGCCGGCGCGCATGACGATGGCGCCGAGCACGCCATAGAGCAGTACGCGACGCTGCAATTCGGGCGGCACGGCGAAGAAGCCGAAGATCATGACGAAAACGAACATGTTGTCCACCGACAGGGACTGTTCGATCAGGTAGCCGGCGATGAATTCGAGCGTCTTGCGCTGCGCCACCTCGGCGCCCTGCGTATCATTCAGATACCACCACAGCAGTCCGGCGAACGCGAACGCCAGGCAGACCCAGGCAGTCACCCAGGCCAGAGCCTCCTTTATTGCGACCCGATGCGCCTTGCGGCCGCCGAAGACGAACAGGTCGAGTGCCAGCATGGTCAGCACGAAAAGAATGAAACCGGCCCACATCGGGCCGGTGGCAAAGGACTCAACGTTCGCCATCAGGCGAGCCCCCCGTGTAGCCGCGGATCAGCGCCGCCGACCTTGCCGTAATTGCCGGTCGTCTTGGCGAGCTGTCCGCCGAGCATGGCTTGGATCTGGAAGTTCATGACATTCCGGTGGTTGGATAGGGACTGACGAGAAGAATTATGCGTGTGCAAACAGTTCGGCACAAACAGATATATAGACTCGTTATAATCGAGAAAACCGAACAATGAGATGAAAGGATAAGACATGATCAACTACAAGCATTTGAACTACTTCGTCAGCATCGTCCGCTGGGGCGGCGTCAGCCGCGCGGCGGAGCAACTGCATCTGACGCCACAGACGCTCTCCGGGCAAATTGCCCAGTTCGAAGAACGGCTGGGCGTAACGCTGTTTCAGCGCGTCGGGCGCCGTCTGGAACTGACAGAAACGGGCAAACTGGCGCTTTCCTATGCCGAGGAAATTTTCCAGACCGGGGCCGAACTGGAGGACTTGCTGAAGAACGGTGCCGAGGAGCGTTTCATCACCTTCCGCGTCGGCATCGCCGACGTCGTGCCTAAATTCATTGCTCATCGCCTGCTTGCGCCGGTGCTGGAACTTCCCGAAGCGGTGCGCCTTATCTGTCAGGAGGACCGCCTGGACCGCCTGCTGGCCGAGTTGGCAATCCACCGTCTTGACATGGTACTGGCCGACCGCCCCATGCCGCCGGGTACCCAGATCAAGGGCTACAGCCATCCCCTTGGCGAATCGGGGGTGGCTTTCATGGCAGCGCCCGCGCTCGCTGAGCGACTGACGGGCGGCTTTCCGGATTGTCTGGATGGCGCGCCGCTGTTGCTGCCTGGAGGCGATAGCGCACTGCACGGCGCGCTCCCACGCTGGCTGGAGCGGCAGGGGCAGCGTGTGCGTATCGTCGGCGAGTTCGAGGACAGCGCCTTGATGAAGGTTTTCGGTGAAGCCGGTGCGGGAGTATTCCCTGCGCCGGCAGCTAGCGTTCCTGACGTGACGGCGCACTACAAGGTCGTAAAGCTCGGCGAAACGGAGGAGATTCGTGAGCGTTTTTTCCTCATTTCGGCCGAACGGCGCTTAACTCATCCCGCTGCGCGAGCGGTCAGCGAGAATGCGCGGACGGGAGTGTTCGCGCCGATACCCCGTACAGTTTAAAGGGCGAGTTCGCGCAGGATAAGCGGGCGCGCTGTGCGATACCCACCCACTTGCCGATGAATTCGCCAACCGGGCCGGTGCCGTTCATCAGCGCATGGATGCCGCCGCATTGGGCATGGCCGAGGACGATGACGTGCTCGACGGCGAGCGACAGCACGGCGAATTCCAGCGCCGCCGGCACGCTGGCGAAGCCCCCGCCCGGCGCATACGGCGGCACCAGGTTGGCCACGTTGCGCACCACGAACACGTCTCCCGGTTCCTCGTCCATCAACAAGGCCCGATCGACGCGGGAATCGGCGCAGGCGACGATCGCGGCTTTGGGGCGTTGTCCCTGCCGCAGTTGTTCGAACAGTTCGCGGTCCGCGCTGAAGTACTTTTCCTGGAAGCGCCGGAAACCGGCGATGAAACGGGCGATGTCCTTCATGTGCTTTTCCTGCGATTTAATGGTTGGCTGAATTGAATCGATACTCCCTGGCGTGGCGCTATTTCGTCCTGGTCGATGCCTTGCTGGCTTCGTCAAGCGCATGCTGGGCTTCCGGCGGCATGTAGTTTTCGTCATGTTTGGCCAATACCTCGGTTGCCGCGAAGGTGCCATCAGGTTTGATCCGACCCTGGGCCACCGCCCCTTTTCCCTCCTTGAACAGGTCGGGCAGGATCCCGGTATATGAAACCGGGACTTCCTTGGCCGTATCCGTAATCGTGAAATGGACGTTCAGGTTGTCACGGCGAATCGATCCTTCCTTGACCATTCCGCCGATCCGGAATGCCTTGTTCTGTGGGGCATTTCCTGCGGCCGCCTCCGTCGGAGTGACAAAAAAGGCGATGTTGCTGTTTAGTGCATTCATGACGAGGGCGGTCGCCACCCCCAAAGTGATCAGACCACCGACGATCAAGGAAATACGTTTCTGTCGAGGTTTCACTCGGCTGTCCTCATTCTTACATTCACGCAGTTCCTTGCCGACGCAAGACCTCAATCCATTTCTCCAGCGGCGTAAGGGTGATCAGCAGGTAAAGACGTTTCATCGGTTCTCCTTGACGTTAGGGATCGCTCAACGGAAAGCCAGCAAGCCGGCAGCCAGCGCCGCGACGGTGGCCCAGCCCAGGCGATCCACATAGCGGTGCAGTGCCGCTTCCATGCGCGCACCTCCCCAAGCCATCAGGGCAGCGACCAGAAAGAATCGCGCGCCGCGTCCGATCAGCGAAGCCAGGGTGAAAGGCAGCAGCGTCATGGCAAGCGCACCGGCCGCGATGGTGAATACCTTGTAGGGTATGGGTGAGAACCCGGCGATGAACACTGCCCAGAAGCCCCATTGTTCGAACCATGCCACCGCCGTTTGATAGGCCGGCCAGTAGCGACTCTCCTGCAACCAGGGCAACAGCGCATCGATGGCAAAGTAGCCGATGGCATAACCGAACAGCCCGCCAGCTACGGAGGTGAGTGTCGTCAGCAGCGCCAGATGCCATGCCCGATGCGGCTGCGCCAGGCACATCGGCGCCAGCATCACGTCCGGCGGAACCGGGAAAATCGAGGATTCGATAAAACTCATCCCACCCAGATACCAGGGCGCATGCCGATGCCGGGCCCAGACCATGGCCCGGCGATAAAGCGGCGAAAACAGTCTCATGGGCGCGCGCGCCGCCGCTTCGCAGCGACGTGCCAGATCCAGGCTCGGGAGATCAGCAGGTAACTGGTAATGGCGGCGAAGCTGGCCGTGATTGCCAGGCCGGCGAACAGCGGCAGGCCGATCGAGCCCAGGCTTTCCAGGATGCTAAAGGGATTGGCCAGCGATACCGCCGCCGTGGCGGAAGTTCCCGTCGCCCAGGTGCCCAGGTGATAGGCGGCGTAGTAGATGGGCGGGACGGTCAGCGGGTTGGTTACCAAGGTGCCGGCGGCGGCGATCGGTACGTTGGCGCGCAGTAAGACCGCTGCCGTGGCGGCGAGCAGGATCTGGGCAACGGGGATCAGCAGGCCGACGAACAGGCCGATCGCCACGCCCATTGCGACGCCACGGCGCGAGCAGTGCCACAGTTTCGGGTTGGCGAGACAGGGTGCCAGTCCACGCAACCAGGGGTTGGCCTCGAGTTGCTCGCGGCTGGGCACCAGTGCCCGCAGGCGGTGGATCACGGCAGACATCGTCCTCAATCGTCCCCGCTCATGAAGCCCGGCAACTGCTGCAGGCTGGCGAAAAGATTGAAGATCGAGATGAACAGCAGCGTCATCGACAGCAACATGGAGGTATTGCGTATCACTCTGTTGTTTGCCAGGGCGGATTCCATGTTGCCGCGAGGCAGCGCACTGGCTTGTTCCAATAAATGACACATGTGGGTCGGTGGCCTCGGTTGATCAGACGTCGGCCAGCAGCGAGTTGATCTGACGCATACCGCTATGGTCGATTTTGACAATTCTGGATGAACGGCGTGAAACAATCTGGTGCAGTCTGTCGACAGCACGAGCTACCGCCTGGCAGATATCGCTCGCCAATTCCTCGATGACTATGAAAGAGCCGTCCTTCATCGTCAGCACAATACGGCATAGCTTATCGGCCCCGCTACGATCGGCACCATTGATGTCATTCAATTGTAGGGTGGCATCCTGAATGCCGTGAGAAAACCGGCCAAGCGCAACGTCGAGTTTATGCGCGGCAAAACGGCGCAACTTCGAAGAATCAGGAAGGCTCTTGATCTGGATTTTTACTCGCATGCCTTTTCTTCTGTAAATGGCAGTAATTACTGATTATTTTGTATCCTACCCGTATCCCTGCCTGCGGTATATTCGTATGTTAAGCATTAAAACTACGTTTTTTTCGAACAGTACCTGACCATGAACCTCAAGCATTTGTACAGTTTCTGGAAGGTCTCCAATCATGGCGGTGTAATCAGGGCTGGCGAGGCAATTCACATATCGCCGCAAACCCTGAGCGGGCAAATCAAACTGTTCGAAGAACAGTTCGGAACAGCCTTGTTCAACCGCAAAGGACGCTCGCTTGAACTTGCCGGGGACGGAAAGCTTGCGTACGAGTATGCAGATGAGATGTTCGTTCTCGGCGCCGAACTGGATCAGGTCAAACGAAATTTTCCGACGGGACGCCCAGCGGAGTTCAGGTTTGGAGTTTCGGATGCCATACCGAAATCTCGTGCGTATCGCCTCTTGCGCCCGGCAGTTCGCTTGCCCGATCTGTTATGGACCCTCTGCCGCGAATGGCGACTTGACCGCCTGTTGGCCGTACTGGCTCTGCATTGACCGGGTCTGATGATCTCGGACTCGCCTGTTCCGTCAAATAGTGATGTTCGCGCCTACAGCCACAAGTTGGGCGAATCTGTCCAGACATTCGGTTATGAATAGTTGAGGATGACTTTCAGGCGCAAGCAGTTCAAAATCAAAAATGACTGTGTATTTTCGATTGTATTTAAGCTGCACCCTTGAATGGATCGCGTCTGAAGCTGGAGATGGTTTGACGATGAACGCCCTCAGGCAATTGCTGCCCCGCTGGATCAAGGCTTACCCGCGAGCACAATTTACTGGCGACCTGCTCGCCGGGCTGATCGTCACCCTGCTGGTGATCCCGCAGAGCCTGGCCTATGCCTTGCTTGCGGGTTTGCCGCCGCAGGCTGGCCTGTATGTCAGCATCTTCCCGGTCATCGCTTACGCTCTGTTAGGCAGCAGCATGACTCAGGCGGTGGGGCCGGTAGCGATCACCGCGATCATGACCTTTACCGTTCTCAGCCCGCTGGAAACACCGGGAAGCCCGCACTACATTGCGCTTGCCGCCAGCCTGTCGCTGCTTTCCGGCGCGTTGATTCTGGCCTTTGGCCTGTTTCGTCTGGGTTTTCTTTCGCAATTGTTGAGCCGACCGGTGATCAGTGGCTTCATTTCTGGATCCGCCGTGCTGATCGTTATCAGCCAGTTCAAATTACTGCTCGGCGTAAATGTAAGCGGCGCGACGACCTGGCAGATCCTTTATTCCCTTTATGAAAATGTGTCTCAGGCCAGACCGATCACCATGTTGACCAGCGGGGTGGCCTTGCTCGTGCTTTATACATCGCGCCTATGGATGCCAAAGGCCCTTGGCCGGATCGGGCTTTCCATGCAGAGAGCAGTCATTCTGGTTCGCTTGATGCCGTTGCTCGTTGTCGTGGCTGCAACGCTGATGGTGGTTGAGTTTGATCTTGATCGAACGCAGGGACTCGCGGTGGTCGGCAGCGTCCAGGAGGGGCTGGCTTCCTTCACGTTCTTTCTCCCGAGTTTGGTCTCGCTCAAACTATTGACGGTACCCGCCATGATCCTGGCGCTGATTGGCATGGTGCAGAACATCACCATGGCGCAGGCGCTGGCCATCAAGCAACGCGAACGGGTTGATGCCAACCGCGAGCTCGTCGGGCTGGGTGCCGCCAACATCGTTGCCGCCTTTTATGGCGGAATGCCGGTCGGTGGCGGGTTGTCAAGGTCGGCGATCAACGTCGCGTCGGGGGCTCGTAGTCCGCTGGCCAGTATCGTTTCGGCCATGGTCATGCTGTGCATCGTCGCCGCAGGAACGCACTGGTTTGCCAGGCTGCCGCTCGCGGTACTGGCGGCAAGCATCGTCATCGCCGCCATCGGCTTGATCGACGTCAAGGCTTTTCGCCAGGCCTGGTCCTATGACCGTGCCGATGCCCTGGCCCTGCTCGGAACCGGGCTGGGGGTGCTTGTTCTTGGGCTGGAGCTGGGAATAGCCCTGGGCATCGGTTTGTCGCTGGCCACGCTGTTGCTTCGTGCCAGCTCGCCGCATATCGCCGTCATCGGGCGGATTGCCGGTACCGAGCACTTCCGCAATGTCGAACGGCACGGGGTCGAAACCATTCCCGGCGTGCTGTTCCTGAGGATCGACGAAAGCCTGTTTTTTGGCAACCTGAATGCCGTTGAGTCGCGTCTTGGTGTTGAACTTGAAAAAGCGGCTGACCTGCGTGATGTCGTGCTGATCATGAGCGGAGTCAATCGGGTGGACACCACCGCCATGGAAGTGCTCAGCGATATCAACCGGGATCTGGCCAGCCGGAACATTCGGCTGCATCTGGCTGAGGTCAAGGGGCCGGTTCAGGATCGACTGATCTGTTCGCCGCTCTGGAAGGCCTTGTCCGGGGATGTCCATCTGTCGGCCAACCGTGCCTTCGAGGCTCTTCGGCCGCTTGCGTCGGTGCCAGTTCCAGAGCCGCCGGACTGGATCATTTGACTTCAAGATTGGCGCTGATCTTCAGCCAACGGTAGCCAGGCTCACTCCAGGTCAAGGTCAACACCGGCAAGCGGTAGTTGGCTAGAAACACCTGCCTTTCCAGGTTTCGTCCCCTTCGAGGCCATCGTCCCTCCTTCACTTGCCGAGCGCTGCCGCCAGCATTTTCGCGTTATGCCGCATCAGGTCGAGGTAGGTTGGTGCCGGTCCCCCGGCTTTCGACAGCGAGTCGGAATACAGGGTGCCGCCGATGCGTGCTCCCGACTCCTGCCGGATACGTTCGAGCAGGCGCGGATCGGAGATGCTTTCCAGGAAAACGGCGGGAATCTTCTCGCGGCGAATCTGTTCGATGATGCGCCCGACGTCGCCGGCAGAGGGTTCGGCATCGGTGTTGATGCCAACCGGTGCGATGAAGCCGATGCCATAGGCGCGACTGAAATAGCCGAACGCATCGTGCGAGGTAACCACCCGGCGTCGCTCAATGGGTATCGTTTTGAAGGCCTGGCGGATCTCGCCGTCAAGCGCGCTGATCTCTTGCTTGTATTTGGCCGCATGGGCCTGATAGACGGCCTGGCCCGCCGGATCGGCCTCGCTCAGCGCCTGCGCGATGTTGTCGACATAGATCAGCGCGTTGGAGAGATCCTGCCAGGCGTGCGGATCAACATCGCCGTGCTGAGCGTGCCCCCTTTCGTCCTTCAGGTGAGGCAATTTGATTGTCTTGACGCCGCTGCTGGCCGTCAGCACCTTGCCGCGATAGCCGGAGGACTTGATCAGGCGCTCGATCCAGCCTTCGAATCCAAAACCATTGACGACGACCAGCCGGGCCTGGGCGAGCGTTCTGGCATCGGCCGGTGTTGGTTGGTAGACGTGGGCATCGGCGTCCTGGCCGACCAGCGTATGCACCTGAATGCGCTCGCCGCCAACGCGCTGGGTCATATCGCCAACAATGCTGAAAGTGGCGACGACGTTGAGGGTTTCTGCCGCCGCACTTCCGATCAAGCTGATCAAGCCGATGAAGACAAGAAAGCCAAGGGTTGCCAGGCGGCCAAAGCGGCTTTTCGGAAACGATTTCATCGGATTCTCACTGTAGCGGGAGGTTGGAGAGCAAGGAAGAAAATCCCTACTACCAGGACAAACACCAAGTTTCACCTGGAAAGGCAAGAAGTTAAGAAGTTAACATGGTGCTGCTTGGTGTTCCAGGTGGCTTGGTGGTAAAGAATTTGCACTTATCGCTCGAAATGCCAGCGCGGACGCAGCCGGCTGATCAGCGGGCCATGCGGGCCGATGACCATCGACAGAATATAGAGGCCGCCAAGCGTCAGGACAATGGCCGGGCCTGCGGGCAGGTTAACATAGTAGGAAAGGAGCAGGCCGATGAGCGAACCGGTAAAGGCGATGACGACGGCGACCAAGATGAGCGGGACGATATTGCCGACCCAGAAGCGTGCGGCGGCCGAGGGCAGAATCATTATGCCAACGGCCATCAGCGTACCGAGCGCATGAAATCCACCGATCAGGTTAAGTACGACGAGAACCATGAATCCGTAGTGCGCCAGCGGACTGAGGCGGCTGATACGCGCCAGATGTGCCGGATCGCAGCATTCGAGTACGATCAGGCGCAGGCCGATGGCGATGGCAACGATCGAACACGAAGCGAAGCCGGCCAGCAGGAGGAGGGCGGCATCGTCCAGCGCGAGGACGCTGCCGAACAGCACATGCAGCAGATCGACATTGCTGCCGCGCATGGAAATGATCAGCACGCCAGCCGAAAGCGAGATCAGGTAGAAGGTGGCCAGACTGGTATCTTCCTTGATCACCGAATTGCGCGCGACGCCGCCGGCCAGCACGGCCACGGCGATGCCGGCGACGAGGCCACCGATGGTCATTGCCGAGAGCGAAAGCCCGGCAATCAGGTAGCCGACGGCGGCACCGGGCAGAATGGCGTGCGAAATGGCATCGCCGGCCAGACTCATGCGGCGCAGCATCAGGAAGACACCGATCGGCGTCGCACCCAGCGCAAGGGCCAGACAGCCGGCCAGTGCGCGGCGCATGAAGCCGAACTCGATGAACGGCGAGACGAGCGGGAGTCCAGGCAGCGAGTCGAGCAGGCCCATCAGTGAGAGTGCCCCGCGTTTTCATGGGCGTCGGCGCTACAGATCGCGGCCGCATGGGATTCACCCTGCGCTTCGGCCAGGTGGCGGGCTCGCAGCAGATTCGCTTCGCTCAAAACCTCCGCCGTCGCCCCTCGCGCCACGAGCTCGCGTGCCAGCAAGAGCGTTTCTGGATACTCCTGACGAACGTGTTCGAAATCGTGCAGTACGCTGATTACTGTGCGGCCTTCGCCATTCCAGCGCCGCACCAGCGCTGCCAGGTCGCGTACCGTATTGGCGTCGATGGCGCCATAGGGCTCGTCAAGCAGTACCAGCGGAGAATCCTGCAATATCACACGGGCAAAGCGCGCCCGTTGCAACTGGCCGCCGGAGAGCTGGCCGATCGGCCGGTTTTCCAGCCCGCTCAGACCCACCGCTGCGATCGCCTCATCAATGCGCTGTCTGGATGCCTGATCGAAGCCACGGAAGGCGCCGAATCGAGACCACAGCCCCATGGCGACAAAATCGTGGATGACGATGGGGAAGCTGACATCGAGCGTCGATTGCTGGGTGAGATAGGCGATGTTTTCGCGCTTGAGGCCGATCAGCTCGACTCGCCCCTGCATTGGTCGAAGCTCACCGACGATGCCTTTGAGCAGCGTCGATTTCCCGGCACCGTTGGGCCCGACGAGGGCCAGCAGGCTTCCGGCGGCAATCTCGCCATTTAGATGGTGCACCGCGGGATGCCGTTTGTAGCCTAGTGTCAGGTTATCGAAGCGGAGAATTGTCGCTGCTGCAGGGTTCATGACAGCGCCCAATGGATCGTCACCCATAACAGAAGCAGGGCGCCAGTAGCCCAGAGCAGGCGAGAGACGACGCCTGCACACAGGGCAGGGTTGGGACGGGCAGAGGGGGGCGGCAAGCTGTTTTTCAATCCGGGCGGCATTGGAGCGGGGCCATCTTTTTTCAAGGGAGTAGATAATGCAACAAAGTTGCATAAAGGGCAAATGTTCCGCACGTCCTGCCTCTTGTATCGTTCCATAGGCTTGGTCAATTGCCTTCCCGGCGGCATCAAGGCAGTATGAGCCGACTGTGATTGTTTGTTGAGGGGTAATCCGATGAAACCACGTTTCCTTCTCACTGTGCTGCTTTCGATTTGCCTGCTTTTCCCACTCCCTGCGAGGGCAGCGGCGAAAGCGGAAAGCGGACCTCAGTCGGCGGCCAAACCCCGGCAGCTTGCTTTATCAAGCAAGGCGTGGAGCGGCGATTTCGAGAAGATGCTTGATCGGCACATGATTCGCGTCCTTGCTCCCTATAGTCGCACCCTGTATTTCAATGACAAGGGGCGCGAACGTGGCCTGACAGCGGATGCAGTTCGGGATTTCGAGCTTTATCTGAACAGGAAATACAAGAAGCGCCTGGGTAACCGGCCGTTGACGGTCTACATCATTCCGACGACGCGTGACAAATTGCTGCCGAATATTGTGGCCGGCGTCGGAGATATTGCGGTCGGCAATCTGACCGTCACCGAAGAACGATTGCAGCAGGTCGACTTCTTCGTGCCGGGCGACCTGAAGCCGGTGAACGAGATCGTGGTCAGCGGGGCGAATTTACCCCTGCTTGACTCGGCCGATCAGTTGTCCGGCAAGACCGTTCATGTGCGTCTCTCGAGCAGTTATCAGGACAGCCTCGAAGAACTGAACGAGAGGTTGAAAAAGGCCGGCAAACCCCTGGTGAAAATCGTTCTGGTGCCCGACGCGCTGGAAGATGAGGACATGATGGAAATGCTCGGTGCCGGTTTGTTCGAGCTCATCATCGTTGACGACTGGAAGGCGCAGATGTGGGCGCAGATCCTGCCGAAGATCCGCTTGCACCCGCAGGCGACGGTGCGCACGGGCGGGGAAATCGGTTGGGCGGTACGCAAGGGCAGTCCTGAGTTGCTGGCAGCGCTTGACGATTTTTTCACCAATCACATGAAGAAATTGAACCTGTCTGAACAACGCTTGAAGCAGTACATGCAGCGGGTGAAGCAGATCAGGAATTCTTCAGCGGATGAGGACTGGAAACGATTTGAGGATACCCTCTCGCTGTTCAGGAAGTACGGCAGCAAGTACAACTTTGATCCCCTGATGCTGGCAGCTCAGGGTTATCAGGAGTCGGGGCTCAATCAGCAGGCGAAGAGCCATGTCGGCGCCATCGGCATCATGCAGGTGATGCCGGCAACCGGTGCTGAACTGGGTGTCGGGAGCATCCACGTCGCCGAAGCGAACGTCCATGCCGGTACCAAGTACATGGATATTTTGATGAGCAAATACTTCCCGGATGCCCATTTCAGCGAAGCCAACCGCCCGCTGTTTGCCTTTGCCAGCTACAACGCCGGCCCCGGCAACATCGCGAAGATGCGCAAGGAAGCGGTGAAACGCGGTCTCGATCCCGACAAGTGGTTCAATAATGTCGAACTGGTGGTGGCGGAGAAGATTGGTGTGGAAACCACCAACTACGTGCGCAATATCTACAAGTACTATGTGGCTTACCGGCTCACCCAGGAAGCCATTGAAACCTCGCGAGCGGCGCGCGAGCAAGTGGCTCCGACCGCACGGTAGACCTGAATTATGGGGCGCACTGGTTGGTGCGTCCGGCGTTCGTTCAGGTACTTGGCGCAGGAGCCGTTGAAGCCTGGAACTCGCGCTGGTAGCGCCCCAGACTGCTGATCGACCCACAGACGAAAAGGGCGTCATCCGGGCGCAGCAAAAAGTCGTCTTCGAATTCGACAAACACGTCTTGCCCGCGCTCTACCGCGACGATCTTGGCTCCTGTCTGATCGAGCGCCTCACTGCGCCACGGATGCGCACCGGCCAGGGTGCCCGCCCGCAAGCGACTGAACTTGATCCGGTTTTCGACCGGGATGACCTGCTCGTCAAGCAGATGATAGCCTAGAATCTGTCCGGCAACCTGTCCCACCGAAATGGCGAAGTCGGCTCCTGAACGGTAAAGCCGCTCGGTATTCGGCGCTCGATTGACGCGCACGATGAGCGGTACCTCGGGTGCGTAGTCGCGCACCACGGCCGTGGCAAATACCGATTCGCTGTCATCGCTCAAGGCCAGAATCACCGCACTGGCCTCACGAACCCTGGCCTGGTTGAGGGTCGTCTGCTCGAGCACGTTACCGACCACATCGATTCCCGTTCCGGATAGCCGGTCAATCACGATGCAGGTTTCCTTGGCGTCATGCAGCATTTCAATGACCTTGTGCCCGACTGCACCGTAGCCGGCCAGTACAATCGGGCCGGTTCGGTCGATCGGTACGGCCATTCGTTCCACTTTTTCCAGATTGACATGAGCGCCGACAATAACCAGAATTGCCCCCGGTTCCACTCGCGTCTCCGGGCCTTTGGTCGTCGTAAAAACCCCTCCGGCCCATTGTCCGATGACCGACACGCCATGTTGTTCGCGAAGGTGCAAGTCCCCCAGCTTCTTCCCGGCCAGCGGGCTGCCGGCACGAACGCGAAATTCCGCCATTCCCACCCGGGTTCCAAGCAGATGCATGCCTTCGGCCGGCGGGCTGATGCGCCTGCTGGCGCGCGAAGCCAGGGCGGCACCGAGCACATGCGCCGGGGTGAATACCTCGGTGGCGCCAATCTGAAGCATCGGTGCCCGGTACAGCGGTTCGTCAGCCAGTGCGTAGAGCGGGCCGGTAAACCCACATTCGCGCACAATGAGCGCGCAGGTGGCGTTGGCGTGATCGCCGGCGTTGGTGACCACCGCGCGGGCCTGTTTTACGCGCAGCAGAACCGAGGGATCTTCGGCCAGCTTGCCAAAAACGACGTTGTACCCCCGGTCACGCAGGTAGCGTGCCAGCGTCAGGTTCTCTTCAAATATGACGAATGGACTGTTCAAGCGCCTGAATTCCTCCAGCACGGATTCGATTGCCGGTCCATAGCGGTAGAAAAGCACCTTGCCGGCCATCGGTGGCAATACGTGTTGCAAGCGGACTTCGAAGCGCTCTTCAATGTAGGGCAAGACCAGTACCGGAAAGATCAGGAAGACCAGGAACTGGCCGATAAACGGAGTGACGATAACGAACAGGGCCATGGCCGGATGGTTCCAGCGATTGTCGGCGCCGTAGCCCGTGTTGGTAATGGTTTCGGAAGCCCACTGAATGCCTTGCAGAAAAGTGCGCGGTGCGCCTTCAAGATGATCCATACCGAGCATGTAGATCATGCCGAGAACCAGAACCGCAGCCGGCAGAAGGGTGAGAAGCGCCAGCAGGCGCCTGGTCGAACGCTTTAAGCTTTTGAGCATGTCATGTGACTCATGAAATCAGTAATCCGAAGTATCCTCGGCGTTGAACGCTTGGTCAAACAGGTGTTGACCAAACTTGAGGCATCAAGCGGCTTGATGAGTAAGGTAAAATCACCCGATGAAAGACGAATTTTTTATGCGCGAAGCCCTTTCGCAGGCGCGCGCTGCCGAGTGCCTTGGCGAAGTGCCGGTGGGTGCGGTCGTGGTGCGCGAGGGGGTAATCGTCGGGCGGGGGTTCAATTCGCCAATCGGCGAAAGCGACCCGACAGCCCATGCTGAAATCGCCGCCTTGCGCGATGCGGCGCGCACGCTTGAGAACTACCGGCTACCCGGCTGCGAGCTCTTTGTCACGCTGGAACCGTGCGCGATGTGTGCCGGGGCCATTCTGCATGCGCGTATTGCGCGGGTGATCTATGGCGCCCGCGACCTGAAAACCGGGGTTCATGGGAGCGTCGTTGACCTGTTCGCCGTTGAACGCCTGAATCACCATACCGAGGTGGTGGGGGGGGTTCTGGCCGAGGAATGCAGTCGCCTGCTCTCCGGCTTCTTTGCCGGGCGCCGTGGCAAAGGCGAGCACTAGTCATGCGTATCCATATTTCGATTGCGCAACAATCGTTGACCCTTTTTGACGCGGCCGGACAGGTGTTGCGTCGCTATTCGGTGTCCACGGCCAGCCGCGGGGTCGGCGAACAGCGCGGCAGTTACTGCACGCCGCGCGGCAAGCATCTGATCCGCGCCAAAATCGGCGCCGGGCAAGCGGCAAATACCGTCTTTGTTGCGCGCCGTCCGAGCGGTGAGATCTATTCGTCCGAACTCGGCGCGGCCTTTCCGGAGCGCGACTGGATTCTCACGCGAATTCTCTGGCTGTCCGGGTGTGAACCGCAGCTCAACCGGCTTGCAAACGTCGATACCATGCGCCGCTATATCTACATCCACGGAAGCCCGGAGACGGTTGCGATGGGTACCCCGGGGTCGCACGGCTGCATACGGATGCGCAACGCGGACATCATTGAACTGTTTGACCGGGTACCGGTTTACACCCCGGTAGAGATTTTCGAGGACTGAAATGTCTCACTCACCTCACCGAGCGGAACAGCATTCCGGCCAAAACTTCGTTCGACCAGCGTGACCCGACCGGTCCGATGCATGGTCAGCAGGGTTGAAGCGCGCGTGCCGTATTTCGGCGAACTGACGAAAATGGCTGAGAGAATACGCTCCCATTCAAGCGGGACACCGGTTTCGGGCAGGTGGGTATCGGCAACGATTTCCCGGTCAGCGAGCAGTTCGAAGAAGCGAGCCGAATCCGGCAAATGTTGCAGTGCCTTGGCAAAAGCCGTTTTGGCGGCCGCAAGCTTCGGCCATGGCGTATCAAGCAGATGGTTGGACAGACCGTAGATTCCCGGAACCAGCCAGCGCGGCCCCGGCCCGCGGTTGGAGCAATAGCCCAGCCTTTGCTCGTCAGCAACGAACAGGTTGAATCCGTTGAAATCGGACCGGCGTTGGGACAGCGCATCAAGAAATCTTTCAGGATCGCTTCTAGCGGCGAGGAAATCGGCGACCAGCGCCCCGCGCGAAGGCGAATCGACGATTTGCCGACCGCCTTCACGGAAATTGGTCAGAGCCGCGAAACGTTGCCGACGGCTGACGCCCAACCAGGTTCCGCCGGCTTCCAGATCACGTCCGGCAAGAATTTCCGGGGTGTCTGCCCAGAATCCGGCAGGTGCAGAAGGTCGGGCAAAGAACTCGTCCCGGTTGGCGGCAACGACCAGCGGGTAATCGGGATGAGTACGCCAGGCCAGAACAATCAGGCACATCCGAACTTGCCTTGGCCTTGAAACTATGACACGACAGCTTCGATAGCGCTAAGCTGGCCACCGGCTACTTCGAGGCGGAGATTGTCGGTTTCGACAAAACTTTCCTGGACGACAGCCAGCGCATCATAGCCGCCAGCGGGTGCCGGCGCCGCGTTGGCGACCATGCCGCATGGGCTCTCGGGGTGTTCCGGAGCATAGATCGCCGTCCCCGGCGTTATGGCAGTGGCGGCGTGGATGCGGTAGAGATGACGCTTGACCTTGCCGAGATACTGAGTGCGCGCGACGACTTCCTGGCCGGGGTAACAGCCTTTGTGGAAGCTGACGGCACCCAATTTGTCGAAGTTGGCCATCTGCGGCACGAAGGCCTCTTTCGTGGCATCGGTAATCAGCGGAATGCCGGCCTGGATATCAAGCCATTGCCAGACCGCAGTGCCTGCCGGGCGGGCTATTGCGGCAAGCTTCGTCCACAGGTCTGCCGCTGCTGCGCTGACCACGACGATGATCAAGCGTGTTCCGTCAAGACGAATGACCCGACCGCTGGCAAACGAAGTGGTTTCCAATACGCTGGTCGGTACTGGCAAACCGGCATTGAGCAGGGCCGCCTCGGCCTGAGGACCGGAGAAACCAATGACTTCATGGCCGCTGGAAAGCTCGGCAATCTTGACCCGGGAGCGCAGAACAAACATTTGCAGGCGTTTCTGGATGGTCGCCAGCAGATCGGAAGCCAACAAGGCCCGATAGTCGGATCCATTGCGATAGAGGAGGAAACTCGCCAGCATCCGACCCTTGGCTGTACACCAGGCCGTATGCTGGGCAGAACCCGATGCCAGATGATTGATGTCGCTGGTCAACTGATTGTGCAGGAATGACTTTGCCTCTTCGCCTGAGCATTCGATGAGGCCGAGATGCACGAGGGGCGAAATGATCGTCGCATCGCGTGCGCTTGCCAGCTCCGCGCCGATATCGCCAAAATCCTTGACCAGTCCGTTTTCGATACGTGCGCCGGTGACACAAAGGAATTCTTGCCAGGTGGAGTTCATCGTTGCAATTTTCCCCAAGATATTTTCAAGCAGAGCATTGTCGACCCGAAACAGAGTAAGCCGTCCCCGGCGAGACACCCGGATTCGACCACTGTGCGAGGTCGACCGGGATGCGGCGTAGCGGTTTCGGCTATTATATAGCCACTCCACCCCCATTCCGGACTTGAGGCCGCTTGGCCGCGACGAATCGATGCTTAAACGGATAAAAATACTGATCGTACTGGGTCTTGGTCTGATCCTCGTGTCAGGCGGCGTTTTATTCTGGCTGGTTTCATCGCCGCTGACCTTGCACAGCGAGCTGGTCGAATTTGACATCACCCCCGGAAATGGCATGCGCGCCGCCGCCAGGGAAATTGCCGGCGCCGGGGTGGCACTCCAACCCTGGCTGTTCATCATGCTTGGCAAGATACTGCGTGTCGAGAAGTCAATCAAGGCGGGAAGTTACGAGATAGAAAGGGGAATCAGTACGCTTGATTTGATGAACACGGTGACGCGCGGTGACGTGACGCAAACCGAGATCGCTTTCATTGAAGGCTGGACCTTCCGCCAGATGCGCGAGCGACTGGATGCGCACCCGGACATTCGCCACGATAGCAAAGACTTGTCTGAGGCAGAAATCATGCGCCTGATCGGCGCCCCGAAAGGCGCCGCAGAGGGTCTGTTCTTTCCCGATACCTATCTTTTCGCGAGGCAAAGCCGCGATCTGGACGTGCTGGCGCGGGCCTATCGAAACATGCAGCGCCATCTTTCCCGCGAGTGGGAGGCGAGGGCGGCCGGGCTGCCCTATGGCGATGCCTATCAGGCCTTGATCATGGCCTCCATCGTTGAAAAGGAAACCGGGCGTGATCAGGACAAACCACTGGTGGCGGCAGTCTTTGTCAACCGCTTGCGTCAGGGCATGTTGTTGCAGACGGATCCGAGCGTAATTTACGGTGTCGGCGAAAAATTTGACGGCAACCTGCGCAAACGTGATCTGCTCACCGACACCCCTTACAACACCTACACGCGCGCCGGTTTGCCGCCCACACCACTGGCCATGCCCGGCCTCGCCTCACTGCAGGCCGCACTGCATCCGGCACCCAGTCAGGTGCTGTATTTTGTTGCGCGCGGTGACGGCAGCAGCCAATTCTCAACGACGCTGGATGAGCATAATCAAGCGGTGAACCGCTATCAGCGGGGTGGCAAACCAGGTGCAGGCATTGGGCAATAAACGGGGCAAGTTCATCACCTTCGAGGGGATCGACGGTGCCGGGAAAAGCAGCCATATTGCCGGCGTTGCCGATCTGCTCGGTAAACACGGCTTGCGCGTGGTAACCACCCGTGAACCGGGCGGCACGCCGCTCGGTGAAAAACTCCGTGAATTGCTCCTTAACGAGCCGATGCATCTTGAGACCGAGGCCATGCTGATGTTTGCCGCCCGCCGCGAGCATCTGGCGCAGGTTATCGAACCGGCGCTGGCGCGTGGCGACTGGGTGCTCTGTGACCGCTTCAGCGATGCGAGCTATGCCTACCAGGGTGGCGGGCGAGGTCTGGACAAACAGAAGCTGGCCGCGCTTGAACAGTGGGTGCACGGTCATCTGCAAGCGGATCTGACCTTGCTCTTTGATCTGCCGCCTGCGGTTGCCGGCGAACGCATTGCGGCGCAAGCGCGCAAACTGGATCGATTTGAACAGGAGCGTGCCGATTTTCATTCCCGCGTACGCCAGGCCTACCTTGAACGTGCGCAGTCGGCACCACGACGAATTCAGGTGATCAATGCCGATCAGCCACAGGCAGATATCAAGAAACTGGTTGAGGAATCAGTTATTACTCATTGTTTATGAATATAATTGAACTTCATGCTGAGGCTTGGGCACTGCTTGCCGTTCGACGCGAACTACTGCCGCACGCCCTGCTGATTTCGGGTCAGCGAGGGATCGGCAAGTTCGACCTGGCGCGCAAATTTGCCGAGTCATTGCTCTGCGAGAACCCGACTGCAGACGCTCAGGCCTGCGGCGTCTGCTCAGCCTGCGGCTGGCTGGCACAGGGAAACCACCCGGATTTCCGTCTGCTGCAACCCGATGCCTTGGGCGAGGCGGTAAGCGATGACAGCGAAGCGGGCGGCAAGAAGAAGCCGAGTCAGCAGATCACCATTGACCAGGTTCGTGCGCTTGATGACTTCCTGCATGTCGGGACTCATCGTCACGGTGCGCGGGTCATTCTGATCAATCCGGCCGAAGCAATGAATCGTTCAACCGCAAATTCTCTTCTTAAATCACTTGAGGAACCGATTGCAAGTACATTGTTTATATTGGTTACTAGTGAATCAGATCGTTTGCTGCCAACGATTCGTAGCCGCTGTCAGTCCCTGCTGATTCCACAACCCTCGCAGAGCAGGGCCGAACATTGGTTGCGTCTGGCGGGCGTCAATGAGGCCGCCCGCTGGTTGGCGCTGGCTGGCGGTTCGCCATTGCTGGCGGTCGAACTGGGGAGCGAGGAGCATGCCCTGCTCGACGCCTTGATCGACGAATTGTCGCGTGGCTGTAAAATTGATCCGCTGTCCGCCGCTGCCGCCGTTGATCGGGTGGTAAAAGCTGAGAAACGTCCGGCGCCCCTGAAGCGAATGATTGAGTGGTCGCAAAAGTGGCTTTTCGATCTGACGCTGATCAGCGAAGGGCTTCCCCTGCGCTTTTTTATCGCGCAGGATCAACTCGTGCGGCGCCTCGCTAAATCAAGCGATACCGCCAGTCTGTTGGCGTTTAACAGGAAAACGATACAATACAAGCTGCAATGTGAACAACCATTGAATACTCGCCTGTTTCTTGAGGAGTTTTTCCTGAGTTACGCGGCCTTGTTCAGAACGTCCTGAGGCGAACATGCCAGAAGCAGTCAATGCCAAACCTGCCGTTGCCGTCGCGCCGCGCCCGAGTGTTCTATCGCTCAACATCAGTTCGAAGTCGGCGCTTTACGCTGCCTTCATGCCGCTACTGCGCAATGGTGGCATCTTCATTCCGACGACACGTGCCTACAACATTGGTGACGAAGTTTTCATGCTGCTGTCGCTGATGGATGACCCGGCCAAGCTGCCGATCGCCGGCACGGTAGTCTGGCTCACGCCAGCCGGTGCCCAGAACAGCAAGGCGCAAGGAATTGGCGTGCATTTCAAGAATGACGAAAGCGGCATCGAGGCACGGCGCAAGATCGAAGGGCTACTCGGCGGTGTGATGCAATCGAATCGCCCGACCCATACCATGTGATCGCGATCCGATGCTTGTCGATTCACACTGTCATATTGACTTTCCCGAACTTGCTGAAAACCTCCCCCAGCTTCTCGATCTGATGCAGAAGAACAAGGTCGGCTGCGCCGTCTGCATCGGAGTCAATCTGGAAGATTTGCCCCGTATTTTGCTTCTTGCCGAGGCTCATCCCAACATTTTTGCCTCCGTTGGTGTGCATCCTGAGGCGGCCGACGTGCGCGAACCGACGCTCGCCGAACTGGTCAATCTGGCCAGGCATCCGAAGATTATCGCCATCGGCGAAACCGGTCTCGACTATTATTGGCACAAGGATGCACCGGAATGGCAGCGTGAACGCTTCCGTACCCATATCCGTGCGGCAATCGAGGCTGGAAAACCGCTGGTTATCCATAACCGCGAGGCAACCAGCGATACCTTGCGGCTGCTGTCCGAGGAGGAAGCAGGGCAGGTTGGCGGTATCATGCATTGTTTCACCGAGAATTGGGACGTTGCCAAAGCGGCGCTGGCGCTGGGTTTCCATATCTCCCTTTCCGGCATTGTGACCTTCAGGAATGCGTTGGTCATCAAAGACGTTGCGCGCCGGGTTCCGCTGGATCGTTTGCTTATCGAAACCGATTCACCCTACCTGGCGCCGATGCCGTATCGCGGTAAAACAAACCAGCCGGCTTACGTAATGTACGTTGCCGAAGAAATCGCCCGTTTGCGAAATATTTCATTCGAGGAAGTCGCCAGAGCGACCACCGATAATTTTTTCCGCCTTTTCCCTCAAGCCAGAACGAGAGTTTACCTATGAAGATCATTGCTTTACTATTTGCGCTGTTGCTACCCGCCCTGGCCTCGGCTGGTGCTTATGAGGACATGGAAGAGGCGCTGATTCGTGGCGATCCTGGCGCCGCAATCAACCTGATCAAGCGTGGAGTCGATGTCAATACGGTTGATAAAGCGGGCAATACGCTGCTGATCCAGGCCGTTCGGCGAGATGTTCCGGAATTGTTTGATTATTTGCTGCTACGCCGCGCAAAGCTCAATGTACGCAACCGGAACGGCGAAACCGCGCTCAGTCTAGCCGCCTATACGGGTAAGCTTCAGTACGTGCAGCGCCTGGTTGAAGCCGGCGCCGAGGTCAACTTCTATGGCTGGTCGCCACTGGCGTACGCAGCCTACAATGGCCATACCGCAATTGTCGATTACTTGCTCAAACGCGGTGCCGAGATCGATGCGAGAACCGAAAACGGCTCAACCGCCCTCTTTTTTGCAGCGCGTTTCGGACACATCGAAGTCATCAAACTGCTCCTGAAAAACAAGGCCGACCCGACGCTGGCCAATGAGAACGGGGACACGGCGATTGACTGGGCCTTGAAGAGCGATAACACCGACATCGCTGATCTGCTGCGTGCCGCCGGAGGGCGCTCAGGCAGGGCAGTGGTTATCGATTTTTCAAAGTGAGCGCACTCAAGGCCGGGGCAGGGGCAGCACACGGACTTTTCCTGCCTTCAGAAACTTGTTGATGATCCGGTAGATATCCGGGTCGAAGCGGCTTTCGCTGCGTTTATCCAGGAGATCATGAAGCGCCGCTTCGTCATGCACCGTACCCAGGTGACGCCAGCAACTGATCAGGTGGTAATCCTCACGCATTCCGAATTCGTCGCGCTCGATCAGCGCCACTGGCCCCGCGAAGGGCCATTCGCTTAACTTGAACTTCGCCAGTGCCGTCATCAGACGAACACTGTGCAGCGAAACTGCCTCCTTGCCCACACACACGCCGCGACACGTCTTCTGCCTGAAGCCAATACAGGCTTCACCCGGTTTTCCGGCACCCAGCCCGATCTGGTTATGGCACAGGCGGTGTGCTTCAGCAAGTTTGCGCAGGGCATGCATGGCCTCACGCCGGTTCATGTACAGACCAAACAGATCGTTGGCGAGCGCAAAGTCCACATCGCGGGCATTGACCAGTTGCGGGCGAAAATCACCCTCGCCATGCCGAATCAACTGCCATGAGCAGAGATCGTCCAGGGGCTTGCGTGTGGCATCGGACAGTTCAAGTTCGTGCAGCCGCGCGCCAAGCTCTCCGGCCGCTTCACGCCACTCGATGCGCCAGGTATCGCGCACCAATGCCGTTTCGCGTTTGCCAGGGGCAAAATGTGCGAATACCTGCTGACGAATATTGGTGCTGCGCTTGATCAGCAGAACATTGCCGTCTTCACCATACATGGCATACGCGCCCGGTGCTTCGGGCAAATCGTCGATCAAGGAAGGGTCAAGCTGCGTCGGCAAGTCCGGCCGGCCGACAATGGCCTCAATGGCGTTGCGGATGGTCGCAGAAGGCAACAACTCGTGCCAGCGCTGCCAGAGATCCCAGAGTACCTGCGCATCCGCCAGGGCGCGGTGACGATCACCGACTGTGATGGCATGGCGCGCCAGCAAGGCATCAAGGCTGTGGCGGTGATGTTCGGGAAAAAGTTTGCGCGATAGTTTGACGGTGCACAAATTCGGCGCTCGAAATTCGATACCGATGCGTTTGAATTCACGCTTGAGAAAGGTGTAGTCAAAACGGGCGTTGTGCGCGATAAAAAGACGTCCTTGCAGCTTTTGAAGAACAAGGGGCGCCAATTGCTCAAAGCGTGGCGCAGAAGAAACCATCTCCGAAGTGATTCCGGTCAGCTCGGTGATGAACTCTGAAACGGGTGTTCCCGAATTGACCAGCGAACTCCACTCGCACGATCCCTGTTGATCGACCTCAACGAAACCGATCTCGATGATTCGATCATTGGCGAAATTTGCGCCTGTGGTTTCAAGATCGACGAAAATCAGCGGCTCGGGGGCAAGGTCGGGATTCATCGATGCGGGATGGATTCTTTGATAAATTCCGGCAAACCTCTAATGAAAGCCTTTATCCACCTGGAAACTTGCACTTCTGAAAAGCGCATAATTTGTATTATGTAAAGTTTAGAATAAAGGTGGAAATAGCCCCTAGTTCAAATCCTCTTTCTTGAGGATCGGCAAGCGCATCACTTCGATGCCCTCTTCGCGCAAGGTTTCGTACTCTTCCATGCTGGCTTCGCCACGGATCGAACGTAACGGAGTTTCCATGTAGTAAATCTTGCGGGCTTCCTGCGCAAAATCCTTCCCTACATCTTCACAATTATTGACAATCGCTGACATGAGTTGCTGATAAGCGGCAAGCATTCCCGTCTGAGCACTGATGGCAGGCAATGAGTCATTTGAATCGGGCGTATTTACCGGCTTGGCCAGATGCACCGCAGAGGGCACACGGCGAATTTCTCTCGAACCACAATGCGGACAAGAAATCAATCCCTTTTCAAGCTGAATGTCGTAGTTGTCCTGCGACTGAAACCAGCCTTCGAAGGGATGTTCCTGTTTGCAGCACAAGTCAAATATGATCATTCTTAAAAGGCACTTGAATTTAAAGGGTGAGGATGGCTGGAACCGGATTCAATCCGCTCAAAGACTTGCGGGACATAGGGCGAACTTTTACAGGCGAGATACTTACACCCAAAGTCCCCCCCAATGCAGATTCCAGCGGTTCCAAACAGGCTGGAAAGCGAAGTCTACCAGATCAGCCCATGCTCACCGGCTTAAATTGAGAATTGAGCGCCCTTCCCCAGCAGACAATGCGGGGTCGATGTTTTCGGCACGGGTCTCGGCTTCTTTAATACGCTCTTCAAGACATAGCGGCCGGTCTTGTTGCCACCGATCTTTTCGACCACGCCCGCATAAAGCAACGGGCGTAGCAGATCCATCGCACCCTGCCGCGATACGCCTAGCGCCGCCCAAATCTCGGCCGGCGCCATGCCGCCATGATCGCGCAACAGATACAGCAGTTGTTCCTGGCGCGGACGCAAAACCAGCTTCTCGGCGGAGCCAACCTGCAAAGTTTGAATCCGCAGCAACACGCGTTCCAGTGTTTGGCGCAATCCCGCCGCGCAATATTCCAGCCAGGCGCTCATGTCTTCCCCGGCCTCGCGCACACCTTGGAGCGCGGCATAGTAGGCGCGCCGATCCTCCCAGTAATATTCGTCCACGGCAAAGATGTGATGCGTGTCGAAGCCGCGCCGGTAGAGTTCCCATAGTGCCAGAGCGCGTCCGGTACGTCCGTTGCCGTCGGCGAAGGGTTGGATGGCCTCAAAGCGGTAATGCAGGATCGCCGAACTCAGCACAGGCGACAGCTTTGCCGCCGCGCTGTTCCACCATTCCAGCAGCTCAAACATCAGTCCGGAGACCGCATCCGGCGGCGGCGGATGGTATTGCCCGACCTGGACGGCAATCATCCGGTATTTCCCTGCTTCGCCCTGGTCCATCACCTCGCCGGCCAGAATGCGGTGCAGTTCGAGAATGTCCGCATGATGGAAAGCCTTCTTGGCGGCATGCTTTTCCACATAACGTAGCCCGGCGAAATAATTGATCACTTCGCGCATCGGACGTGCGCCGGGCGTGGAAAGCTCGCGCCCCTCTTCCAGCGCACGCACCTGTTCGAGTGTCAGCGGGTTGCCCTCGATCGCCGTCGAGGCATGGACATTGCGAGTGCGGGTGTCTTTTTGCAGGGCGGGAATCCAGGCCAGATCCACCACCGCGTTCTGGATGCGCTCGCGAAAGGCCGCCACCTGCTCGACTTCGGCCAGCAGGACCGGGGTGATGTAGAAAAACGGAACATAGGCCATGACGCTAGCCTAAGTTAAATTCAAGCATCAGTCAAGTATAAGTCAAGTTTTGTGTCAAGCCGACTGAAAGTCGGCACTGGCGACACATCTTTACCAAATCCAAACCTCCGCCGTACCCGCGACCTGCTGCTGCCTCATCTGCTCTCTCGCCGTGAGTGGACGTTCAAGGCGGTGATCGAGCACTTGTCGGCCATTCGGATCCAACGCGTGAAAATCGCCCATACCGAGTTCGATCAGGTGACCCAGCCCGACGATGATCAACAGCGCATTCTCGATTTGCTGGGCGTTAAGCTCTAATCCCGTCTGTAACCACTTTTATGAAACAGTAAAATCGCTATAAACCCTGTGCTACCAAAGGGTTTGGCTTGTCGGGGTAAACAAGGTACGTTGAGACTGATTGCTGCCTGCTGACAAAGTCATACCCGATGTCGGTTCCACTCCGTTTGCTGCCGTTCGACGTCGCAATGCTCGCATGATGGCTAAAGACCCGCATCGGTAGCTGGATTCTCCGTGATTCCAACGTCGGGCAACTGAGAACACTCGTCACTTGGCCATAAGGATTGTCTGCCATTCTTGCGAGCGCTAACATTCCTCTCAAGTAAATGAATGTTGAAAGGTAAGGAATATGCTCGCCACGATGACATCCAAAGGTCAGATTACCATCCCGAAGCCGGCGCGCGATGCCTTGCAGTTGCATCCCGGTGATCGCGTCGAATTCGTTTTCGGCGACGATGGGCGCTTGTTTCTGCTCCCGGCAACCCGGCCGTTGGGAAGCCTGAAGGGCATGCTGCCCAAGCCAGCCCATCCCGTCTCGCTCGAAGAAACGGATGCGGCCAGTGCCGCATCCGGTCGCCCATGATCGGGCTCGACACCAATGTGCTGGTGCGCTATCTCACGCAGGACGATC
>NZ_JAEUOI010000064.1 GCF_016790145.1 Propionivibrio sp. | reverse complement strand
CTGCACCGCGTAAGGCGGGTCAGCGTCATACACCATGCCGAACTCGCTCGTATGTCGGTCAATCGGAGTGCCGCGCAGGCGCTTCAGCAGACCCGGCTGAATCTCGTGCGCGCCGAGGGCATACAGGCGGTCAAAGCCAAGGGCAAAGCTTTCCAGCGTTTCACCGGGCAGGCCAAAGATCAAGTCGGCGTGCACGTGAGCCTTCGACTCATTGACCAGCCAGCGCAGGTTGGCTTCGCTCCTGGCGTTGTCCTGCTGGCGCGAAATGCGCTGTTGCACCTCGGCATTGAAACTCTGGATGCCGACCTCGAATTGCAGCACACCCGGCGGAAACTGCGCGATCACCTGTTTGAGGCGATCGGGCAGATGATCGGGAACTACTTCAAAATGCACGAACAGATCGCCCGACGGCTCGCCCATTCCCGGTGCGGGCAAGCGATCGAGAAAAAACTGAAGGATGCGCACCGAGGCGTCAATCTTCAAATTGAATGTGCGGTCAACAAACTTGAAATTGCGCGCGCCACGCTGGTACAGGCCCTGCATTGCCGCCAGGAAGGCCTCCAGATCGAACGCCCAGGCCGTTCGGTCCAGGGCGCTCAGGCAGAATTCACAGGCGAATGGGCAGCCCCGCGAAGCTTCAACATAAATCTGGCGGTGCTTCAGGTCGGTGTCGGAATATTCGGCGTAAGGCAGTGCAATCCGCTTCAAGTCCGGCTGCTCTCCGGCGATCACTTTGTGCAATGGGCGAGTACCGTTCAACAGGGCGCGGCATAGTCCGGGAAAGCTCAGGTCGCCCCAGCCGGTGATCACATGGTCGGCAAGCTGGACGATTTCCTGACTGTCAAGCTCGTGGCTGACTTCCGGCCCACCCAAAACAACGATCACCCCAGGGCGTGCCGTCTTGAGCAGCCGCAGCACGGCGGTGGTTTGCACGACGTTCCAGATATAGACGCCGAGGCCAACGATTTGCGGTCCTCGCGCACCCTGCGCTTCGCTTGCTAGCGGACCATCCAGGGTAAGCAACAACTCATCGACGACATCCTGGGCCTTGCGCGCGATGGTGAATTCGCATAACACCGTCTGTGCCCTCAGATCGCCCATGTTGGCCAGCAGGTAGCGCAGCCCGAGCGACGCATGAATGTATTTTGCGTTGAGCGTGGTCAGAACGATTGTTGGAGGAGGAACAGCCTGGGGGGAAACCATGCCGGCATTATCAAAGCACAAGTTCATTTCGGGAATTATTATTTTCTCACCCCGACTATAGGTCGAGAGTGTTTCCTTCGGGGCAAAGGCCGATGTCCGGAATTGAGCCCCGATACTGGGTCCCGGCTTTCGCCGGGACGACGCGTTACCTCTTGTTGTTTACGAGAGCTTCTTGAGAAATGGATATATCTGATGTTAGGGCTTAAGGTAGGACCATTGGGGCTAGCTCCGATTACTGGCACTCGCCGCGCAAGGCCGTGACATCCATCTGAAGCCGTTCCGGCAAGGCCTCGGCGGCAGGTACGGCAGGCCCCATGACCAGTTCGATGCGTGAAAACACGCCACGGCGGAACGGCCGGGTCATCGCCGGACCGTGCTTGCGCGAGAAGAAGCTGCCCCACAGCCCGCGCAGGGCCATCGGTACCACGGGTACCGGGTTGCGCTGCAGGATGCGGGTGATTCCGGGACGGAAGGGGTTGATGTTGCCGTCGGCGGTGATCCTGCCCTCGGGGAATATGCCGACGAGATCGCCGGCATCGAGCGCCTTGCCGACTTCGTCGAAGGCTTTATCCATCATTGCCTGGTCTTCCCTGGCCGAGGCAATGGGGATGGCCTTGCCGGTGCGAAAGACAAAGCTAAGCACCGGCCAGCGGAAGATCTGATGATCCATGACGAAGCGGATCGGCCGCCGACAGGCGGCCATGATCACCAGGGCATCGACGAAGCTGACGTGGTTGCAGACGATCACCGCCGGACCCTCCTCCGGCACCTGGTCTAGCTCCTGCACACGCAGCCGATAAACACTGTGAATCAGCATCCAGATGATGAAACGCAGCAGGAATTCGGGCACCAGGCCGTAGATGAACAGCGCCACTGCTGCGTTGCAGAGCGCTGCCACGGCAAACAGCAGCGGAATCGACAAGCCCGCAGCCAGCAGGCCGGCGGCGGCCAGCGCACCGACCACCATGAACAGCGCGTTCACGATGTTGTTGGCAGCGATGATGCGGGCGCCGTGCGCGGGATCGGAGCGCTGCTGCACCAGCGCATACAGCGGAACGATGAAGAAGCCGCCGAAGATCCCGATCAGCGCCAGGTCGAGCAATACTCGCCAGGTCTGCTCGTAGGCCAGCAGGCCGATCGCACCCAGCGGCGAGGGCGAGGGCGAGGCGGGCGAGGCGAGGGCAAGATCGAGGGCGAAGACCGTGAGGCCGATCGATCCCAGCGGCACGAGTCCCAGTTCGACGCGGCGCGCCGAGAGCTTTTCGCATAACAGCGAGCCGACGCCGATGCCGAAGGTGAAAGTCGCCAGCAGCAGGGTCACCGCGGTTTCGCTGCCGCCGAGGACGTTCTTCGTGTACGCGGGAAACTGGGCAAGGAACATCGCGCCGAACAGCCAGAACCACGATATTCCCATGATGGAGAGGAAGACGGTCTGGTTCTCGCGGGCAAACTGGATGTTGCGCCAGGTTTCGGTCAGCGGATTGACACTGATGGCCAGACCCGGCGCGGGCGGCGCTGCGGCGGGAATCGAACGCGAGGCACCATAGCCGGCAATGGCAATCACCAGTCCGGCGCCGGTAATCCATGCCGTCCCGCCCTTACTGCCGGCGAGCAGACCGCCGAGCAGGGTGCCGACCAGGATGGCGATGAAGGTGCCGGCCTCGATCAGAGCGTTGCCGCCGACCAGTTCTTCGCTCCTGAGGTGCTGTGGCAGGATCGCGTACTTCACCGGGCCGAACAGCGTCGAATGCAGCCCCAGCAGGAACAGGCTGACAAACAGAATCGCAATGCTGTGCAGCATGAAACCCAGGCCCGCCACCAGCACGATGCCGATTTCCAGCAGCTTCACCATTTGCGCCAGGCGCGCCTTGTCGTACTTGTCGGCCAGTTGGCCTGCCGTCGCGGAGAACAGGAAGAAAGGCAGGATGAAGATCCCTGCCGCCAGGTTGGCCAGCAGTTCGGGCTGCAGCGTGGTCCAGCTCGCCGCCTGGAAGGTCAGCAGGACGATCATCGCGTTCTTCAGCACGTTGTCGTTGAGTGCGCCGAGGAACTGGGTGACGAACAGCGGGGCGAAGCGGCGGGCGCGCAGCAGGCCGGATTGGGTACTCATCGGGAGGATTCCTTAAGTCAGGTTGTTTGGGCAGTGCACAGGAATGTCATATTGTCGCAAGAATCATGAAAGCCGGTTCAGGTCTCAATGGCCGCCGGGCGCCGCGGGCGATCCGCGGGCAGCGTGTGCAGTCGCAGTGGCGCACCGCCGAGACCGGATCGTTCGATCCAGGCGAACACCGAATCGACCGTGACCGTGTCGATCTGCCCGGCCATGCGCCGCCCGAAGGGATGGTCGTCAAAGCTGATGCCGGCCGAAGACACGCGTGCCCCGAGGCGCGTCAGGGTCGAAATCTGCAAGCTCGTCGGCCGGTAATCGTGGGCGAGCAGCCAGCTCCGTGCGGCTGCGCGGCTAACCACGGCGGGATCCACCAGCATCGCCAGGGTTTCGATCGCCCACTGGTTGCTTTGCTGGTAGGGCCCGGACCACGGATAGGCGAGCATGTTGTAGCGCGGTTCGTGCAGCGTGGTCAAGACCATATCATCCTTCAGTTGCTCTTTCAGGCGCGCGGCGATCCCAGGCTTGAGCATCACGATACCGGCTTCATGGGCGTAGAGGCCGTCACCGAAAAATTCGGCCAGGCCTTGCCGGTAGAGCGTGCTGCGCTCGCTGCCGCATTGGTTGAGCTTGTGCACCACACGCCATGCGCCGCGACCAGCGAGTGCCGCGTCGTCGCGATAGGCGATGCCGAGATGCGAATAGCGCAGGCCGTACTGGCTGAGATCCTGACCGACGCGGGCGATCAGAACGACCTGTGTGCCGTCGCATCGGGCCATCTCGTCGAGCTGGTCGGCAACGCTGGCCGCCAGCGCCAGATCGCGCCTGATCGAATCCAGGCTGGGCTTGCGCGGCTCGCAATTCTGCCCGGCCAGTGCCGGACCACCGGCAGCAGCCAGGGTCGCCACGAGCATCGCGGTACAAAGTGCGCGGCAGGCGCCACCGATCAACCGCTTAAGGACGTTCATCACCGTATCCTCTCGTTGTAGAGCAGCGACTCGCCCAGCGCATTGGGCACCAGGCACAATACTTCGCCGGCGACGGAGAGCAGCCAGCCGGCGGCGATGGCGGTAACCGAGATAGCGGTTCCGGCCGCCACCAGCGCTACGGCGGCGACTTCTCCGCTGAAGCGCAGGCTCGCGGTGGCGCCGTCCGAGACGCGGCGCAGCAGCCACACCGTACCGGTGGCGGAAGCCTCGACGGCGACCACGGTCAGCATGGCGCCGGCGCTGAGGATCGTCACCGGCGCAACGCTGAGCACGGCGACCGGCAGCGAGAGCAAAAGACTCGATCCGGCGCTGGCCTCCGCTGCACCGCCATGCGCCCGGCTGGGTGCGGCCAACAAGGCAGCGGCGGTAGCGAAAGACAGGCCGATCAGGGTGCGCAAGCCGCGGCGGCGGGAGCTATCATATGTCATGGGGGTTCTCCTTGAGTGTGAGTGATTGGATTAGTGGTTCGAGCTTGCGTGAGTTACCGCATTCGGCGCAGCGGATTCGCTGGCGGGCAGCACGAGGGCGGGTTCCTGTCCGCTTTCAAGCCGCTCGGCCTCGTAGGCATCGCGCAGGGTCTTGGCCAGCGTGAATGCCGACGAGATCAGGTACAGCCAACTGACCAGCAGATAAGCCTTCCAGGTCGGGTTGATATCCATGCGCCACAGCCCCCAGCCAGTGAGTGCCATGGCCAGGGCGAAGCCGCCCCAGACAACCATGCCCCACATCGGCGTATCGGAATGAGCGATGGCCTTGTCGCGGACATATTTCGACAGCACGAAGGCCGCCGAAAGGCAGAAGAAATAGCCCATGACCATGAAGGCGCGGTCGAGATCACCGCCCGGCAGCCAGGCCAGGCCGGTGCCGCAGACCAGCACGGCGATGCCGAAGGAAATCCAAACCTGCATGCGCCAGGCGCCTGTGTCGCGTTGAACGATACGAATCGTGCTTTCCATGATGTTCTCCTTGTTGGTTGTGTCGGGTGACGGGCACATCATCGGCGCGCTTGGTCAGCAGTACAAGCTGGGGCGACGATGTGTCATTTGTCTCGACTTGTAGTATCGTTTGCAGATACTTTTTTCCAGGATGGACCATGTCATGAGCACCACCGCCGATCTGATCACGCTCCTCAAGAGTGAACTCAAGGCCGCCAGGGTCACTTATGCCGGGGTTGCCGAACGCCTGGGCATGGCCGAGTCGAGCGTCAAAAGGATGTTCTCGAAAGGCGGTGACATGCCGGTGTCGCGCATCGACGATATCTGCCGCATCATCAATCTCGACTTTGCCGACCTCGCCCGCCGCGTCGCCGATACCCAGCCCCTGCTGCTGGAATTGACGCTGGCACAGGAGAAGGCGGTCGTTGCCGACCGCACGCTGCTGGTGGTGGCGATCTGTGTCGTCAGCCAGATGCCCGCCGCAGAGATCATCGCCACCTACGAGGTGAGCGAAGCGAAACTGGTTCGCGCCCTGACGCAGCTCGACCGGATCGGCATCATCGATTTGCGCCCCGGCAACCGCTATCGACTCAGGGTGGCCAAGGGTTTCCGCTGGTTGCCGCACGGCCCGGTGATGGCCTTCTTCCGCAAGGAGGTGTTGCACGATTACTTCGCCGGCGGCTTCGACGGCGAATCGGAAATGCTGATGGTGGTGCATGGCGAGATCGGCCGCGGCCTGGCCAATTCATTCCGCGAACGTCTGACGCGCATCGGGCAGGACTTTTCCAATCAGCATCTCGCCGACCAGAAACTGCCGCCGGAGCAGCGCCGTCCCTACACCATTGTCATTGGCATGCGTTCATGGCTGATGGCGGCGCTGGCGGACATGCAAAGGCGCAAGTCCTGAGCGTCTGTGAAAAATCATTACTGACCACCACGCTCGTCACCCCGGCGGATGCCGGGGTCCAGTTCGTTTATCTGATTGTTTTAATGGATATCAGAGGAAGGTACTGGATTCCGGCTTGCGCCGGAATGACGTTTTGAGCAGGTTTGCTTCAGCGGCCTTCTCGCCCTCTTACAATTCGCATTCAATTCGGGAGTCAGTGTCTCCCGAATCTCAAATGACGGACACACTGAGTCCACAATCTGCCGCCCTCATCTTTAACCTTTCGTTCACCCATCTGGCTGAGATCATTTCATCTCCCCGACCCTATCCGTACTCGCAGAACAAGGCTAAAGACTGTGCTCGCGCGGGCCGAGTTGCTGTCAGCGGAGAGGGCGGTAGGAAAAGTGGCGTCTGGTGGAAGGAATAATCCTTGAGCACGTATTCGCGTAACGCATCGGCGTCAGGTGTCAGCGCCGACAACTTCGCGCGTAGCGTTGCCAGTGCATTGGTCGTTTCAACGGAACCCGGTTGGCGGGCCATAAACGGCCTGCAAATTTCCAGGAAGCGCTCAAGGTTGGGAATCACCGTTTCAAGCAGTTCATCCAGCAAGTCGTAGAAGGCCTGTGGCGCTATTGCTACGGTCAGGAAAAGCTCTATGTCTTCGAGGTTGCGCTCAAAGTTCGCGGTGAATTTGGCGGCAGGTTTTTGCACCCAGCAGACCCGTGGCAACTTACGCACTGCGACGGCGCTTGATCGACTGGATCACGCTGCGTGCGTCCTTCAACTTGCCAACCGCAACGTCGTCGAGTCCCTTGGCGGCCTCGTCGATCAGCAGCAGGTGAATGCGCTCGCGCTCCAACTGATGGTAGTAGTCCAATCGGCGGGCGTCGATCAGGGCGATATAGCTCTCGCCGTTTTTGGAACAGTTCTTTTAAAATCTTGATCAGATGAACGATTCTGGATTCCGGCTTGCGCCGGAATGACGGTGGTCTGTTAGGACAAATTTACTCTGGTTGCGCGTGCCCCGGAATCAAATTAATATTCGTTATATCGTATAGATTTACGACTTAATATTCTTTTAAGAGTATATCAATTGCCTTCAAGGCATTTGTCTCAAATACGTAATAGCGCATATATTTGATATGGACGATACACATAAACGAATCAGCAATCCTGAAAGCCTGGAGCGCATCGGCAAGCAGTTGCGACAACAGCGCGAACGGGCCGGGATTGCCCAGAGCAGAGTGCGCGGGATGCGGCAGGCGACCGTCTCGAAGATCGAGAATGGAAAAGACGTGACGCTGGACACCCTCATCTCCTACGCTGCCTCGCTCGGGCTGGAGATTGCTTTTGTGCCGATAGGGCAAGGGAAGTCGAATCTGCCACCCCTCACCGACCCGGATAAAGGGGGCTCGCTGCCGCCGGCGGGGCTCGACCGGCCGCTCGACCTCCTCACCGAATTCAGCGACCTGAAGGATGCGGAATGAGCATGGTCAGCACCCTTGAGGTACGCCTGAACAATCTGCTGGTCGGCTATCTCACCCACTACCCTGACGAGAAGACGGTCTTCGTCATCGACGAGAGCTACATCGACTATGGCGAACGCCGTCCCCTCCTGTCCCTGTCACAGGCTCGTCCCAACGACGAACTTGCGACCCGGACCTTGCTCCTGGATGGCCGGCACAAGACCGCGTCGGTGAAGGCGCCGCCGTTCTTCTCCAACCTTCTGCCGGAGGGCCGCCTGCGCACGCGCATAGCCCAGAGATTGAAGATGCACGAAGATCGCGAGTTCATTCTGCTTTCGGCGCTGGGCGGGGATCTTCCCGGCGCCGTTATCCTGACCTCGATCGAC
>NZ_JAEUOI010000060.1 GCF_016790145.1 Propionivibrio sp. | reverse complement strand
ACGCTCCGTCTGGGAACGGCCTCGAAGATCCAAAAGAAGAGCTTGGCGGCACACATCACTTGGCTGAATAAGCGCATCACCGATCTCGATGATGAGATGACCAAGCGCTTGCGCGCATCGGACGTTTGGAAAACCAAGGATGATCTGCTGCGCGGTATTCCTGGCGTCGGGGAAGTCACCAGTTTGACGATGCTCGCCAAATGTCCCGAACTTGGCCAGCTTAATCGCCGTGAAATTGCGGCCTTGGCGGGCGTGGCCCCGTTGGCGAAAGACAGCGGTAAACATCGGGGTAAGCGCTTTGTCTGGGGTGGCCGAGCTGATGTGCGGGCGGTCTTGTACATGGCGACCGTTTCCGCCATTCGGTTTAACAGTCGTATCAAAACCTTGGCAGAACGACTCAAACAGGCCGGCAAACCCGGCAAGGTCATTATCGTCGCCTGTATGCGAAAGCTGCTCACAATCATGAACACGATACTCAAAAATAATACGCCGTGGAGTCCCCAAAATGCTTGACTTGGATCACGGTTGCTTGGGGTGCGCCACGCTTACCTGGCCGGAAAATGCCGGCAGCGTCCAGTCGGCCAGGATGGCATCGGGCAGCCGCTCGTCAAGGGTGGCGCGGAAGGCGGCTTCGTCCTCCACCTGACGCACCGCCGCTGTCAACCCGGCCTCGCGCAGGGTGTCTGCGATCAATTCGAGATCAACCGCCAAGTCCTTGACGGCGATCAGGTCTAGGGCGGATTGCGCTGACTTCTGGCTATATGCATTTACGGCGGCCTCATCCCAGTTCGACGATTGCCTGACCTGATGCCAATAACGCCAAGGCTTCGGAAAATGTCTTGCTGAACAGCCATTGCAACTGTCGGTTAGTCACGTTGCCGCAGGTCACCCAAGGTAGTTGGGGAGGTGGGCCATGACGGCTGACCAGTTCAACAAAGTCGCTGTCCTTGCTGATGAGCACCGCTTGCACCCGCTGCGCAGCCTGGAATATTTCGAGGTCCGACGCATCTCTCATGCCCAAGTCGCGCAACGATACGGCTTCGATACCATATGTCGTCGACAACCACTGAGCCAACATGGGCGGCAGTTGGGCATCCAACCAGAATTTCACGCGGCAAGGCGAACAATGTCACTGCGACGGGCGGCGAATTGCAAGCTGGCCAGGATGTCTTCGCGCTCGAGATCGGGAAAGTCTGTCAGGATTTCTTCCATGCTCACGCCTTCGCCCAACATTTCAAGTAGGTCGCTGACACGAATGCGCATGTTGCGGATACACGGCTTGCCGCCGCACTTTCCGGATTCGATGGTGATTCGATCAAGCAGGGCTGCGTTCATTGAGTTCTCCTCATGGTAACGACTTCCGATTGGGTAACATTACGGCGCGATACCACATGCGTCAAGCCGTTTCCCGTGGTTAGGCCCCTGAAGGTCGCGAACTGGCGCAGTCTCACCAACGCCGACTTCCCAAATGCCCCGTCATTTATGGCTTTCGTGCGAATGCGCCTGTCAAGTGTCGCGCTTGCGTGCCAGGCCCCGGCTCATCCAGCGCGACACGTGGTCTGACCCCGGTCAGACCACGTATTCCGCACGCAACAATCCAGCCAGTTCGGCCAGGCCGATGGCTTGCGCGCCATGGCGCAGCGCGAACGTCTCGCTGCCTGGGTAGACCACGTAGCGCTGCGTGATGCGCAGATCGTCGCAGGCCTGGGCAAAGCCTTTTGCCGGACTCGGCGCGCTTGAACGCCTGATCTCGATGGCGATTTCGGGTTGCCCGCCTTTTTCGAGCAGCAGATCGATTTCGGCGCCGGCATGGGTGCGGTAAAAATACGCTACCCGGCGCGGGGCCGCCGCCAGCACCAGGTTTTCGATGCAATGCCCTTCAAAGCTGAGCCCGCAGACCGGGTGCCCGAGCAGATCGTCCAGCGTTTCCAGTTCCAGCAGGCCGTGCAGGATGCCGCTGTCGCGCACATAGACCTTGGGCGACTTGATCAGGCGTTTGCCGACATTGCCGCTCCACGGTTGCAGCCGGCGCAGCAGTAGCAGATCGACCAGCAGGTCGATGTAACGATCCACCGTCGGGTTGGCGACGCCGAGCGCGGCGGCCAGGCGGGACTGGTTGAGCAGGCTGCCTTGCTGGTGCGCCAGCATGGTCCACAAGCGACCGATGGTTTCGGCGGGCAGCCGTGGCGCAAACATCGGCACGTCACGTTCAAGATAGCTGCGGATGAAATTGCGCCGCCAGTCGAGGCTGCGCCGCTCGTCGCGCGCCAGCAGGCTGTCGGGGAAACCTCCGCGCAGCCAGAGCGTCGTCGCATCGAGCCCCGCCGCAGTGGCATCGCAGATATCGAACGGGGCGATGTCGAGATAGGCGACCCGGCCGGCCAGGGTTTCGCTCGACTGGCGCATCAGGTCCAGCGCAGCCGAACCCAGCAGCAGGAACTGGCCGCTGCGCTGCCCGGCCTGACGCTTGTCGTCGATGATGCCGCGCAGGATGTCGAATACGCCCGGGGCACGGTGGATTTCGTCGAGGATCACCAGCTTTCCATTTTGGGCGCGCAGATAGCTGTCGGCATCATCAAGGCGCAGGCGGTCGGCGGGGCGTTCGAGATCGAGATAAACCGTGCCGCCCGGCCAGTCTGCAGCGATATGCCGCGCCAGCGTGGTTTTGCCCACCTGACGCGGCCCGAGCAGCACGACAGCGGCGGTATGGGCCAGGGTCTGGTGAATGGAGGTTTCGGCTTGGCGATCAATCATCATTGTTATATTAACGACAGGCGTTAATTTGTCAATGATGATAAATCAGATGGGGTTAATCGAAAGCAATGCGGGATCCCGGTTTCCAATGCAACTCATCAGATGGCGCAAGGGTAGTGGGCGATCCGGCACGACCGAATCAGTCGGAAAAACCGGGTCACGTAGAAACCGGGGTCTGACCCGGTAGCGATCCGGGAGCGATCAGTGATTTTCAAGGCGCTTGCGTTGCGGCTTCCGGGTAAAGCTCCGGCAGCAGGAACTGGAGCGCATCGAGCGGAAACGCCATCTGTACAGGCGCTGTGTGGCCGGTGCTGGTGACCAGACCGGTGTCGATCAGCCGTGACAGCAATGCTCGTGCGGTGCGTTCGCCAAGGCCGGTCATTTGCTGGAATTCGCCGCGCGGGGTGGGCCCGGCCAGAAACAGGTGATGCAGCGGAACAATGGCTTCCGAGCGAATGCGCCTGTCGAGTGTCGAGCGGTAGGTAATCAGGGCGGCGATGCGCGCTTTCATGGCGTCCAGGTCAAGCATTCTGGTCATGAAATCGACCTGGTCGGCGGCGAGGGCGATGAACCATTCGCACCATTCCCACAGCAGCTTCTCGCTCAGGTTGCCGCGTCCGTCCAGGTCGCCGTGCCGGTGACTGTCGGCGGCATCGAGCAGGGCGTAATAGGTGTCGCGCTTACGGGCCAGACCCCGGCTCATCGACCACAGCCCGGAGCTCAGGGGCCACAGCGCGCAATGCGTCTGCAAGCGTACGGCGCGACCGTTGCCATCGAGAAAGGGATGCACCCAGGCACCGCGGTGATGCGCGGCGGCGATGCCGGGCAGCATGTCGTCCACAGCGAGTGGACGCGAATAGGCCACGTCAAGCCTGTCTAGAAAGGCCGGCAAGGACGAGAAGAGCGGCGGTTCGTGACGACCGACAGCCACTTGTTCGGTGCGTAGCGCGCCGGGCACGACGATTCGTTCCTCGGAGGTGGTCCGGTCTTCGACGGCCAGCCGGCCATACAGCGCGGCATGGGCCTTCCGCAGAAAGGTGGCGGTCAGGGGACGATCTCCGGCGACCACCCGCTGTTCAAGCTCCCGCTCGGCCTCGATATGCGCCAATGCCAGGCGCTGCAGTCGAGCGACATCAGGTTGCTCGGAAAAGTCGCGGTGCAGCGCTCGTTCGATATTGATCGGGTGCGTGCTCTGGCCTTCAATGCGGTTCGAATAATAGGAATTCATCGCCCGCACCAGTTCGCGCAGGCTGGCAATCGTTGCCGGATGCGCAGCGCCGGCAAGCCGCAGAGACCGCTCCACGACGGTGCGGGCAGGCCGACGCAGTTCGTCCAGCCGCTGTTGCGGCAGCAGCGGCTCGAACTGGTGTGGCTGGGTGTAGCGCTTGATTTTCTCCAAAGTCATCGCCTGCGAAAATTTTGCCGGTTAAAGTGCCGATTATAAAATAATAATAATGGCTTTAAAAACAATCGAAAAAGTACTTATAAGGTCAAATTTTTACAATAATTATGCCGGTCATTTTTCCGGACCAATCCGCTTGCCTCAAATGACCTCTGCCGGAGGTCCTATTTCATAAGCCTTAACGATAGACTAGCTCAAATGGGCTACTATCCGGTTCGATGAATGAATCCCCTTACTTGAGCAAAACCCGGCCGGAAAAAATTCGATGCACGACGACCTGGATTATCAACACATCATCGACTTCTGGTTCCTTGAAATCGAGCCGGCGCAATGGTGGCGCCAGAACGATGAATTCGATCGCCGGATTCGCGAGAGATTTGGCGCCGTGCTTGCGCAGGCCGCGCAATGCGAACTTTATGCGTGGCGTGCTGCCGCGCAGGGTCGCCTGGCAGAAATCATCGTTCTGGACCAGTTCTCGCGCACCATTCATCGCGCTACGGCACAGGCGTTTGCCAGCGATTCCCTGGCTCTGGCGCTGGCGCAGGAGGCGATCGCGGCGCACGTTGACGATGCGCTGGAGCCGGCGAAAAAGGCCTTTCTCTACATGCCTTTCATGCATAGCGAGTCGCCGGAAATGCACGCCATTGCCGTCAGCCTGTTTGGCCAGGTCGGCCTCGAATCGTATCTGCAATTCGAGCTCAGGCACAAGGCCATCATCGATCGCTTTGGCCGATACCCGCACCGCAATGCTCTGCTCGGACGTGTCTCCAGCGCGGAAGAAATCGAGTTCCTGAAAACCCCGGGTTCGTCGTTCTAGCCGTCAGTCGAGCCATGATGTCCGACACAAGCCCGCTTCCCGATCCCTTCGCTCTGCCGATGAACAACCTGGACGATGCCCAAGCCATCGTGCGTGCAATCGAAGCCTTGCTCAGCCAGCGCAAACTCGGCCTACGCCCGCCGCCGCCGGTGCCGAGCACATGCTGTGGGGTGGGCTGCAGCGAGTGTGTATGGCAGGGGTACTACGCCGCACTGGCGGGCTGGCGGGATCAGGCCCGGATGCTTAGTGCTGAAGCCGGCCCGAGTCCAGGTTGCTGACCACCCCAACCCTCATGACAAAGGGCTTCCGGGTTTTCTTGAAGCAATGAATACAACGCGCAATTCAACAAGGGTGAGGGCAGGAGCATAGGCGCTGAATTAGTGTCTTGCCCAAGGCGCCAAGAAGGCTGTGACGACGCGCAGATAAACGCCGTTGGCACCATAAGCCGGCTGCAACCGTCATCCCCGACGCAATGGCAGGGAATCCCGCTCCCTGGAACGGGATTCCCTTTGACGGGCACTCCTGCGAGCGGGTGCCGGCATCCCGTCAGGGCGCTATGCCGGCTATTTGCTCGCCTGGTTTTTCGCTATGGTTGCACGGATTTGTGCCGCGACCGCTTCCATGGTGAAACTCACACCCTTTTGCATCGGTGGAAACTCGATGGCTGACGTGGCCAGTTCCTTGACCGCGTCCTGAACCTGAACAAAGCGCCAGAACTGGTACTTGTACCACTCCAGGTAGCTATACGACCCGACGTTTCCCTTGGCCCAGGCGGTGCGTTCAAACGGATCAAGGCGCAGGTTGATGATCGGTGGCGCACCGGCTACCACCGTGTTGCCGATCCAGCCATCCGGTTGCTCCTTCAGGATGAAGGTACAGCCTTTCGCTTGCACTTCGTTGAGCGACCTGTCGTAATCAGGTCGGGCGCTCACTGCGCTGGATCCTGTCCTGCTCAAGGCGCCGGCACGACGCGGTAATAAACGCCGTTGGCGCCATAGGCCGGCTGGAACCACGCATCACCGACGGAATAGTAGGTCACTCCGTTCCTTCTGACGGGATTCGCATTGACCGGCAGGCTTGAGTAGCTGGTGCCGACCACGAAGGTCGGGCCGCGGTTGGTCGAAACCACTGCGGCGCCGGCACCGACTCCGACGACGGCACCCGCAGCGTCGGCATTTGCGCAGTTGTAGCATCCGCTAGCGTAATGCGGAACGACCACGGGTGGGTGATAGGGCGCGTACTCCGGCGGGCGGTAAGCCGACGCCCCGTCCGGTGCGGTGTGTACCGTGCCGTAACCGTACGAGGTGGCCGTCCTGCCGCCGTCCATATTGGTGTGTTCGCTGCCCACGCCTTCGACGTGCGCTGAACTGCCCCCGTAGGCGTTGGTGTGTTCGGTGGCACCGGGAACGTGCTCGGTGCTGCCGCCAAAGCGGTTAGCACTGGCCCAGGCCAGGGCCTGTCCGGTCGGAACGGCGACGCCGAGTAGCAATACCATGCCGAGAATGATCGATTTCATGATGAGCTCTCCTTATTGGGCCTTGGCAGGCTTCGCGGCAGGCCTGGTTTTTACGGGTGGTTTGAAGGCGTTTGCCGCCGAACCGCCAGGGTGGGCAAAAGCAATCGGAGTCGCCGCGACAGCCTTCGACGAACTGAACGTATCGGGCGCCAGTACGGGATCGAGCTTCCAGTTGGTAAGCTCCATCTGGTGGCGCAGGCGCAGGGGATCGTTGCGATACACCGCCCGCAGCATGCGCGGCAGCTTGTCTTCACTGCCGATCCAGACCTGCACGAAGACATTGTCATTGACCAGGGCTACCATGTCGGTCGTCGTTCCGCCAATGACTTTGGACTGGCCGATGTAGAAAGCCAGGGTCAATCCATCGGCCAGTGCCTTGTAGGGGTCGGCTACGAGCAGGTCGGTGAAGGGGAAATAGATGGCGGCACCGTCGAACGCGGCCTTGAGCGCCGCATCGATGGTCGGCGGGGCGGCAGTGACAGCGACCAGGTTCTCCGCAGGTGCGAAGGCCGTCATCGTCTTGCCGTTGTAGTAAAACTCCGAGCCCGGTCCGTCGCCGGGCGTAATCACCCGGAGCTTGTCGGGCCGCTGCATGGCCACCTCGGAGACCGTCGTGTAGGCCAGGGCGGGGCCGATGCGACTCGGGCTTTCATAGGTCACGAGCGCCGTGAATGACATGCTCCGGGCCGCAGCCAGACGCTCGCTCGTCGCCCTGAGAATGGCGATGGCCCGGGCTTCAAGTTCGGGTTTCATCGCTCGTGCCGCGACCTTGCCTGACGTTGGCTTCACTGCCTTTGCTTCGCTCGCCTGCTGCGCGGCACTTGCCGTAGCGGCCAACAGCAGACCTGCCGCAATCAGCAGGGTGTGACCTGAAAATCCGTGCTTGATCATCATTTTTCTCCTGTTTTTACCAGATCACAATGTATCACGCCGATCACGGAGTAGCGCAACCCGGTTTCATCATCGGATTCAGCTTTCGATGCCCTTAAGCCGCTACGATCAGCGCAAAACCACCTGCTTTGCGTCGTCAGCCAGTAAAAGAGCTAAACTCCTGTGCAAGCCTGATCAGGGAGGGAAATCCGGTGTCAGCTCAAGACAGTTTTCAAAACGGCAGCCGCGTCCGCTTGTTTCATTCCAGCCTTTTATGGCCTCTGCAACTCGAGCCATTGGCCATTGACAGTTCCCGGGGTCGTCATTGGGAAGTTTTCGAGGCCAGGAACGATACCCGGCACTGGCAACGCGTCGATGACGAATTTACCGATGACCCAGGCCACTTCAAGGAGCGCCATTACCGTGAGTTTGTCTCCTTCCTGCCTTATGTCCAGTGCTTTCTCTATGGTGAAGGACGCTCGCGCCGTGGGTCCCCGGATGACCCGCCGGCCAGTTCGCCGATGCATGTTTTCCGGCGCAAGGACATTGCCTGTCTCCGCTTGACCCTGCGCAAAGGTCAGGCGCCGATCGAATTGCACGTCGTGCATATCGACCTGTACTTTTTTCACGACCTCGATCTGGTTCTGTTCAATCTGGAGTTTCGCGCCGACAACCTGCCGCTGGATGCCGTTCGCGACATTCTTTTCCGTTTGGGTCGCGCCTATCCCTCGGGATGGGAAGAGGATGGCGAGGGTTTGCACAATGCCTATCTCGCCGAGTGGCTTGATGTCGATGGGGCGGTGATTGCGCGCTCCGATGCCGGGCGTCGCGACAAGTACCTGAGCTTCGTTTGCGAGCATCGCAGCCCCTGTATTTCGGAGCACTGGGCCTGCCTGCTGCGTCCTCTGGTACTTGATCATTCCAACGAGCCAGGGATCCAGCGCTATCGGCTCATCGAATACCACCGCATGCCGGTGATGGCCTTTCTGGCGATCGAGCAACCGCGGGCGCTGAGCCGCGAAGACTGGGTGCGCATCGGCCTGGCGGCCCTGCTGCATCCCGATGAAGCCTTGCCGGTCAATGAACCCAGGGTCGCCGAATTTGAAAAGCGTTACTGTCAGGATCGCTTCTGGAACGATAACGAGGCCGGGCCCAACTCACGCTTCATCTGCACCGGCAACGCCATTACCCTTGTTGGAGACGCCGCCAAGCCTTTTTTCCTGGACAAGGAAACGGGCGTACTGGCGCAATTCCGTCACCAGTACTTCCTGGTTTTTCTCATTGCGCATCTGCATCGTGCTGCGTTGCTGGTGTTTTCCGAAGTGCTCGTAGACGCCGTCAATAAACTCAATATTCGCAACGAGGTATCGGTCCGCCGCTTCAAGCGAAGGATTCGGGCCAACTTCGAGACCTTCCTGCGCTTTACGCACCGTTACTGGTTTCACGAGTTGTCCGAGCGCCCGCATGTACAGGCTATTTTCCGGCTGTGTTCGACTCACCTGCAAAATGACGATCGCTACGATGAGGTACGCGACGAAATTCGTGAGATGAGCCATTATCTCGACAGCGATTCGCAGCGTCGTCAATCGAATACGGTAGTCCGACTGACCGTGATAACGATCCTCGGTCTGATTGCCACGGTGACTACCGGCTACTTCGGGATGAATATCCTTCCCTTTGGCGAGGGACCGCCCGAGGAACGCCTGTTGCATGGTGTGATTGCCACCCTCGTGATTTCCGCCCTGGTGTTCTTGGCCGTCTCCCGATCAAAACGTCTTTCGGACTTCCTTGAGGCGCTGTCCGATGAAAGACTGGGCTTCGCCGGGAAATGCAGAGCCTTCTGGCTGGCCCTGGGAGGCGGAGAACGCTAGCCTGGATTGAATATCTTTCATGACAATTCCCGATTAGGTGAAACAGACTACCTTCCGGTACTCACCGAGTGCATACTGAGCCACTTTCCCCCTCTTCAGACAGGAAACCCCGTGACTATTTGCCCGATTGCCATCGTAGCAGGTTGCCAGAAATGCCCCGCGTTCAAGATCTGCCCGCTCAAGCGTTTGATCGGTGACCAGCCGAAATCGCCTGAGCCGGAAGCCAGGATCAAGCCCTCGCCGAAGTCACGCTCCGCTACGCCAGCGGCAAAAAGTAAAAGCAGCAAAAGAAGCAGGTAAGGCTATCAGTAATCGGTGATTGATTCGCACTTGTGCAATGCACAATGTTGAAGGGATGCGAATCGAGATGTCTCCATAACGGCCAGAAGCCGCCGGTGGGAACGCTGCTCCCATTGCAGACATACAACTGAGCTTTTTCCATTGCGGCCATGGAGATCACCGAAATCTGATCGTTGGGAAGGGGGGCAGCGAAATGCGTCAGCAAGGCCGCGACCGCGGCGGATTGGCACTGACCAAACCGCGACTTCCACGAGGGTTACCAGAGCGCCGGATCGAGATTGTAGAAGTGGCGCAACTCCGCGTAGAGCGCCGGTTCGGCACTGGCGAGCCGATCGGGCAGCTCGAAGAACACTTCGCTGACAACAGCGAAGAACTCCGCCGGGTTGGTCGCCGCATAGGCGTCGATAAGGTTAGGCCGACCCAAGGCCAAATCCTCGCGCAGCCGAGTAAAGGCGGCGCCGAGAACGTTCGACCACGTCGCGTAGCGACGCCGCGAAGGCAGCAATGGCGCACCGTTTGCGCTGCCTGTCGCTTGGTCGAGTTGATGCGCGAACTCGTGGATGACAACGTTGCGCCCGACCTCGTCGATTGCCGCACCGGCCACGACATCGGGCCAGGACAGCACTACCCGGCCCTGCGCCCAAGATTCGCCGATCATCACGACCCGCTGCTCGGCGACGATTCCATCGACATCGGGAATGCACCGGTCGACGAAAAACGGACCAGGGTAAACGAGAACGCTCTGTAGCGCCGGAAAGTAATCTCGGCGTGGTTGATTGACCGTGAGCAGACACGCTTGCGCGGCGATCGTCACGCGCACCTCGTCGTCAATGACGAAGCCGCCGCAGCCGATGAAATCCTTCTCGGCGACAAAGACCATGATTTGCCGATTGAGTTCGCGCTGCAATGCGCGCGGGAGGCGCCGCAACTGCGGCAAGCGCTGACGCAGGATATGACTCCAAGCCACGGGAAAAGGCGCGTCTCGCAGCCGTGCCCGGCGGCGCTCGACCCACCAGGGTTGAAGGATCAGCCCGATGATTAGGGCCAACGTGAGGCCGGTCAGGGTGAGCATGGGGATCGGGGCCGGCATCGGGTGGGAACAGGATCGGATATGGGGCCGGCAGTGGCGCTTTCAAGCCCGGTTGCTGTTTTCTGGCGTGTGCTACGGCAGCGCCGGCGTGACGGAAGAGGCTGCGGGCGACCGACCTCCGTGCTTGCACTATCCAAGCCATGCGCCTCGTCGAAACGGCAGGCTATTGAGGCGGAGTTGGGCCCCTGCCCGAGGGATTCAATATCGACGAGCGCATCGTCTGCGTGCAAGACTGTCGAAGCCTGCCTCCATTCGAGGCGTGCTTGAGAAGCATCAACGCGGAACCTTCAGCCCCGAATGAGAATACCATGGCATGGTTTCCCTGATGGATTCACCGATGAGACCACCGCTGATTCGCAAGTCGCCTGTTGATTCGCCCTCGACAGCAAATGGCGCCTCGTTTTCTTGGTCACAGATCAGCCGCGAGCTTGGCGAATCCTCCGATGGCACCATCAACATTGCCCATCTGGCTGTCGACCGCCATGCCCGTTCCGACCGTGCCGAGAATACTGCCTTCCGGTTTCTGGGAACGGATGGCAGCACCCGCAACCTCAGCTATCGAGAACTCGCCGGCCTGACTGACCGCTTCGGGAACACCCTCAAATCGCTGGACGTGCAGAAAGGGGACCGCGTTTTCGTGCTGTGCGGTCGTATCTGGGAGTTGTACGTCGCCGTACTCGGTGCGCTCAAGATCGGCGCCGTAGTCTCGCCGCTTTTTCTGTCCTTCGGTCCCGAGCCGATCCGCAGCCGAATCGCCCAGGCGGCCGGTAAAGTGTTAGTGACGACGGCCAGCGCCTATCAACGCAAAGTTGCCGCACTGCGCGCCGAACTCCCCTCCCTCAGGCATGTCCTGCTGATCGACGATCTCGGCGCCGGCAACATTGCGGACACCCTGGACCTGCATGCCCTGCTGCGCGCCGCCCCGGAAACCACGGCGCTGGTGCCAACGGGCCCCGAAGACCCGGCCCTGCTGCATTTCACCAGCGGAACGACCGGCCTGCCCAAGGGGGCCATCCACGTTCACAGCGCCGTCCTGACGCACTACGCCACGGCGCGGATCGCCCTCGACCTGCATCCGGATGACGTGTTCTGGTGCACGGCCGATCCGGGCTGGGTGACCGGTACCTCGTACGGCATCGTCGCGCCTCTGGTCATCGGCGCCACCTGCATCGTCGATGGGGCCGACTTCGACCCACTGCGCTGGATCCACATTCTCGAAAGCGAGCGGATCAATGTCTGGTACACAGCGCCGACGGCGATCCGGCTGCTGATGAAGGCCGGCCCGGAACTGTTTGCCGGGCACCGTTTTCCCGGCTTGCGCTTCATCGCCAGCGTGGGCGAAGCGCTCAACCCGGAAGCGGTGTGGTGGGGACAGGATGTATTCGGGCGACCGATCCACGACAACTGGTGGCAGAGCGAAACCGGCGGCATCATGATTGGCAACACCGCCGCCCAGGACATCAAGCCCGGCTCGATGGGTCGTCCCCTGCCGGGCATTGCCGCCCATGTCGTCCGCCACCAGGAGGGCGAACCTGTCACGGTGATCGAGGCACCCGATACGATCGGCGAACTGGCGCTGGAAACCGGCTGGCCGTCGATGTTTCGCGGCTATCTCGACCAGCCAGCGCGCTACCGCGAGTGCTTTGCCGGCAATCTCTATCTCACCGGCGATCTGGTACGGCGCGATGCCGATGGATATTACTGGTTTGTCGGCCGCAGCGACGACGTGATCAAGTCATCCGGCCATCTAATCGGCTCGTTCGAAGTGGAGAGCGTGTTGATGGAGCACCCGGGGGTTGCCGAGGCGGGCGTCATCGGCAAACCGGATGCGCTGGCCGGAGAAGTGATAAAGGCCTTTGTCGTGCTCAAGCGCGATATCGAACCAAGCGAAGACCTGCGCCTCGTCTTATTGGCCCACGCGCGTCGGCGCCTGGGCACAGTGGTGGCACCGAAGGAGATTGCCTTCGTGCCGGCGCTGCCACATACTCGTAGTGGAAAAATCATGCGCCGGCTCCTCAAGGCAAGGGAACTCGGAGTGCCCGAAGGCGACGATTCGACGCTGGCGCAAGGGGAGGGAAGATGACTCAGAAGCACGAACAAATCCGCACGGAAGTTCTCGCCATCGTCAGGCGATTGGCCCCGGAAATCGATCCCACGCGGATCGTCCCCGACAAGCCCCTGCGCACCCAGATCGACCTCGATTCCATGGACTGGCTCAACGTGCTGGCGAGCATTCACGAGAAACTGGGGGTCAATATCCCCGAAACCGACTACGGCAAGCTTGTGACCCTGGATGGCGTCGTCGCCTACCTGGCCGAGAAGATCCCGGCCGCCCCGGAGGAGTGACTGGTGGCCGACTATCCCGCCGAACTGGTCCGCAACCGTTACCTTTTCGACGGCAGCCCGGTCACCATCCGCCCGATCCGCGCCGAAGACAAGCCGCTGGAACAGGATTTCGTGCAGCATCTTTCAGCCGATTCGCGCTACAAGCGCTTCATGTCCACACTGAAGGAACTGCCTCCCGGCAAGTTGAAGTACCTGACCGAGATCGACTACGTACGGCACCTGGCGCTGGTGGCCATTATCCAGCGCGACGGGCAGGACGTCGAGATCGGCGTGGCGCGCTATATCGCTGGCCCGAGTGGCGACGAATGCGAGTTCGCCATTGCCATAGACGATGAATGGCAGGGCAGCGGCGTTGCCGGCATCCTGATGCTGGAATTGATCGACGCGGCCAGGGCGCGCGGCATGCAGAAAATGGAAGCCTTCATCCTTGCCGCCAACAACAACATGATCAAGTTCGCCCACCAACTCGGCTTCGCATTGCACAGGGACCCTGAGGACCCCGGCATGTTCCATGCCGTACGTTCGCTGTAGGGGGTACCGCAAACGAGCCTTGAATGGGGCAGTGGCCCACCGATCGTGTCGAGAGTGACGAAGAAATCACCGCCGCATAACTAATGACTGCTTTCCTTTTCCAGGGTGTGCCGCGAATGGTGGCTTCCATTTATTGCTACCGGCGGCAATGGGTCGCTGGCTGTCATCAAACGCTGATGCATTCGCAAGGGCAGGAATCAGAGTGCAGCGGCCGTTGGGCATGCAAAATTCATCAGGTCGCTTACAGTCTGAAGCCGACGCTGGCGGCAGTGCCGAGCATAATTTGCGCGAACGGCAGGTTCTGGCCGGTAAGCAGACGCTAAGTTTTGAGGGGTGGCGGGCTCCATCCGACCCTGAGCCGCCTGATGAGATATGGAAGTCATCCGGCCGCTTCAAGCTACATTGCCGCCGTACGGCCCAGACTTCTACAATGAAAAAATTGATCAAAAAAATCAGGCGCTTATTCGGTTGTCCGGCAGGACAAGGGCGGAGGTGCTGATCTCATCAATAAATCTCGATGCCCCTTTGGTCCATTGGCAAACAACCTAGCTCTGCCCATTACCCACAAGTGTTTCAACTTGTATCCGGCGGCCTAAGAGAAAAGCCAATGCAGAGGATTTGCAGGACCGCATAGCCCTGCCACATGAGCTGGTGCCCCGGGGGCGGATCATTGTTGCGACCAAGATAGCCGC
>NZ_JAEUOI010000169.1 GCF_016790145.1 Propionivibrio sp. | reverse complement strand
CCGTTTTTTTTAACCGAACATCGCCAAAATCACCCACATCGTAGGTCTCAGCCCTCTCCAACTCGTGCACACCGTCCATGCCAATCCTCCGGGTATCATTCACCAAAAGATTCAAAGCAAAATGTGTGCATAGATTAGCCCGCAGGGAGAAGGGTGCAAACCCCCTCGCCCTGCGGGAGAGGGTCGGGGTGAGGGCCAAACCCTCGCCAAACTTGGTGTTGCGGTGGTCGCGCTCAACTGCGGTTTCCATGTTTATTCTTCCCGCTACTCTTTGCACTGTTTCTTGAAGTCACACTACAACTTGCAGAATGATGTTGCCCGCAGTATCATCGCAAAACATGAATACTGCCGCAAAACTGATTCAAGCCATGCGTAGCAATCCCCTCGATTGGCAGCTTGCGCAGCTTAAACAGTAGCACGCCAGAACGGAATCGACTGGCGGCACGTTGGAACGAGTCAGTGTGTCGTTATTCGCCCTGATGGCAGGACGCTCCCCGTTCCAGCCCGGCGACCTATCAAGCCGATCTACGTCAAGAAGTTCCTTGAACTCGTTGAAGGAGCATGAACATGGGAAAAAGAATTGATTACCCGTTTGAGATTCGCCCGCTGTCGGCCGAGGAAGGCGGTGGCTTTTTAATCTCGTACCCTGATTTCTCTGAGTGCATCTCCGATGGCGAAACAGTCGAAGAAGCGCTCGCGAACGGTAAGGACGCCTTGAAGTCAACGATAGCTGCACTCAAGGCCAGGGAGCTACCCATTCCTGCCCCGAACAGCGGGGGTGTCGCATCCGGTAAGTTTGTCGCTCGCGTTCCAAAGACGATCCACGCGCGCCTGGCTACACGCGCAAAGGCAGAGGGTGTGTCACTTAATACCCTTGTTCTGACATTCATCGCGGAAGGTCTTGGGCGCAAAGAACGGCACGCGTAGTTGCGAACGTGGCCGGATCGAGAAGCTGTCCGCGGACAAGGTTAAGGAACTTATGGACGACGGAGAATTGACGGAGATCTGCAATGACAAGAAAGCCAGAGTTTAATAGCGACGCCTTCGAGTCCATTCACAGCTCGGCGAAAGCCCTGTTCAGGGTAGGCGCCATTAGCAAGACGACGTTGCGCGAATTTGATGGCGTGTGCCAAGCCAAGCTTCCTAACCTGACGGCGAAGCAACCACAGCGGCCCGCGTGAATTCCAGATTCCATCAAGGTTAAATATCCCCGATGTCTCCCGCGCCTGGAGAGTATTTATGAGCGATAAGTTACTGTTGATTTTAGTTGTTATGGCAATTCTTGCTTTTGTTCTTGTTTTCATACAACGCAAGGCGAATCTTAAGCTGGAGGCTGAAAATCAACGAAGATCAGATCTGATGAAAACGCAAGAAACCCAGATGAGGCAAGACGCAGTTCTGAAGGAATTATCTGTGCTCGGAGAGCTCTTCCTCGACAAATCATTGTCATCGTCAGAGCTCGAGACCAAATCAAGATCGTCTTTCTCCATTATCGAGTCTAATAATTACGATGGTACTTTTACCGATCTTATTAACGACACGAAGCAATATGTTGCAAGCGAAATTGAAGATATGCGCTTAAGTGAGTCGAAATAGTTGTGCGCACATTTGGGGTAAAGTGGATCCCATAGCATAGTCAAAACAGAATTTTTCCGGGCTTATGCTGGGCATTCAACTTCACGTCAAGACTGGAGGAGCTCACTCTTCAACCATGTCCCGACGCGGGACGGTTTCGGGATCGGCAATGATTCCCCGGTAAATCTCGACCCGATCGCCAGGCTTCAGCGGCGCATCGAGTTTGACCAGACGACCGAAAACGCCAACTTTCTGCTCGGCCAGATCGATGTACGGAAACTGTTTGAGGATGCCCGAGCGTTGAATCGCATCGCTGACAGTCGAGTCGTCGGGAACCTCGATATTCAGCCACATTTGCTGACCGGGTTCTGAATAGGCCACACCAATCTGCATGTTTTTCTCCTCAGGCGGTGATCGCGTCGGGTGTACCCGTCGCAGCCCTGGCCCGCTCTTCGATCCGGCTTTCCATGACCCGCTTGCCGGCGAGCAGGAAGCCGAGAACGGCAAAGCCGCCGGGTGGAAGGATCATCAGCAGCGCTCCGCCGTAGCCCGGGATTTTCACTTCTAGAAAGGCGAAGGCGGGTCCGAGCAGATTGGACGCCTGCGCGAACAAGGTACCCGAGCCAAGAAACTCGCGGATCAGGCCGATCATCGTCAATGCCCCGGTAAATCCCAGTCCCATGGCCAGCCCGTCGACAGCCGAGGCGAGGACGCCATTCTTTACGGCAAACGCTTCGGCCCGTCCGAGAATCGCGCAATTGACTACGATCAGCGCGATGAACAGGCCGAGAACCTTGTAGAGATCGTGCAGCCAGGCATTCATTGCCATATCGACGAGGGTGACCAGCGTCGCGATGAGCACCACAAACACCGGGATGCGCACCTGCGAACTCACCGTGTGGCGGATCGTCGACACCAGAATGTTGGAAACGATCAGTACGGCGGTGGTCGCCAGCCCCATGCCGAGCCCGTTGGTGCCACTGGTTGTCACAGCCATGGTCGGGCACATGGCCAGCAGTTGCGCGAACACCACGTTCTGGTTCCACAAGCCTTCTTTCATGATGCCGGCAAACGAATTGCTCATGATTTCTCTCCCAGGATTTCCTTGCGGTGCTCGGCATAAAACTCGAGACCTCCCTTGACCGTCTTGACCACGGCACGCGGCGTAATCGTTGCCCCGGCAAACTGGTCAAAAATTCCGCCGTCCTTCTTGACCGCCCAGCTTTCAAGTGGCGGCTGGCCAAGTGACTTGCCGTCGAAGGACTTGATCCAGTTAGTCTTTGAAGCCTCGATCTTGTCGCCCAGCCCCGGCGTTTCGGCATGCTTGAGCACGCGTACTCCGAGTGTCCGGCCCTCGGCATCGACGGCCATCAGCACCTGGATATCCGCCGCGTAGCCGCGCTCGGCAAGCTTGAAAATGGCCCCGATGACGGCGCCTTCACGGCGCGCCAGGTAAATGGTGACCGGCTTGCCATTGCGCTCGATGTCGAGCGTATCCTTGAGGAAATCGTTATCGGCGAAGCCCCTGGGCAGCACTTCGGAAAGCGAGTCGCGCAAGTCCTTGGCCTCGGCAGCGGCTATCGCATCGCTCGTGGCGCTTGAAGCCCAGGCCAGCGCGCCGCTCGCCAGCAAGGCAAAGACGCCGAGCAGAATGGGCTGATAAGCGATTTTTTCGCGGAACGATGCAAAATCCATATCAGGATTCCTTTGTTTCAGGAATGCTCAGCGGCTTGCCCTTGCGGTCGCGTCCGAGGATGCGCGGCTTGATCAGGCGGTCGATCACCGGCGTCAGCGCATTCATCAGCAACACGGCAAAAGCCATTCCTTCCGGATAGCCGCCGTAGGTGCGGATCACCCAGGTCAGCAGGCCGATGCCGAGGCCGAAGACGATCTGTCCGCTGCCGGTATTGGGCGAAGTCACGTAGTCGGTGGCAATGAAGAAGGCACCGAGCAGGGCCGCGCCGGAAAGCAGGTGCGTCGTCGCGCTCAGATAGTGCGCCGGGTCGAGCTGGTGGCCGATGGCCGCAGGAATGGCCACGCCGGCGAGCACGGAGAACGGGGTATGCCAGGAGATGATGCCGCGCGCCAGCAGGTAGAGTCCGCCGCCGAGAATCAGCAAGGAGGCCGATTCGCCGAAACTGCCGGAACGTTCGCCAAGCCATGACAGCGCCGGCGCGCTGGCGCTGGATAGCGAATGCAGCAGATCGATACCGCGCGACAGTTCGGTCTTGGTGTAACCGAGCACCGACGCGCTGACCATGGCATCGGGTAGCGGCGCGCTGGTCAGGAACTGACGCAGGCTATGCACGAAGTCGGGGCCGGCCACCGGGCTCAGCGGCAGCGGTGTCACCCATTGCGTGAGCGGTAGCGGAAAGGAAACCAGAAGCGCTACCCGGGCCACCATCGCCGGGTTGAAAACGTTCTGCCCGATGCCACCGAATACCTGCTTGCCGATCACGATGGCGATCAGGCCGCCGAGTACCGCCACCCACCAAGGCGCCCAGGGCGGCAGGCTCAAGGCCAGCAGCCAGCCGGTGAGCAGGGCCGAACCATCGAGCAGGGTGGCCTTGATCCGCCGGCTGCCCATCAACCTGAGCGACAAGGCTTCAAAGCACAGGCAGGAAAGGATGGTCAGTGCCCACAGGAAAAAGGACGGCCAGCCGAACAGCCAGAAACTGAACAGCGTGGCAGGAACCAGCGCCATCTTGACGCGGAACATGGTGGCGGAAACAGAATTCCCGCCGTGTGCGTGCGGCGAGGCGATCACTGCCGCCGTCAGCCCGCTACCCGCCCTGGCGCTGGAGGTGCCGGCGGTACTCATGCAGTTTCTCCCTGTTTGGCGTCATCGTGCGCAGCAAGCCTGGCCGCCTCTGCTGCAGCGGCCGCATCGGCAGCGCGCTGGGCTTTGCGCTTGGCGGCCGCCTCGACTTTCTCGCGGGCTTCGCGTTGCAGCCGCTCCTGCCGTTGCAGCGCGAGCTTTTTGGTCGCTTCGCCGCGCAACTGGGCGCGCTGACGTTCATAAAGATCGCCCTTGGCGTGGTAGAAGTATTGAACCAGCGGAATGCGCGAGGGGCAGACATAGGCACAGCAGCCACAGGCGATGCAGTCGGCCAGACCGAGAGCGACAGCCGCATCCATGTCCTCGTTGCGAATACGCGCGCTCATCTCCAGCGGCAGTAGCCCCATCGGGCAGGCGCTAACGCAACTGCCACAGCGTATACAGGGCTCGGATTCGGAATCGGCCGCCTCACGCGCATCAAGCAACAGGATGCCGCCCGTGCCCTTGACCACCGGCACCCGCGCATGCGGCAGAACACTGCCCATCATCGGCCCGCCCATCACCAGTTTGGCGATATCGCCCTTGCTGCCGCCGGAAAATGCGATCAGGTCGCTGACCAGCATGCCGAACGGCACCTCGTAGTTGCCGGGCCTGGCCGCCGCACCGCCATTCAAGGTCATCAGCCGAGCAATCAGCGGCCGGCCGAGACAAACGGCCTGGTGCACGGCATAGGCCGTCCCGACGTTATGCACGATCACGCCGACATCGGCGGCGCGAGCATCGGAAGGCACCTCGCGGTCGCTCAATTCGATGATCAACTGGCGGTCGGAGCCCATCGGGTAACGCGCCGGCACTGGCACGACAGAGATTTCGGAAAATCCGGCGGCAGCCTCCTGCATGGCCGCGATGGCTTCCGGCTTGTTGTCCTCGATACCTGCCAGGGCCACTTTGGCTCCCGTCGAAATCAGCATCAGCCGGATGCCGGAAACGATTTCTGCGGCCTTGTCGCGCATCAGACGGTCGTCGCACGAGAGGTAAGGCTCACACTCGCTGCCGTTGATGATCAGCGTGTCGATGCCGGAACGCCGACCCAGGTTCAGCTTCACCGACGAGGGGAAGGTGGCGCCACCCAGCCCGACGACCCCGGCGCTGGCCACGCGCCCGGCAATATCCTCGGGCGATAGCGCGTAGGGATCGCTGGGGATATCGGTTTCAATCCAATCCTCTTCGCCATCGGTGTCGATGGAAATCGCCATGCCGGGCAAACCCGATGCATGCGGCGCGGTGATCTCATCGATGGCGCTGATCGTTCCCGAAGTCGACGCATGCAGCGGCGCGGAAATATTGCCATGCGCGGCGGCGATCAGTTCGCCCTTTTTCACCTTTTGACCGACCAGTACCACCGGACGGGCCGGGGCGCCGACGTGCTGCAAAAGCATCAGGTAGACACGGGGTGGAACGGGCAACTGGCGCGTCTGCACATCGCATGCCGGACGTTTGTGGTCGGCCGGATGGACGCCCCAGTCGTGACCGGCAATGCTTTTAAAGAGGTTCATGAATCCCATGGTGATCTCACGCGGCAAGGGGTTTGGGCATGATCCAGTGTTGCAGGGTGACCGGCACCGGCTGCATCAGCAGCGCCTCGGTCGGGCAGCTATCGATGCAGTTTCGGCAGCCGGTGCAAGCTTCGCGCAAGACGTTGTGGATCTGCCTGGCGGCGCCGAGGATGGCATCGGTCGGGCACACCTTGCTGCAGCGGCAACAGCCGATGCACAACTCTTCGGCCACTGTGGCGATCTTCGGCCCGTCATCGGAGAGAGCGGACAGATCGACGGTGATGCCCAGCTTGAGCCCGATCACGATGGCCAGTGCCTTGCCGCCGGGCGGGCAGCAAGCTGGTGAAGCCGTGCCTTCGGCGATTGCCGCGGCCGCCGCAGCGCAACCGGCAAATCCGCATTGCCCGCAATTGGACCCGGGCATCGCGCTCGCCAGTTCGTCGACCAGCGGATTGCCTTCCACCTGCAGAAACCTGTTGGCTACACCGAGGATGATGCCCAGTGCGGCACCCAGGAACGTCAGACTGAGGATGGCGGCGATCATGATTTTACCTCTCTAGATGTTCAGGCCCGAAAAGCCCATGAAGGCCAGGGCCAGCAGGCTGATGGTGATGAATGAAATCGGCGCACCGGCAAAGGCGTCAGGAACCCGGGCCAGCGCCACGCGTTCGCGCAGACCGGCGAAAATGAGCAGTACCAGAGTGAAACCCAGCGCCGAGCCGAAGCCGTAAAGCAGGCTCTTGAAGAGGCTGAATTTCTGTTCGACGTTGAGCAGCGCCACGCCAAGCACCGCACAGTTGGTGGTGATCAGCGGCAGGTAGATGCCAAGCGACTGGTAGAGTCCGGGGCTGGTCTTCCTGATGAACATCTCGGTGAATTGCACCACGGCAGCAATGACCAGGATGAAGGTCAGGATGCGCAGGTAGCCGAGGCCGAACGGGGCCAGCAACCAGTTGTCGAGCATCCACGAGGCGCCGGCCGCCAGGGTGATAACGAAGGTCGTCGCCAGGCCCATGCCGAAGGCGCTATCGACACTCTTCGAGACGCCCATGACCGGGCACAGGCCGAGGAACTTGATCAACACCACGTTATTGACCAGCGCCGTTGAAAGTAGCAGAAGGATGAATTCGCTCATGGCTATCAGAAATGGTTTCTACAGCAATACCAGTGCACAAGCCGTGCCAAACCAGGTAATCGCCGGAAGACCGCATCGATGCACGCTTTCACGGGTTATGCACCAAATCGGGGCAAGCGGCGGCCTGTTGAATGTCGCAAACCCGACAGAAAATTCGTCGCATTTGCCGCGCGCAGCTTATGGATAAACGATGTAGCTGCTTCACCTCCGGCATCTTCTTGCGCACGGCACGGAAGCTGCTAGTACCAATCAATCTGATCCAGCGCCAGCGAACATTCCTTCAGGAGCAACGCCATGCCGGCTGTCACCCGCACCACCGCACCGACTCAGCAGAAATCGGATCTGCCGCCCGAAGCCTATCGTCAGGCGGTCAATCAGGCCGATCTGGCGATCTCGATCACCGACACCCAGGCCGTCATCCTGTTTGCCAACGAGGCCTTCAGCCGCGTCACCGGCTACTCCGCCGATGAAATCGTTGGCCAGAACGAATCGATACTTTCCAACCAGACGTCGCCAGATGGCCTTTACAAGGGCTTGTGGGAAGAGCTGGCCGAGCAGCGGCCGTGGTCGTGCATGCTGCTCAACCGCAAGAAGGATGGCCAGCTCTACCTGGCTGAGCTGACCATCTCTCCCGTCGTCGATGAACAGGGCAAAACGACGCATTTTGTCGGCATGCACCGCGACGTCACCGAACTGCACCGCCTGGAGTGCCTGGTTCGCAATCAGAAAAAACTGATCGAATCGGTTATCGATACGGCGCCGATCGCTTTCGTCGTGCTCGATCAGAACGGCCAGGTCATTCTCGACAACCATGAATATAAAAAGCTGCTGAGCGACCTGCACGTCGCCGAGCCTGCTCACACCCTGCTCGATAGCCTCTCCCCGAACTGGCGCGAAATGCTCGCCAGCCAGCCGGAAACCTGCACCTTCGACAGTCGCGAAGCACGCATTGACCGGCCGCTCGGTCGAGCCCGCTGGCTGTCGGTCACCACCTCGCTGATCGAAATGCACAGCGACTGTGCCGACCGCTATTTCAGCACCGGCAGCCAACCCGGACTGCTGCTGGTCATCTCCGACATCAGCATCCTGCGTGAAGAGCAGGCGCGCGCGCGTTCGGCCATCATGCAAGCCGTGCTGGCCGACGAGGAGCGAACTGCGGCCATCCGCGAAGGCCTGTCGGCGGCCATCTACAGGCTGCAAGAGCCGATGAACGTGATGGCTTCGGCCGCCGCCGTACTGCAACGACGCGATCCGGCCAGTGCCGATGCCCTGCAGCGGGCGCTGGCGGCCAGCCACGAGCACCTGGAGTCGCTGCGTCAGGTGATTCCGCCAAACCCGCAGGAGATCGAAGTTCGTGTCAATCTCAATGAAGTGTTGCGCGACGTGCTGCAAATCAGCACGCAACGCCTGCTCGGCTCCGGCATCGTCGTCGACTGGAGACCCGCGCTGACGCTGCCGCCGATCATCGGTCGACCGCTGCAACTGTGCCTGTTGTTCAAGGCGCTGGTCGATAACGCCATCGAGGCGATGAACATCAAGGGCTGGCGGCGCCGCGAGCTGAGCATTACCAGCGCCGTCGAACGCGAGTGCATTGTCATTACCGTCAGCGATAGCGGGCCGGGCATACCACCCGATTCCCGGCACAAGGCCTTCGAACCCTTCTTTAGTGCCAAGCCGGGTAACGGAAACCACATCGGCACCGGGCTTTCCCGCGCCCAGCAGGTGGTCGCCGACCACGGCGGCATCATCGATCTGGAAGAAAGCGCGAGCGGCGGCTGCCTGGTCATCATCGAATTCCGTCTCGACGGTGACCCGATCTGACGGGCATGCCTTTGGCGCCACCCAACACCATGAAAACTGCATACATGCCCGTTTCCCTCCCTTGCAGGGCGCATTCCGGCTTGGCAGCCGGAATCGCTAGATTGGCACGGAGCATGCTCCGCGAATTCCCAATCTCGCCCCCCGACCCCTCTCCCACAGGGCGAGGGGAGATTAGTGCGTCGCTCGCGCGACCTTAACGACAAGCTCGGAACAACATGCGCGAACACACCCTCCACTCGGTCGAAACGATACCCAGCAGTGGCTTTTGCCGGACTCACGAGCTGAACATCCTGCTGCTCGCCGCGCTCTATGCGGTCAGCCGCGTGCTCAGCCGTTCGCTGGCCTTCAATGAAAGCCTGCGCGACGTGCTGCGCATCCTGCATGACGAAGCCGGGCTGACCTGCGGCATGATCGGCATCGTCGATCCGGATTCCGGCAATCTGACGGCGCACCTGCTGCATCACCCGTCACCGGTCAGCAACGTTCAATACGAGCCGGGCGAAGGCATCCTCGGCCTGATGCTGGAAAAGCCGCGCACCATGATGTTCACCCGCATCGCCGATGAGCCGCGCTTTCTCAACCGCCTCGACATTTACCAGTCGGAGCTTCCCTTCATCGCCGTGCCGATCAAGTCCGGCAGCAACCTGCAGGGCGTTCTTGCCGTTCAACCGGGAACGCCGGACGATGGACTGCTCGAAGAGCGTGCCCAGTTCGTCGAAATGGTCGCCAACCTGATCGGCCAGAGCCTGCGCCTGTCGCTCGAAGTCGCAGAGGAAAAATCGACACTGCTCGAAGAACGCGACCTGCTCAGACGTACCGTCCGCCACCAGTTCGGTTTCGACAGCATGGTCGGCCGCTCGGCGACCATGCGCCGGGTTTTCGACCAGGCGCGACTGGTCGCCAAGTGGAACACCACGGTGCTGATTCGCGGCGAAACCGGCACCGGCAAGGAGTTGATCGCCAACGCCATCCACTACAACTCACCGCGCGCGCGCAGCGCAATGATCAAGCTCAATTGTGCGGCGTTGCCTGAAAACCTGCTTGAATCCGAACTGTTCGGCCACGAGCGCGGCGCCTTTACCGGGGCCGTAGAGGCGCGCAAGGGGCGTTTCGAGCAGGCACACGGCGGCACGCTTTTCCTCGATGAAATCGGCGATGTCACGCCGCCTTTTCAGGCCAAGTTGCTGCGCGTCCTGCAGGAGGGCGAATTCGAGCGCGTCGGCGGCAGCCGGACGATCAAGGTCGATGTGCGCTTCATCGCTGCCACCCACCGCGACCTGGAAACCGCCGTCGACATGGGCGATTTCCGTGAAGACCTTTTTTACCGGCTGAATGTCATGCCGATCTTTCTGCCGCCGCTACGCGAGCGTATCGAGGACATCCCGGAAATCGCCCGCCATCTGCTCGGCAAGATCGGCAACGAGCAGAAACGCAAGCTGACCCTGAGCGACATGGCGCAGCGCCGGCTGGCCGCCCACTCCTGGCCGGGCAACGTGCGCGAATTGGAAAACTGCCTCGAACGTGCCGCCGTACTGTCCGAAGACGGCCGGATCGATGTCGATCTGATCCGCTTTCCCAGTGCCCGCGAGCGACGCGCACCGCAAGGGCAGCGCAGCCCACCGCCGGCTCCGTTCAACCCAATTGCAAGCCCGAACCCGGAGGCCGACATCGACGACCCGAACCTCTCGGAAAAGGAACGCGTAATCACGGCGCTCGAACAGGCCGGCTGGGTGCAGGCCAAGGCCGCGCGCATTCTCGGCATGACACCGCGCCAGATCGCCTACCGGATCCAGACGCTCAACATCGAGGTCAAGCAATTCTGAGCATTTCATGAAGGGGCTTGCGGCAACCCACTTCGTGGCCCTTGGCCAGGCTTCGCGCTCATTCCGGCGAAGGCCGGAATCCAGGTTTTTGGAGCACCAACTGGATCCCGGCTTTCGCCCCGAAGGAGAAAATCCTGGGGTGCGCCGTGACGACAGTTTCCAGACCAGATTGGCTCTGCTGTACCTGGAAATCGTGCACGATACCGAAGTAGCGGTTCCCGATCTCGCGGCTTGACACCGGGACTGCCGTCGGCCAGCAGAAGCCGGAGCCGTGGAGCCGCTGCCTACTTCGTGCCGAATTCGATGATCTGCGCAGGGATCGCCGTCACGCGCACGCGCATTCCGTAGATCTGCCCGCTCAGTTGCGACTCGATCGTTTCCGGGGCAGGGATTGCACCCGTTCCGGCGACGACGACGCTGACCGTTTTGTCGTTTGCCGTGACCGACTTCAGGTGGTAGCCCGTGCCCGCGGTCCAGGACTTGGCCGCTTCGGTCACCCGGCTTTCGACCAGGCTGTCGCGAATCACTGTTCGACTTGCCAGCCCGAGCGGGACGGCGATGATCGCAATCATCAGAACAACCGTGGTGATCGCGAGTTGCCTGACGCGAGGCGTGGCCCCGGACAGCACAGGCGCCGGGAATCCCATGAGGCCGAAGACGAACGACCCCGTCAGCAGGATGGCGAAGTAGTTGGTCACGAACAGAAGCAGGCTTCCGAATGCCAGCTCCGGTCGGTCGGCGCCCAACAGGATGCCCACGTTGGCCAGCGGGGGAACGAGCGAGATGGCGATGGCTACGCCCGGCTAGGTGTCCGAGACATCTCTGCGGCCGATGGCGAAGGCCCCGGCGAGACCCGTAGCGAGCGCCGCCAGAAGGTCGATCAGACGCGGGGTGGTGCGCACCTTGATTTGTCCGACGTTCGTTGGGTCGAAGTAACTCGGCATCAGCAGCGCGATGAGGTAGCCAACGCCGATAGCGGTGGCGATCCCGCCAACGCCGACCAGGAGCGAACTCCGGATCGCGCGCAGATCGCCGATGCTGATGGCAAATGCCAGGCCCATGATGGGGAGCATGAGCGGAGCGACGATCATGGCGCCGATCACGGCCGCCGCCGAGTCCCCGTACAGACCGAAGGTGGCGATCGCCGAGGCCAGGGTCAACAGCGCCCAGAAGCGCACCAGTCGCTCGCGCAGAGCCGGCTGCTCGAACAGGATGACCTCGCGCACACGCGCAACCTCGACCGCATCAACCGGCCCCCCATGCAACAACTCGCTGAACTGTCCCACACCTTTCTCCTTCAGGGCCACTGCAACCCGATGCGCCGTGCACGTCACTCACACGGTGCGCCGATAGCCCGGAAAAGCCACTGGTGGCGAGCAAAAGCGAGTGCCGGCATCGGTAAAGTGACTTCGGGTTATTGGCACCCGCGGCACCCAACTCGCCGCTTCAATGTGCAAGTTTGAATACGGGTAAACAGCAGTCGCACAAACAATGAAATTCTTGCTCACATCACCCTCGACTCATGGCCGACAGTTGACGGCCGACTATTTTAGCCCATCGAAGCCCTGGCTGGCGCGCCGGATTTACCCTTTCATTATCCAGGCTCGGATTGTGCGGAACGGGCTATCGGCATTCCGAGGCGGCCAATTATGGAATGCTCATAGCCTAGCGCCATTCGGCTCAGAGACATTTCACCATCATGAAAGCTGGAATTCACGCTGATTCCTTACGGCCCTCGCGTTGAGGACGCTCTGGCGTTCGAAAAGCAACAGTTCAAGGTGAATTCACTGGAGCTACGCGGCTGTATCGCGCAACGTCCGATGGAATGATGAGTTGGACTTATGCATGGTCGCGACCGAACCGTAATCTCGTGATAACAAGTGGCATCGCTGCAAACAGAAAGAGCATCGCCAGATAGACTGTACCGGAGACCGGGTCCCGGCTAGAGACATATTGACCAAGCGACTGGTCCTGGAAGGCCACGGCGAGCAAGAGTTCGGTTGCGATCAGCAAACCCAAAGCAAGAACGCCGGTGCTCAGACGAACCAAGACGGTAGCCGGCAAGGCAAACCTTATCGTAATGAACCGGGCTGCCCAAATGATGACGATAAGCATGAACGGCATTTCGATGAGTTCCGCTACGCGTTCGCCGAGACGTGGCACCAGAAAAGGCACGCGTATCGCTCCCATGGCGAAGCCCGCACCAAATGCCAGGGAAAAGTAGGCAATACCGGCTTTGATGGAGCGTAAGAAGAGAGTGCCCATTTGATGATCGTTGACGTGGCTTTTAGTCGAATCAGACCAGCACGGTCTGCAACGGTCGCCGCAGGGAAGGAGGCAGCTTCGTGCCTCGACCAAACCGAACCACCAGATCAGGTCTGTTTTTGCCGATACCCAGGAAAGAAGCAAACTGTGGTCTCAATGTCGGCACCTCCACGGGCTGGTTGAGAAATGCGTTACGGATCCCCAATGCGGCCGACTGGAGAGCAAAGCGCTCGTAGCTACGCCCCACTTCGACCCACTGTGCAGGACTTGAACCATCAGCGACGAAGATCGCGATTCCCGCTGAACTTCGCACGTGTTTTGCGTATTTGTCGTTCTCGTTCTTTGGCGTGAAGAACAAATCAAATAGCAGGTTTCCCAACCACGGGGGCAAAGACGGATTACCCGACGATTCCGAGTAGAGCCCATCCCCGGTTCGAACTGCCTCGTCGCCACTGAAGCGTATCCACAACTTCAGTTCCTCGACGAAAGCACGATCGTTCATCTGGGTTGTATTACCTTCTACAACATACTCCAGAACTTTCTCCATTGCCTCTCGCTCGGTGAGCAGGATCAAACGAACGCCGCTTCCAGTACCGGCCTTCTCAAGCAATTCGAGTTCCTGCCTGGTGAGGGGCTTGCCATCGTATTCGGCACGTGTGCTCTGGCGTTCGGGTATGGCCTGAAACAGGGCGGAATTGACCGCGCGTGTCGGCTCAAGGGATACGCGCAGGGCGTTACTCCCGGCGGCATCGAAGGTGGCATGTCCCATCAGACCATTCGCCAATGCCGCTTGAATAAGGTTCTCGGCTGAGCAGCCTAGCGAGACGAAGAGGTGATGGTCATCCGGATCGACTGCGGGGCATCGGCGCGAAAGATCGGGCAATATCGAGATGGAGGACTCTTCGACGCGAAATTTCCAGCATTGAGTGTTGTGACTCGACGGTGCCAAAGTCGCGTAGCGCACCAGTTCGCGCAGGAGCGTGGATTTATCGCCAGACTCGCCCTTGCTGTGGTGCCATGTATCTTGCACCGCAGCTTCGTAACTCTCGGAGCTGCTGCTGGATGAACACGACGACAAGGCCGCAATTCCACCGATCGATGCCAGCGCAGAAATGCCAAATTCTCTTCGAGTAACCAAAGTGAAATTCCTTGTAAAGAAGACTCAAGGGTTATTGAACGATCCCCAGTCCGTACCATTGAGATCGAAAAGCGTGTCGATGATTCGCAACTGACTGTTTCGCTGATGACTTTGGCGGGGCGCTTGACCTCAGTCATATTGCGCATTACACCCCGTCATAACGAGCTAGTCCCGGAAACCGAGCGAAAAGAATATGTGCGAAGCAAATCCCGCAGGGCAGACTCCGAAGTGCCCGACTGGATTCCGGGTCATGCCTGGAATGACGAATCTTCCCCCTCGCCGTTACCGCCACGACCGGAGCGCTCGGATCCTGGTAACGACTGAACAGGAAAGCCGCGAACTCGGCTTCGGTAGTGAATGAAGATAGTGCCAAAGTCAGAGTGGGGAGCTTTGTCGCAAAACCTGACAAGACTTAACTTACGTAACCCATTGCATTCTATCTCCCGGCATTCCCCTTGCGTTGGTTCACTATCGCGCTCAACTGCGGTTTCTGGGTTTATACTGAATCCGCTTAATCACCACCACAACCACCACAAACCAAGGTGCTTCCAATGAAATCTTGCCGCATACTTTTCTTATATTTGTTGATTTTTGGTTATTCGCCGCTGAGCGCGGCGTATACCACTTATGCAAGAGCCCAGGCTACTGCGGGGAATAAAGGCATCTTCGATTACATCGATCGCCCGCTCCTCGGCTCACCCTTTGACTACAAAGAGGAGTTCAAGACCAACACTGGCTCGTATGCTTATGCATCCGTGATTTTTCCAAAGGTAGATGTAACGGTTTTAGGGCAAACTCAAGCATTTGGCACTGCATCTGCGAGCCCAGGAGTGATTAAAGCTCAAGCCAGTGCCGGTTCGTTAGGCCCATCGGTTACTGGCAGTGCAGATGCCGGATTTACTGATACTTTTACCATAACAGGCCCGTCTACTTCAAATAAAAAGGATGTGACTCTGAGATATCAGGTTACAGGGGGCAGAGGAGGAAATTCGTCTGCCTCTGGTGGATTATCAATTTTGTTTGGCGGCATAAACCAAGTGATTGATTTTGGCGATTCGGCTTCAAGCCCGAATTATTTTTACTGCACAGTTCCAGGTAATTATGACTTCTGCTCGGGTTCCGTAACGCTTTCTCTCCCAACGAAAACAGCCATATCTTTCAGTGCTTGGTTGGGCGTATCCGCTAGAGCATCCAGTTTTAATCCTAGCTCTTCAGCCGACTATGGCAACACTGGCAAGGTTTTTTTAAGCCTTTCTGACCCGAGTTATCAACTGGTGACCGACAGCGGTTTTATTTATTCTCCCGTGCCAGCACCTGCGTCATTTTGGCTGTTTGGCAGCGGTCTGCTGATGATGTTAACCCGTCTTGGTATTAGAAAAAGCAATGAAAGACTTGGATAAGAGAGTACCAATGGGGTTACCCATCAGGCGGCCTGAGTCAAGTACGCGAACACAAATCTTTCGTCGATACCGCGATTGTTATTGAAAGATCCCCCATCAGTGCGGTCGGCGGCCCGAATAGTCGACCAAATTGTTGCGCACTACACCCCGTCATATCGGACTTGAGCCGGAAGCTGAGCGAATTCGAACTGAGTCAGAGGCACTGGATGCTGATCGCCACGCTGCAGGATGGCGCCCCGGTTCGAGTCGCACCTTTCGTCGCCATCGAGTTCAGCCTGGACGATCTATCGGGATGATGCGCTGCGAGCAAGGCTGAAAGGCTTATAGAAAAACTGCTATTCGTATTCTGAACTTGTAAATCCCAAAATTCAGCAAAGAATTCTGAGCGTCAATACATTCAAGCAAGCTTGAAAACTTGGGGCAAATTGGTTCAATCGCATTGGGCGCTGAGCTCGGCATTATCCGAAGTGCTCCAACAGTTATCCCTATGGAATCGCCAACTCCACTGACCGCAATTGAACCATTGTGCTCGTACAGCTTTTGAGTCCCAATGACGGCAACGACAACGGCCAATCGGATTCCATGACGTATAAATATTTATTTGGCGTTGTCGCGCCCAGAAAGCAGTTTCCCGAGAAGCTGCTTCTCCGCGTATTGCAGCCGGATAATCCGGCGCGGTGATCGCTCCATCATCTGCACCGGCGACCGACGTCGCCGCGATCCAGGAATAGCTGTCAGCAACTCGGCCTGGTATCTGTGGGCCAAGTTGCTGGCGCGCATCTATGATGAAGCTTTGCCCCCTGCGTTGCCAAATCTGTCACTCCCAGATGCGGATCATCACCTTCATCAACGATGCCGGCAGCCTGGACAAGATTCTCAACCACATCGGCGAATTAACCTAGCCACCTAGAATCGCCCCGGCGCACGGTTCACCGCTATGGAAGGCCGCAGCGACTGCGGAACAATCGGGCAACCATCCTCATTGGAATATGTCAGCTCAACTCTAGGCGGAAATCAAGTTTGACCAGCGCAGCGCCTGGAGCAACTGCACTACAAGGCAGTCGAGCAAAGTGCGCCTTCCTCACCGCTGGGGATAGTCGCGGCATCTGAGGGTGACGAGCAACATTTCCATCGTCTTGCGTAAGCGTGTGTTCTCGCCTCAACGAGTGGCGAGTTTTCGGCACCCACTATATTACGCCTCGCCCATACGCTTAACAGTGAGGCGGAATAGGGATTTCCTCATGGGAATTAAAAGAAAATAGTCGGCATTGACAGTGGTTAAGCGGGCGAGGATACTCAGGCTCGTGCGGTTGAATTCCCTATCCTTCATGGTTTTGATCATAGGGTTATCCCGAGCGTACGCATGTGGTTTTTGTTGCATTGCAGCAGCTTGGAGTTTCTTTCTATACACGTCTAATTTCAACGGCAGGACACCCGCAAGTCATCTGCTCGGTGATGAACTCTGGTGTAGCTGTGCATTGAGCGTGGCGGTGTTTACAATATTTGACAACGCGTTCCTGCGAGTTTCAACAGACCCTCGGCGGAATCGTTTGACAATAAAGCTTTTAGAAAACCAGGAGACGCTTGATGAACTCTTATGGATTGACTGACCGCAGCTATCCGTCAAAACCGACTGATGTCTACCTCTTTGCAACTTGCCTGATTGACCAATTCACACCGCAAGCGGGTCTTGATACCGTCAAGCTGTTGGAGCGCGAGGGCATCCGTGTTCACTATCCTGAACAACAGACCTGTTGCGGCCAGCCCGCGCATAGCAGCGGTTACCCGGACGAAGCCCGCTCAGTAGCGTTGGCACAGCTCAATTTGTTCATTGAACCCTGGCCCGTGGTGGTGCCGTCGGGTTCGTGTGGCGGCATGATGCGCACTCACTACCCTCACCTATTTGCCGATGATCCGGAATTGCATGCCAAGGCAATGGCACTGGCGGACCGGATTTATGAGTTGAGCGAGTTTCTGGTGCATGTGGTCAATTTCAACCATGAAGACATCGGTGAAGCTTGCACCATTGCACTGCATACCTCATGTCACGCCCGTCGTCAGATGGGGGTGCATGAAACCAGCGCTGCCTTGCTTGACAGCCTGGACAAGGTGCAAGTCAAAGAGCAGGCCCGGATTGAAGAGTGTTGCGGATTTGGCGGTACTTTTGCCTTGTTGTATCCGGACATCTCAGAAGCCATTGCCACCGACAAAGTGGCCAGCATCAAAAATACCGGGGCCTCCTGCGTGGTCAGTGCAGATTGCGGTTGCTTGCTCAACATCTCGGGGCGGTCCGCCAAGCAGGATGAATTATCGGGTTGCAAACAACCCAGTTTGCCCGGTGAACATCTGGCCAGTTTTTTGTGGCGGCGTACGAATGGAGGTGCAGCATGAGCGCACGTGAAGAAATTCTCAATCGTTTGCGCAAGACCCATGTGGCTGAACAGCAGGCTATGCCAGATGTCGCCGGGTGGTTTGGAGCTCATCGCCGCTCGGAAGATCGAGTTCAACGCTGCGCACGCTTGCGAGCTGCTTTGGAGGCGGTGCACACTGAAATTCATGATGTGACGCATGACAATTGGTCTTCGGTCCTGTTGCAGGTGGCCGTTGGCAAAGGCTTGCGCCAGATATTGATTGGTGCCGGCACGCCGCATGGTGCGCAACTGCAGGCCTGCCAAACGAAAGCCCTGCAGTTGATACCTTACGAGCAGCCCATTGATACCTGGCAGGATTTGCTGTTTGACGGTGTGGATGCCTCACTGACACTGGCACGCGGTGCGGTGGCTGAAACAGGCAGCCTGATTCTGTGGCCCACGCCGAGCGAACCGCGCTTGATGTCGCTGGTGCCCTCGATTCATTTTGTGCTGCTGGATGAGGACACCATCCACGAAGACTTTTATGCCGCCATGACTGCCGAATCCTGGTCCGAGGGCATGCCAACCAATGCATTGCTGATTTGTGGTCCGTCCAAGACGGCAGACATTCAGCAAACGCTGGCCTACGGTGCGCATGGCCCCAAAGAACTGGTGGTTTTACTTCGTCACGCTGATGGGAGGCAAGCATGAACAAAGTCGTTCACCTTCACCCTATGGATGATTTCAAAGCCCGCAGCAAAGCAGTACTGGACAACGCGGGGCAACGGAAAAATTTTCGTGGTGCCATGGATTTTTTACAGGCCAAACGGCGTGCGCAGTTTCCGGATCAAGATGAGATGCAGGGACTGCGCGAACTGGGGGCCTCGATTCGACGCTACAGCCTGGCGCATTTGCCGAGATTGCTGGAACAACTTGAGGCCAATCTCACGGCCAACGGTGTGCAAGTGCATTGGGCTCAAAACGGTCCGGAAGCCAATGCCATTGCCTTGAAAATTGCTCAGCGTGTGGATGCCAAACGCATCATCAAAGGCAAATCCATGGTCAGTGAAGAGGTGGGGTTCAATCACTTCATGGAGGCCGCTGGTATTGAGGCTTTTGAGTCAGACATGGGTGAATACATTGTGCAACTGGCGGGCGAAGCACCGTCGCACATCATCATGCCGGCCATTCATAAAACCAAGCAGGAAATCGCCCAACTGTTTGCCGAGGAGATTCCTGGTGTGGCCTACACCGAGGATGTGGATGCACTGATTCAGATTGGTCGGCGCGTGCTGCGGCGCAAGTTTGCCGAGGCGGATATCGGTCTGTCCGGCGTCAATTTTACCGTGGCCGAAACCGGCACCTTGTGTCTGGTGGAAAACGAAGGCAACGGTCGTATGTGCACCACTGTTCCCAAAGTGCACATCGCCATCACCGGTATTGAAAAAGTGGTCGAAAAACTCGAACACGTGCCGCCCTTGTTGAGCTTGTTGACACGTTCTGCTACCGGACAAGCGGTCACCACCTACGTCAACATGATCAGCGGGCCGCGCCGGCCTGATGAAAAAGACGGCCCGCAGGAAGTGCATCTGATTTTATTGGACAACGGGCGCACGCAGGCCTATGCCGACGATGAATTGCGAGCCACCCTGCAGTGCATCCGTTGCGGTGCCTGCATGAACCATTGTCCAGTGTATGCGCGCATTGGCGGGCATGCTTATGGCACGACCTATCCCGGCCCGATTGGAAGCATCATTTCACCGCACATGCTAGGCCTGGATACAACCTTTCCACTGGCCTTTGCGTCAACCCTTTGTGGTGCTTGCAGCGAGGTGTGTCCCGTGAAAATTCCGATCACGGACATTTTGGTGCGCCTGCGCAATGAGGCGCAAGCCAGGCCTGAAACCGAAGAGGCCACATTACGTGGTAGCGGGGCGGCGCGAACCCTGGCGGCATCCACCGCGTGGGGCATGTGGGCACAGGTCTACAGCAAGTCAGGGTTGTACAAGCTGGCATCCTGGTTCATGAGCCGTGGACGTGCCCTATCGCCGTCGGAGCAAGGTGCCTGGACGCGCAGTCGAACGCCTCTGGTTCCTGCCTCCAAACGCTTGCGGGATTTGATGAAAGATCATAAGTCTTGATGGGTTTTCAGTGGCTGACCGGCATGATTTCTGGTAACGCCTGAACACGAAAGCCACTCACTTGGCTTAGGTACGGAATAATGCTCTTGCCAAAGGCGGAGTGGACAGCCTTGTCGCAAACCTGACAAGGCATAAAATACGCAAACCATTGTATTTATGGTTTTATCTCCTGGCATTCCCCTTGCATTGTTTCACTGGAGCGCCGAGCTGATTTCGCACCGGTGAAGGAATTGTCAACAACAAGGAGAATTGCGTGTCCGAACCCGATAAACACCTTCTCGTCGGCTTCCGGTTCCTCACTTCTGGAAACCGCGCAGTACCTGCCCACTTGCCCCGACAGAAAGCCTGAAATCATGCCAGCCATTCCAAATATTCGATACGCAATCGGCGATATGGTCTATGCCGCCGCAGACATTTTCAACGATGGCGGGATGCCCGGTATCGAGGAACCGGAAGGGTTGATTGCCCCGTTGGGCGCGCGGGGCGTTGTCGTGCATTTTGGCGTCGCCGAGCTGGACGAAAGCAAGGAAATCTATCTGGTGCAGTTTGAAAGCGGCCCCGACAAGCTGCTCGGTGACCCGGTTGGCTGTTTGCCGGAAGAGTTGACGCAGATCCAGCCTGTCCCGGTCTAGGGAGTGTTGATATTCAAATGGCCAGAATCGGCATTTTTTTCGGCACCGAAACCGGCCGAACGCGGCTGATCGCCAAGCAGATCGCGAAGAAACTGGGGACGGCTGCGGCGGCACCGGTCAATATCGGGCGCGCCACGCTGGCCGATTTCCTCGCCCATGACGCGCTGATTCTCGGCAGCTCGACCCTCGGCGAAGGCCAGTTGCCGGGGCTCTCGGTCGGCCTCAGCCAGCCGAGTTGGGAGGAATTCCTGCCGCAACTGCAAGGCGCCGACCTCACTGGCAAGACCGTAGCGATTTACGGACTCGGCGACCAGAAAAAATACCCGAACGAGTTTGTCGACGCGATCAGCCTGATCCACACTGCGCTGCGGGCTGGCGGCGCGCGCGTGGTAGGTCGCTGGCCAAGCAACGGCTACGAATTCACTGCCTCACGCTCGGTGGACGGCGACCATTTCCTCGGTCTGGCCCTCGACCAGATCAACCAGCCACTGTTGACCGAAGAACGCCTGTACACCTGGCTGGCACAAATCCAGGCCGATCTGCTGCCTTGATCATGCCAACAGGCGGCCTGTCAGTTTTACGACAAAGCGACGACAGGCAGGGCCAGCACGAATGTTTAATCCCCTGTTTTAAAAACAGTTTATCCACTGGCACAGCGATTGCTGAAAGACATCGACAGCACTCGAGGAGCCTTCATCGTGGAACTACCCGTTATCAGCAACACGCCGCCCACTCCACTTACTACCAGCGGCGGGGGGTGTTCGTCCAGCGGCTGCGGCACCGCGCCGGATGCGCTGGGCCATCTGCCGGATCATATCCGCGCCAAGGTTCAGGACCACCCCTGCTATTCGGAAGAAGCGCACCATTACTTTGCCCGCATGCACGTGGCTGTTGCACCGGCGTGCAACATCCAGTGCAATTACTGCAATCGTAAATACGACTGTGCCAATGAGTCGCGGCCCGGCGTCGTTTCCGAACTACTGTCGCCGGATCAGGCGATCAAGAAAGTGCTCGCCGTCGCCGCCAAAATTCCGCAGATGACGGTGCTCGGCATTGCCGGGCCGGGCGACCCGCTGGCCAACCCAACCCGCACCTTCGAGACCTTCAGGCAACTCGCCGAGCGCGCTCCGGACATCAAGCTCTGCGTGTCGACCAATGGCCTCAACCTGCCGAAGTACGCGGACGAGATCGCCAAATACAACATCGACCACGTGACCATCACCATCAATTGCATCGACCCGGAAATCGGCGCCCGAATCTACCCGTGGATTTTCTGGGAGAACAGGCGCATCCGCGGTGTCGCGGGGGCAAGAATCCTCATCGAACAGCAGCAGAAGGGTCTGGAAATGCTGACCGCGCGCGGCATCCTGGTCAAGGTCAATTCGGTGCTGATCCCCGGCGTCAATGATCGGCACCTCAAGGAAGTCTCCAGGGTGGTCAAGGCCAGGGGCGCCTTCCTGCACAATGTCATGCCGCTGATCGCCGAAGCCGAGCACGGCACCTACTACGGCCTGATGGGGCAAGCCAGCCCGAGCGCCGAGCAGTTGCAGGAACTGCAGGATGACTGCTCCGGCGACATGGCGATGATGCGCCACTGCCGGCAGTGCCGTGCCGATGCGGTCGGACTGCTCGGCGAGGATCGCGGTGCCGAATTCACCATGGACAAGATCGACCAGCTCTCGCTCGACGACATCGACTATGCCGCGGCCATGGTCCGGCGCAAGGAAGTGCACGACGCGATCATCGATCAGCTCGATCAGCAGCGGGAAACCAGGCGCGCCATGCCGCCGCCGCTGTCGGGCGACAGTCGCAATCCGGAGAACCTTTCTCCGGCCTGGCGCACGGTACTGATGGCCGTCGCCGGCAAGAACGGCGTCGTCGGCGAGCATTTTGGTCATGCGCGCGAGTTCCTGATCTACGAAGCCTCGCCCAGCGGCGTGCGCTTTGTCAGCCACCGCAAGACCGGGCTCTACTGTAGCGGTACGGAGTCCTGCGGCGAAGGCGACGAGGCGTCGGCGTCAAGCCTTGTCGGCGAACCGGAATCGGTACTCGACAAAACCATTGCCACGCTGACCGGCTGCGAAGTCGTGCTCTGTTCGAAGATCGGTTACGAACCCTGGGGCAAGCTCGAAGCCAGTGGCATTCAGCCGAACGGCGAACATGCGATGGAGCCGATCGAGGACGCGGTGCTGGCGGTATATAAGGAAATGGGGAGTGCCGGCAAACTCGCTGAAAAACCCGTTGGGCAGGCCTCTTCCAGAAAGGCGGCGTGAAATGGCCCTGCAGATTGTCCACGCCTGTGTCAATTGCTGTGCCTGCGTCGAGGTTTGCCCGAACGAGGCGATCTACGCGGACACGCCGCATTTTCTCATCGATGAAGCGAAGTGCACGGAGTGCCTGGGTGAGTATGCCGACCCGCAATGTGCCGCCATCTGCCCGATCGAGTGCGCCATCGTCAACGAACTGGGCGATCCGATCAACCCGCCCGGTTCGTTGACCGGCATTCCGCTTGAGAAGCTGATCGAGCTGGGCCTGTACAAGGCGGCCGCCTGATGGCCATCGTTACCTTCTACGAGAAGCCGGGCTGCCAGGGCAATCTTCGCCAGAGGCTGCTGCTGGCTGCCGCTGGTCACACCGTTCGGGCCAGAAACCTGAAAGCCGAAACCTGGTCGGCCGACCGGCTGCTGGCTTTCATCGGCAAGCTGGAGATCGGCGAGTGGTTCAACCGCAATGCGCCCGCGCTCAAATCCGGCGACATCGTTCCGGAAAACCTCGGTTTCGAGGAGGCGTTGCATCTGCTGCTCGACAACCCCCTGCTCATCCGCCGTCCGCTGATGGAAGTCGAAAGAGTAACCAGCGAACAGGGAACCCGGATCGAACGGCTTGTCGGATTCGATTATGCCGCCGTCGACGCCTGGATCGGTCTGAACAAAGTGGCCTTGTCGGAAGGCGACGGCGAAGCCTGCGCGCATGGCGCCGAAGGCCACGACAGTTGTGGCCGCGCGGCGTACGACAAACCTGCCGACAAGGATGAGGAAAGCCGCCATGGCCGTTGCGGCGCTCACTGATCTGGCTGTCGAAGTCGCCCCGGGCGTCCATTGGGTGGGCGCCCTCGACCCGCATCTGCGCAGCTTCGACATCATCCTGAAAACGGCCAACGGCACCACCTACAACGCCTATGTGGTGCGCGGCGAAAACGGCGTGGCGGTAATCGACACGGTCAAGGAGGGCTTCGCCGACGATTTTTTCCGGCGCCTCGAATCGGTCGCGCGCTACGAGGAAATCACGACCATCGTGCTCAACCATCTGGAGCCGGACCACAGCGGCGCCCTGCCCGAACTGTTGCGCCGTGCGCCACAGGCTCGCGTCTATCTGTCCACTCGCGCCCAGATGATGCTCAAGGCGCTGCTCAAACCCAGTGGCGAGAAGCCGCCGGAGTACACGCCGGTCACCACCGACGATACCGTCGATCTCGGCGGGCGCACGCTGCGCTTCCTGCACACGCCCTACCTACACTGGCCGGATACCCAGTGCACCTATCTCGAAGAAGACGGCATGCTGTTCACCGGCGACATTTTCGGCTGTCATTTCTGCGATGAGCGCCTGTTCAACGAGCGCGTCGGCGATTTCCGCTTCTCGTTCGAGTATTACTACACGCATATCATGCGGCCCTTCCGCGACTACGTGCTCGATGCGCTGGCGCTGATCGAACCGCTCGACATCAGGCTGATCGCCCCGGCGCACGGCCCCATCCTGCGCCACATGCCCCGTGACTATTTGCACCGCTACCGCGAACTGGCGACGCCGCGCCTGTTCAACGAAGCGCGCAGCGAAAAGACGCTGCTCGTCTTCTACCTCTCGGCGTATGGCAATACGCGGCGCATGGCCGAAGCCATGGCGGCCGGTGCCGAAAGCATCCCCGGCGTACGTGTCTCGCTCTACGACCTCGAAGGCGGCGATGCCGCTATCTTCACCGACCTGATCGAGGAGGCCGACGGCCTCGCCTTCGGCAGCCCGACGATCAACGGCGATGCGGTCAAACCGATCTGGGATCTGCTGTCCTCGCTCACCAGCGTCAACATCAAGGGCAAGCTGGGTGCGGCATTCGGCTCCTACGGCTGGAGCGGCGAGGCGGTGCGCCTGATCGAGGACCGCCTGCGCGGGCTGAAACTGCGCGTGCCGGTCGAAGGACTGCGCCTGAAGCTGGTGCCGGACACAGACGAACTTGAGAAATGCCGCAGTCTGGGCGAAAGCCTGGCCCGTCATTTGACCGGCCGGATCGAACACCGGGAACTGGATCTGGCGGCCATCGCCTGACCGGCCCGATACAGGGAGAAAATAATGCCAAAAGCAAAAGTTACCTTCGAGGACGTCGGTGTCTCGGTCACCGTACCGGCCGGCACCCGGCTCATCGAAGTCTCGGAAAAAGTCGGTTCCGGCATCATCTACGGCTGCCGCGAAGGCGAGTGCTGCACCTGCCTGACCAAGATCGTCTCCGGCGCCGAGAATCTCGCCGTGCCGAGCATCCTGGAAGACCAGGTATTGAAGGACAACATGGCGCCGCGCCGGCACCGGCTGGCCTGCCAGGCCCAGATCCTCGGCGGCGAAGTCGTTGTCAGACCGGCATGACCGGCATCGATTCGCCCCCGGCCGTCCTTTGACCAGCCCGAGCAAGAAATTCACCTCAACCCCCTTCATCAGGAGAAATAACCATGGCCCTCGTCACCTTCAGCAGCCCCTTGCACAACGACAAGACAGTCTATGCCGTTGCCGGCAGCCACACCCAAACCATCCTCTCGCTGGCCAAGGAAAACCACATTCCGATCGACTTCGGCTGCCAGGAAGGAGATTGCGGCACCTGTCTGGTCAAGGTTTCTTCGGTCGATGACAAACGCCGCCCGATGGGCGGCCCGCTCAACGCCCGCGAAGTGGCGGCGCTCTCGCTACTGGGCCACATAACCAAGGCCGAGATCGAACAGATGTACGTCGATGACATCCCGCCGACCCAGTGGCGTCTGGCCTGCCAGATGATTGTCCGCGACGAGGACATCCTCGTCGAGTATCCGAGCAAGTGAGTCGGCGATGAACGGGCCGGAGCGAATCCCTTACCGGAGTTTGCTGTTCGCCGAACTGCTGGTGCAGCCGCCGTCGGCTTCGGCAGCAGCCGATCCGAACCGTTTGCTGCTGGCCAGCATGCTGGCCGGACAGGGCGCCGGCGAAGGCTGCCTGCCGGCTCACCTTGGGCTCGGCGACGTGCGCTGCGCGCAGATGCTGACCGAGTATTTCCCAGGCAACCCGCTGCGCAGCACCGAGCGCAGAGCTCCAGATCTTCCCGAATTCGAGGATCTGCAAAAGCTGCTCCTCGAGCATCGCGCCGGCGAGCGCGATTCCGAACGCTGGATGGCCGATATCGTCGCGACCGGCTGTGCCGGGTCCGACCATCTCTGGCAAGACCTCGGCCTGACCTGCCGCGATGAACTGACCCGGCTGATGTGGGTCAACTTCCCGGCACTGGCACAGGATAATAACGCCGACATGAAGTGGAAGAAATTTCTCTACCGCCGTTTTTGCTCGAACGAGGGCATCTATGTCTGCCCCGCACCGTCCTGCGGCCAGTGCCAGGACTACGCCAGGTGTTTTGGACCCGAGCGCTGATCCGGCGTGCCGCCCGCGTGCGTCGACGTGTGACGTCGGAGCGCGTGCTCGGCGAACGCGCCATCGCCGCCTACCTTGGCCTCGCCATCGGCGATGCGCTGGGCGCCACCGTCGAATTTCTCACCCCCAACGAAATTCGTCACCAGCATGGCCTCCACCGCGACATCACCGGCGGCGGCTGGCTGCGCCTCAAGGCCGGCCAGGTCACCGACGACACCGGCATGTCGCTGGCTCTGGGCGCAGCGATCCTGGCGCACGGCGGCGTCGAAGCCAAAGCGTCGGCCGAAGCCTTCGACGCCTGGATGCGCAGCAAGCCGGTTGATATCGGCAACACCGTGCGCCGTAACCTGATCGCCTTCCGCAAGACCGGCAACCCGGAAGCCGTCCCCTCCGAGCACGATGCCGGCAACGGCGCCGCCATGCGCGTCCTGCCCGTGGCACTGGCCTGCTACGGCCAGACGCCGGAGACGACCCTTGCCGCCAGCCACGCCCAGGCCCACACCACGCACCACAACGCCCTTTCGGACGGGGCCTGCGACACGCTGATCTTCATGGTGCAGGATTTTCTGGCCGGGCGCGACGCGCTCGAAGTCGAACGCCAGCGCTCTGCAGAACTGGTCAGCCAACACCCGGTTTTCGCCTACGGGCGCAAGCGCTGTGAAAATCCCAGCGGCTTCATTGTCGAAACGATGCAGGCGGTTTTCCAGTCATTCTTTGCCACCGCCAGTTTCGAGGAGTGTCTGATCGACGTCGTCAATCGCGGCGGCGATGCCGATACCACCGGCGCCATTGCCGGCATGCTCGCCGGCGCGCGCTACGGACTGGGGGCGATTCCTGAACGCTGGCTGAATGCACTCGACAAAGCGACCAGCAGGCAATGTGAAGATCAGGCACGGGAGCTGATCGCGTTGGGCGGTAATTGAGCTTCGTCCCGATATTACTCTCCACGTCTCAATACCGGTGGCATCACGAATTCAACGGCAGCCGCGGCTTTGCCTATCCGCGTGTACCGCACATACGCTCAAGACCATAGCCGGGATCGATGTCATCCAGGATCAGTGGCAGGCGAAGCTGGAGCCGCTGCGCGAACGGCTCAATAAAGTGTGGGTAAAACCAACCCCTTAGCCCCCTTGTCAGGGGGAACCGAAGCTCCCTCCCCTGACAAGGGGAGGGTTGGGGAGGGGTTTGCCTGGAAGGAGCAGGGATTGCTTCGCTGTGCATCCACCCGTTATCGCGCAACCCCGTC
>NZ_JAEUOI010000156.1 GCF_016790145.1 Propionivibrio sp. | reverse complement strand
TGCTCGTAAACCTGCTTCAACTGCTCAGAGGAGAATCGATTCGGTTCGAAAGCAATACGAACGAGCCAACTGCGCGACTTTCTGGTCATTGCTGAGCTTCTCTGTCGATGGAGGTAAAGCCCTCAATAACGAGCGACATCTCGACCATGAGTGGCCCCGCAAATCCGGGACTCAGACATTCCCGACCAATGCGCAAAACCCATCTTATGCTTAAGTTTGCTCTATTGTTTGTGGAGCTAATACCGTACTCCGTGCCCTGGGTCAGCGGCAGGCTGGTGTGTATACTGCGCTGTAAGAGCGGTGCCACGGTGAGAGAAGTTTCTGTGAGAGAAATTTCTGTTGAAGTATTTTTTTGAAATTTTCTTGAAATAGGTTGACACTGGCCGGCTACCGGCTTATGTTGAGTTTGTTTTTGCTTGACGTACGAAAAGGCAAACCCGACCGAAAGGCGGGGACGCAATGTTACCGATCTAATGGTGTCTTTCAGACGCCGATGACAGCGGAACTGCCGAAACGACCCAGTTTACCTGCTTCGGCAAATTCCCCCCTGGTAATGCATCCCCCGATTTTCGCAAGTTTGCGTTTCACTCATTTCTTGTGGGGGCATCATGATTTTCGTCCATTTCCAGCCAAGGCTGATTTCTGCAAGGCTCCTGTTTCTGGCAACCATGTCGGTGCTGTCAATGTCGACAGCAATCGCCGCCACCTACTACGTGAATGCTGCGACGGGCAGCGACACCTGGTCAGGAACCAAGGCCGACCCTGTTTCATCGCCTGTTGCCGATGGGCCTTGGTTATCGCTGGCCAAGGTCAGTGCTACCGCGCTGCAGCCGGGCGACTCCGTTCTCCTGCGTTGCGGTCAGACCTGGTACGAATCACTGAAGCTTACCAGTTCAGGTACGGCTGCCAATTCGATCAACATCGGCACTTATCCGGGGGCTTGTTCCACAGCACCGCTCATCGATGGGGCGGTGGCCATCCCCGCAGACAACTGGACGCTTTACAGCGGCCAGATTTACCGGGCTCGCCTTCCTGTAAGCTTGACAGGTGACGGCACCTTTGATGCGGGGATTACTGGTTGGTACAACTGGTCTCCCAGCAATGATTCCGTCTTGAGTCAAGGCACGAACTGTGCTGCCAACTCCAGCAGTTGCCTTAACTTTGTTGCTGGAACTGGTCCCGGCAACAGCCTGGTGGTCAGTAAGGAGTTTAAGTTACTTCCGATGGTTTATCAGGCCACCATCAGCATCAAGGCGCCTGCAGGTTCTGTCATTCGGATGATAGTCAGGCGAACAGTGTCTCCATGGGATTCGGTGGGATTAAACCAGTCGATCACTGGAACCGGTTCTTGGCAAACCTACTCGTTTCCATTCAGGGGAACAGTGGCTCTCGCCAATGCTCGCTTGGACATTGAAGTTCCAGCCAAAGTCGCGGTCAGCCTCGACAATGTCGCCGTCGAGGTTGTCGTCGGTTCCCCCAGGCAATTGCTTGCCGACGGGTTGCAGATGACCCCAGCCCGCCATCCGAATATTGGATTCAATTCGGTGCGACCGCAGTCTCCTTATTTCCTGAATGTGCAGGATGCCGACCAGACACTGGTGAACGGTGCCTATCGAAGCACATTCATTACGACCGGGAGCGATCTGCAGTTGCCGTCAGGCGCGACTCTCTTGCCCGGCATGCGGGTACGCATCCGGACAAATGCCTGGACGGTCGACGAGCGCAATATCGCGTCAATTGCCGGCAACCGGCTGACGTTGTCCTCGCCTACAAGCTTTGTTCTAAAGGCTGGTTGGGGTTATCTCTTTGAAGGCGCCCTGTGGATGCTGGACAGTCCAGGCGAGTGGCATTACGACTCGACAACTGGTTATCTTTACGCATGGATGCCAGATGGGAGCCCCCCCGGTAACCGGGTGGCTGTTTCACGCGTCGATGCGGGCATCGATCTTGCGGGAAAATCGAACATCGTTGTCGATGGACTCGCGATGCGCAATATCAGGTTGGGGGTCGGCATGCGCGGATCCGCCAAAGTGACGCTTCGTAACACCACCGTCGCCGATACTATCGACCAGGGTGCCGATGTGGCGGGTTCAACCAATAGTTCGCTTACCGGAAATTCGTTCGCTCGGACCGGGCGCGATGCCATTTTCGGCATTGACATTGTCACCGGGCATATGGCTACCGGTCTTCAGGTCGTCGGAAACCGAATCGTGGACAGTGGCGTACGTGTCAGCAACGGACAGATCGTAAGCTTGCCGGTTAAATCTTTTGGTGCCATTCTTTCGGGCAATAATGCGCTTGTTTCCGGCAACACCATCATCAATACCGGATACAACGGGATTCTTCCAGGATCGAATTCCAGGGTAGAAAACAATTACATCGAAAACGCCAGCATGGTCTTGGACGACGGTGGGGCGATTTACCTCGGCGGCACGAACAACAACTCGATTGTCAGCAACAACGTGGTGTTTCATGTTCCGGGTGCCGTGGAGGGCAAACCGACCAACAACTCGCGAGGGCAGGGGATATACATCGACGAACTTGGCAGCGGTGTGACCCTTTCCGGAAATACCGTCATCGACGCAGAATACGGTTTTCATGTCCACAATGGGGCCAACAACGTAATCCAGAACAACAAGCTCTACGGTAATCGTCGCTACCAGCTATGGCTTGAGGAAGACAGCAAGGTGATTTTTCCGAGCGGCGATGTCAGAGGAAACCGCGTCAGTGGGAACACGATGGTGCCCTCCAGTGTCGGCGCTTCGGTCTATCACCGAAGCAATTTTACGACCGCCGACCAGTTCTCCACGTATGACTCCAACATTTATTCAACATTGTTGTCTCCACTGGTTGCGGCGGAGGAAACTGCCAATGGCAATTCCTACCTCACTTTAGCGCAATGGCAGGCGGCGAAGACTGCTGGTGGTTTACCCCGAAACCTTGATGCACTGGCTCGTCAGGCGCCGGCTGTTACTGGGGCTCACTACCGCGTCAACGGGGCGAGCATCGTGCCGAACGGAAAGTTTGCACTTGGTCTCGCTGGCTGGGTTTCCTGGAACGATACTGCACCTCTGGGCGTGCAAACGCTAGAGACCTGCAGTGTTGGGCCGTGCCTCAGGTACAGCGCAGGTGCCACTTCCGGGCTCGTCTTGAGTTCCTATTTTTCTGTAGTTGGGGGGACGTGGTACCGCATGGCCTTCGATATGAAGGCCAGTGTCGACGGGTTGCCGATTTTCGTCGGCGTTCAACGTAGCGGTGGCGGCTCCAATGGCTACGAGTGGCTCATGAGCGGGATCAGCGCGATCAATGCTTCGCCCACATGGAAACGCTACGTAGTCTATTTCCAGGCGACCAAGACCGTTAAAGCCGGCGACCCGCTGACGCTGGATCTTGGGGCGCGCCTGGACTTCGTCGGCGTCAGCCCGGGCAAATCGCTTTGGTTGGCCAATATTGAAATCGTCCCGGCATTGCCAGCTGGTTTGCCGATTCGAACAAACATTCTGATGAATTCGTCTCACCTCACGACTACGGCGGACTGTCCGGACTCGGGAGCGGATGCGGGTGCGTATTGCAGTAGTTACGTCCGTATCACAGACGGGAATCCGATCATCTTTCCCTATACGCTTGCGCCGCTTGAAACGCAGATCATATATTCTCTTGGAGATATCTTGATCGATACCGATGGCGATGGGATTGGTGATAGTCAGGATCTATGCCCAAGAACAGCGGCCGGTGCCGGTGTCGATTCGCGTGGATGTGCAATCGGTGAGCTTGCCGGATAAAGCCGTGACCCAGACGTCAGATTCAAATTCCGACACAAGTATCCACGCCCTTGCTCGGTTTAGTCCCTGCTGGCCAAAACCTGAGCAACGGGGGAATAAGATTTTCAGCTTTATCCGATATTCTCGATGTGCTCGATCATCAACTGCGGTGTCTGCACGCCGTTGTAGTCGTTGATCGCCAGCCGGTAGGCTGCGCGGATGGTGTTGCCGGGCGCTGCACTGAAGTTGAACTGGATCGCATCAAGGTGCTGCTGGCCTTTGCGCAGGCGCAGCTTGAGGTGCTTTTCCTTGAGCACGCGCTGGTTTTCGACGACGAACTCGTCCTCGAAAATCGGCGCCGGAAAGCCTTGTCCCCAGACCTCGTTTTCCAGCAGGCTCACGGTAGCGATCGAGACGTAGCCAGATTCCAGCCCACCGTCGGTTTCGAGCGTGCGCGTCAGGTCGGCCGGTGACAGGAGTTCCTCGGCGATCTGCGCGAACAGTTCGCGGAAGTACGGAAAATCGGCTTCCCTGATCGTCGCGCCAGCGGCCATGGCGTGGCCGCCAAAGCGCAGCAGCATGGTCGGCGCTCGTTTGGCAACGAGGTCGAGCGCATCTCTCAGATGCAGGCCCGGGATCGAGCGACCGGAGCCCTTGACTTCACCATTCTCTCCGCGCGCGAAGGCGAACACCGGGCGATGCAGTTTCTCCTTGATGCGCGCGGCAAGGATGCCGACAACACCCTGATGCCATTCTGGATCGAACAACGCGACGCCGGCCCCTTCGCCGGTGTCCAGCGTTTCAAGGTGGATCAGCGCCTGATCCTGCATTCCGGATTCGATGGCCTTGCGTTCACGGTTGAGCGCATCAAGCTGTTGCGCGATGTTCAGGGCACGCGCTTGATCATCGGTGATCAGCGATTCGATACCGAGCGACATGTCGGCGAGTCGCCCGGCGGCGTTCAGGCGCGGGCCGACGATGAAGCCGAGATCGAGACTTGTGGCCTTGGACGGATCGCGTCCGGCGGCGCGGAAGATGGCACGCAGGCCAGGCGTCAGCTTGCCTTCGCGCATGCGTTTCAGCCCTTGATTGACCAGAATGCGGTTGTTGCGGTCGAGTTGCACGACGTCGGCCACCGTGCCCAGCGCAACGAGGTCGAGCAGCGCAGCGAGGTTCGGTTCATTGCGTCCGCTGCCTTCGGCAAACCAGCCACGCTCGCGCAGTTCGGCACGCAGCGCGAGCATGACGTAGAACATGACGCCGACACCGGCGATGCATTTGCTCGGGAAGCCGCAGCCCGGCTGGTTCGGGTTGACGATGCAGTCCGCCGCCGGCAATTCGGCGGCAGGCAGATGGTGGTCGGTGATCAGTGTGGCGATGCCCAGTTCGTTGGCGCGGGCGACGCCTTCATGGCTGGCGATGCCGTTGTCGACGGTGACGATAAGGTCGGGCGAGCGCGTTGCGGCTAGTTCGACGATCTCCGGCGTCAGGCCATAGCCGTAGGTAAAACGGTTGGGCACCAGATAGTCAACCGTGGCGCCTGTGTCGCTGGCCATCGCCCGCAGCGCCCGGATGCCGACGGCACAGGCGGTGGCGCCGTCGCAGTCATAATCGGCAACGATGAGGATTTTTGCTTGCGCCTCGACGGCGTCGGCGAGCAGGATCGCCGCCTCGGCGGCGTGAGTCAGCAACGCAGGCGGCAGCAGGGATTTGAGTTCGTAGTCGAGTTCGCTGCGCGTCTGGATGCCGCGTGCCGCATAGAGACGGGCAAGCAACGGATGCAGCCCCTGCTGCTCAAGCTGCCATTGAATGCGCGGCGGGATGCTACGGGCTTTGAGGTGGGTCATTTAATACTATCCTTTGGCCAATTCTTTAGCCAGCAGGGCCATTGGCTGTGGGCGGCGCCACAGCTTCCACTGGTCGCGGCGTCGGCTCTCCCAGGCCAGCGTGGCGTAGGCGGTTGAAGCTTCGATACGCAATTGCCCGATCCGGCCTCTGGCCAGCGCTGTGCGCAGTGGTGCGAACCAGCGGCATTCGAGCCCGGTTATTCCTGCGCGGTAGGCCTCGCCGTTTTCGTATTGTGCCGGCCCGAGCAGGTCGTCGAGTACAACAAGAGGGCTGTTTCGCGCTGCGGCGTGATCAAATAGGGTCGCAGCGTCGAGCGGCAGCGGATGCGTCGGGACACCCGCAGCGCCGGCGAGGCCCCGTGCCAGCGGGTTGCTGCTCCACACTCCGTCAAACTTTGATGCGCTGCGTGGCGGCAAGCTGCCGGCGCCCCACAGCCACAGGCTGTTGATCGGCAACCGCCCCTCGTTCTCGCGTTGCTGGTTGATCGCGTGGGTGTGCAGAATCATCTGCGCTTCGTTGAGCAGCTTGCGCAGTTCACTGGCCTGCGCTGTTTCGGGCAGTAGTCGTTCGATGCGGCGCCCGGCAACGGCAGAAAGCGGCGGAACGTCAAAACCGGACAGCGCAGCGGCATCCAGACCGGCGCTTTCGGCAAGTTGCAGATACCAGCGCTCGGCGCTAGCGACATGGAAGCGGCCGACATCGGAAAGCTGAGTGTTCAGCTCGTCGGCAAGTGCCCGTGCTTCCTCAAGTGAAATGCCAAAGCTGCCGCTGTCGGCGAGTATCAGGCGATCCTGATGAAAGCGCAGATGCACGGGGTCGGCAGCAATCCAGTAGTCATTGGCGGGATCAATTCGCTTTTCAAGCTCGCCGAGCAAACGAAATGCCGCATAGGGCGTGCCTTCCGGGTGGCCGAAAGCGTCGGTCAACGTGGCTTCGAGCGATTGTGGCGGGCGGTGTGTGAGACGGCTGCGGGCAAGCAAGGTGTTCAGTGCCGGACAGACCAGACCCTCCAGGGTGTCGCGGTCATCAGGTTCGGGCCAGATGAGTTCGGGGACGAGCAGGGTAATTTGCATGGGCTATCGAGGCACGGTGATTAAACCGTAAAACGCGTTTAACGCAGAGTGCGCAGAGACGAAGAGCGCGCGGAGAGAAAAGGAAATAGTTGCTTGTGTCGCTGCTCGGCTTGCACCAAGTTTGGCAGGCGGGCAAAACCTGTCGCGAATGAGTGTACCATGGCAACTTTGCAGGATTGGACTTGCCTTCGTCCCAAACGCGTTTCATATGGGGCGTTCAGGGAAATCGCCTGGATGATACTCTGGTTTCTCTGCGTCCTTTACGCCTTTGCGCTCTCTGCGTTGAAAGCGGTTTCTTGGATTTTACCAACCACAAGAATAGAATCTGCCACTGATGGCCCTACCTTACGAATTGCTGATCGGCCTGCGCTATACGCGCGCCAAACGGCGCAACCACTTTATATCCTTCATTTCAATGATCTCGATGCTCGGCATTGCGCTGGGTGTCGCGGCGCTGATCGTCGTCCTCTCGGTGATGAATGGCTTCCAGACCGAGCTGCGCGGGCGTATTCTGGCCGTCGTCTCCCATGTACAGATCAGCGGTGCCAGCGGCGAGATGGCCGACTGGCAGCATGTCGCCGAGCAGGCCGCCAGGCAGCCGGGGGTGCTGGCGGCAGCGCCCTTCGTGCAGGCGCAGGGCATGCTGTCTTTCGGGCAATCGGTGCGCGGTGCGATGGTGCGCGGTATCCTGCCCGATTTCGAAGACAAGGTCGTCGATTTCCGTACGCACATGAAGGAAGGCAGTCTCGATTCACTGGCACCGGATTCCTTCAATATCGTTCTCGGTAGCGAACTGGCGCGTGCGCTCGGTATTTTCGTCGGCGACAAGGTAACGGTCATCGCGCCGCAAGGCGTGGTGACGCCGGCCGGCGTCATCCCGCGCCTGAAAACCTTTACCGTCAGCGGTCTGTTCGAGGTCGGGATGTTCGAGTACGACAGCGGGCTGGCGCTGATCCGCATGGAAGATGCGCAACGACTGTACCGCATGGAAGACCGCGTCTCCGGCGTGCGCCTCAAACTTGACGACCTGTTCAAGGCCCCGGCCCTTGCCCGACAATTGGCCAACCGTCTGGATACCGCCGCCTACATCAGCGACTGGACCAAAAGTCACGCCAACTTTTTTCGCGCCGTGCAGATCGAGAAGAACATGATGTTCATCATCCTCTCGCTGATCGTTGCCGTCGCCGCCTTCAACATTGTGTCGACACTGGTCATGGCGGTCACCGACAAGCAGGCCGACATCGCCATCCTGCGCACACTCGGGGCCAGTCCGGGCAGCATCATGGCCATCTTCATGGTGCAGGGTGCGCTGATCGGCTTCATCGGCCTTGGCCTCGGCATTGCCGGCGGCGTGACGCTGGCGCTCAATATCGATGTCGTTGTGCCCTTCATTGAGCGTCTGCTCGGTACGCAGTTCATGTCCAAGGAGGTCTATTACATCTCCAACCTGCCGTCCGAATTGCAGTGGAAAGACGTTACTACGATCACCAGTGTGTCCTTCGTGCTTTCGCTGGTGGCGACGATTTATCCGAGCTGGCGTGCCTCGCGAGTCAATCCGGCGGAGGCGCTGCGCTATGAATGATGCGTGCGACTCCAGGCCAGTCGTGCTGGCCTGTCAGGGACTGAAGAAAATTTACCGGCAGGGCACCGGCGAGGGTGCCGAAGTGCCGGTGCTGACCGGTGTCGATCTGCAGATCGTGGCCGGCGAGCGGGTCGCGGTGGTCGGAGCCTCAGGTTCGGGCAAGAGTACCCTGCTGCATCTGCTCGGCGGACTGGACTCCGCCAGCGCCGGCAAAATCCAGTTGATGGGGCGCGATCTTTCACAGATCAGCGACGCCGAACGTGGTGTCATGCGCAACCGACATCTTGGATTCGTCTATCAATTTCACCATTTGCTGCCTGAATTCACGGCACTTGAAAACGTCGCCATGCCCTTGATCATCCGGCGTCTGCCGAAAGCCGAGGCCGAGCAACGTGCGGCGGCGGTGCTTGCAGATGTCGGACTATCGCACCGGCTCGATCATACGCCATCGGAACTTTCCGGCGGCGAACGGCAAAGGGCGGCAATTGCCCGAGCGCTGGTTACCGAGCCGGCCTGTGTTTTGGCCGACGAACCGACCGGCAACCTTGACCGGCAAACCGCCGAGGGTGTGTTCGAGTTAATGCTGGCGCTCAATCGCTCGCGGCAGACGAGTTTCGTGATCGTCACTCACGATCCGGGACTGGCCGGGCGCGCAGACCGGATATTGACGCTGCGCGACGGGTCTTTCCTGGGGAGCGCCGAATGAGCGGACACTCAGCGTGCTGATATCAGCGGGGGCCAAGCACACCGCTATTCCAATCGGGGCTTCAGATAAAAACCTGACTCCTCGCCAGTAGCGGTGATTTGTCTCTTGCTACGCCCCTGGAGTGCGAGGGCCTTGAAACCTGCCAAGCAAATCAGGCTAGATCCCTGAATGATAGACCTCGGGCAGATGTTTCCGATGGCGTGCGACCCAATCAACAACCAGACCGATGGCGGGTGAGGCCAGGCACGAAACCATAAACACGATAGCAAAACCAGCGCCAAGTACCGAGATTTCCGTTCCCATTTCATTCTCCTTCAACTTGTTTATCCGGCTTTAATGTAATTAGTCGATGGAGTTGCGGCAAACGATAAAATCTCACTCGATGCATGAGAATATTTCATCCATGCAGCGACCTGAATACCTGCATTTTCAAGGGGGATGCGAAAGCGGATAGTCGACTCTGGGGGGTCGACAACGCCTGGAATATCCGGTTTTCAGCGTGCGCTGTTGGTTGCGAGCGGTGGGCGGGTGAGTCCCTGGGTGGCAATGAAAGCAAGGGCCAGCAACACGATTACGCCGATGCCGAGCCCGAGTTCCTTGCCTTCGTACCAGACGGCGACGTCGGAGTGCAACCAGCGCGCTAGGCCAAATGCCGCCACCGAGAGGCTGATCAGGGCAACCAGCAGGCCCATCACCCGCGAGGCCATGCGGGCACGTTGATCGGCGCGACGCAGCAGGCGGGCAATCCACAAGCCATTGATGCCATCCATTACCAGCATGCCACCGGTGAAGGCCAGCCCGAGGATCAGGGCATGGGCAATGCCGCCGTGCTGAGTTGCCGTGACGGCAAATAGCGCGGCCTGGCTCATGGTGTCAAACGACAGGGCGAAGAGGGCGCCGACTGCGGCAATCGCCAATGGATGCGATGCCGACTGCAAGCGCGTGAGCAACCCGGCCTTGAGACCTACCGGGGACACCACGGCATCCGGCGCGGTCAGTAGTACCGCCCGCAGATTGAGCAGACCAAGCAGCGTGAGAAAGACGATGGAGATCCAGGTGCCGACATTTTCCATCCACTCCGGTACCTGCCACTGGGTCGAAGCGACGCCGACGCCGAGCGCAATGATCATCACCACGGCACCATGGCCCAGAGAGAACAGCGACCCGCACCAGCGCGCCCGAGACGGCGCCTGCCGCAGGTTGTAACGGGTCAGCCCATCGATGGTCGCCAAGTGGTCGGCGTCGAGCCCGTGTTTGGCGCCAAAGACAAATACCAGGGCGAGAAGAGTAAACCAGTCGTTGGGCAAATCCATGAGCGGCACCTCAGGTGGGGTTCGAATTACGAGCCTATGATTTTTTTGAAATATATCATACAAGTTCAATTCAGACGCGGTGCTTCGGATGATGAAACAGTGAAACGATATATTTTTACATCGGATGGTACTCAAGCCGGATTGAAAACTGGTTAGTCAGATGGTTACAAGATAATCGATTTTTGCTCTCATTGCTGCGCCGCAACACAGCTAAGTCATTGAATTGGCGGAATTGAAAATCATCGTCCGGGGTGGCACGCGACTTGCACTGCTTACTCCCATTCGGTCCGGACGCGGCCAGACACCAGGAGGAGACAAGCGATGGGCGATCTGAATGAAATTTTTGATCTGGAGCGCAAGACCTTGCACGACGTCGTACAGCGCCTTGACATGTCGCGCCGCGATTTTCTTCAGTTTTGCTCGACGCTGGCGGTTGCGATGGGTTTACCAAGCGGCGCCGAGGCGGCGATCGCCAAAGCGATAGAAAATGCCAAACGCCCGTCGGTCATCTGGCTGCACTTCCAGGAATGTACAGGATGCTCCGAGTCGCTTCTGCGCGCCGAGCACCCCACTCTGGAGAAGCTGATCCTGGATGTCATTTCTCTTGACTACCACGAGACCCTGATGGCCGCCGCCGGCCACCAGGCCGAGGCCGCACGCAAGGACGCCATGAAAGCCAACAAGGGCAAGTATGTCCTGGTCGTCGAAGGCGCCATCCCGGTCAAGGAAAATGGTATTTATTGCAAGATTGGCGGGCAAACGGCGATCGATATGGTCAAGGAATGCGCGGTGGATGCGGCGGCAGTGATTGCCATTGGATCCTGCGCCTCATGGGGTGGCATGCCGTCAACCGGCCCCAATCCCTCCGGCTCGACCGGCCTGGGTGAAGTACTTGGCAAACCGGTGGTGACGATTCCCGGCTGTCCGCCGAATCCCTACAACTTTCTCGCCAGCGTCGTCCATTTTCTGACTTTCGGCAAACTTCCCGACGTCGATAAGCTGGGACGTCCAAAGTTTGCCTATTCTCGCCTGATTCATGAAAACTGCGAGCGCCGGGCACACTTCGATGCCGGTCGCTTTGCCATGGAGTTCGGCGATTCGGGACATCGCCAGGGTTACTGTCTCTACAAGCTCGGTTGCAAGGGGCCGGAAACCTACGCCAATTGTCCGACGCTGGGTTTTGGCGATGCCGGGGAGAATAACTGGCCGGTGGGCTGTGGACATCCGTGCATCGGATGTACGGAGAAGGGGGTGGGTTTCACCAAGCCGATCCATCAGGTCGCCAGGATGCTCAATGTCGCACCGCCCTTGCAATACCCGCGTATTGTCGAAGAGCAGGGCCAGGGCGCAACCTTCGCTTCGGCCGCAGCGCTGACTGCCCTCGCGGCGGCGGCAGCGGGAGCGGCGGCAATGCTCACCCGTAACCTGGGTTTGTCGCACGCGGCCGAGGAGGCCCAGCGCGCCAAGGAAGCCAGCAAGGCGAAAGAGAAGGAGGGGATGTAATCATGACAACCCGGCGAAATTTCCTGAAAGGCGCTCTCGCCAGCGGTGCCGCAGTGACCGGTGCCGCGATTGCTCCGCCCGTGTGTGCGCGGGAAACGCGATCGCGTCCTCCCGAGGCGCTTGGCTTGCTCTATGACGCCACCTTGTGCGTTGGCTGCAAGGCCTGTGTATCCGCCTGCAAGGCGGCGAACGACAATCCGCCGGTGTTTTCCACCGACGATCATCTGTGGGATACGCCGCTCGATACTTCGGGGTATACCTTCAACATTATCAAGATGTACCGCAACGGCACGATGGAAACGAAGGACGCCGAAGTCAACGGCTTTGCCTTCATGAAGACCTCTTGCATGCATTGCGCCGATCCCTCGTGTGTCTCGGCCTGCCCGGTCACGGCGATGGTCAAGGATCCGGTCACCGGCATTGTGTCCTACGACCCCGATGCCTGCGTCGGCTGCCGCTATTGCGTCGTCGCCTGTCCCTTCGGCATTCCCAAGTATCAGTATGACTCGCCGACCGGCAAGATCGGCAAGTGCGAGTTGTGTCGCCATCGCTACGAGGACGGGCATTATTCGGCCTGCGCCGAAGTCTGCCCGACTGGCGCCACGCTGTATGGCAGAACCTCCGATCTGCTCGCCGAAGCCAAGCGACGCATCGCGCTGGCGCCGGGGAGCATGACCGTCTATCCGCGCGGAAAGCTCGGCGGACCAGATCAGAGCTACGAGGGGCCGGTCGGCAATTATCTCCAGCATGTGTATGGCGAGACCGAATACGGTGGCACCCAGGTTCTGAAGCTTTCGGCGGTGACCTTCGCCAAGGTCGGCATGCCCGATCTGAAGCCTGAAGCCGCAGCGGCGACGTCCGAAAACATCCAGAATGCACTTTACGGCGGGCTGATCATGCCCTTTGCCGTGCTCGCCGGAATGACCTATGTGGCCAAACGCAACGTTCATCATGACGACGATGAACCGGCGGACAAGCCAGGGAAGGATCGATCATGAGCACAGATCAACATACCGTACCGGCGCCGGTCGGCGGCAGCCTGCTAAATACCACCACATTTACCTGTGGCGTGCTGATTGCCGTCATGGCAACAATCATTCTGATCCGCATGTTTTTTGGTCTGGCCTCGACGACCAACGTCAACGATGGTTATTCCTGGGGCATCTGGGTGGTGGTCGACGTCTTCATCGGTTCGGCGCTCGCCTGCGGCGGCTTCTGCATGGCACTGCTGGTCTATATTTTCAACAAGGGCAAGTACCATCCGCTGGTGCGCCCGGCACTGCTCAGCAGTCTTTTCGGCTATACGTTGGCGGGTGCCGCCATCACCGTCGATCTTGGGCGCTGGTGGAACTTCTGGCATATTTTCTGGCCGGGCTACTTCAACGTCCACTCGGTGATGTTCGAAGTCGCGGCCTGCATCACCCTGTACATCATCGTCATGTGGATCGAGTTCTCGCCAGTTTTCCTGGAGAAAATGGGTCTGCGTGAAACGCGCAAGAAACTCAACAAGGTGCTGTTCTTCTTCATCGCCCTCGGTATCGTCCTACCGATGATGCACCAGGCTTCGCTGGGAACGATGCTGGTGGTCATGGGCGGCCAGGTTCATCCGCTCTGGCAGACTCCGATGCAGCCCTTGATCTACCTGCTCTCGGCGATCACGCTCGGCTACGGCGTCATCCTCTTCGAGTCCTGCGTTGCCGCATCGGCTTACCGCAGGCAAATCGAGGTGCCGCTGCTCAATCCAATGGCTAGGGTCATGCTCGGCATCATGGCCTTGTATCTGGTGGTGCGCTTTACCGACCTGCTGGTGCGTGGTGTACTTGGCTACGCCTTCCAGCTCAACGCCGCCGCACTGACTTTCTGGATCGAGAACGCCTGCTTCATTGCACCTTTCCTGCTCATCGGCACGGTCGAGGCACGGCGTAATCCGGCGCGGCTGTTCGTGGCGGGTCTGGCGGTGATGCTCGGCGGAATCATGCTGCGACTGAACGGTTTCCTGATCGCCTTCGACACCGGGCCGGGCTGGAGCTACTTCCCGTCAGTGCCGGAAATGCTAGTTACGCTCGGCATTTTCGCCGCCAATGTGCTCGGTTACATCATCATCACCCGTCGTTTCCCGGTGTTGCCGAGGGAAGAAACCCCGGTATTGCCGGGGGAAAACGCCCAGTTGGCCCACTAGCCGGCATGGCTCTGGAACTAATCCCGATACTTTAAGTAATCCCCGTTTTTTTACCCTCACCCTCACCCGAGCCCTCCGTCATAGGGCAGGGGAGATTCGAGAGTCGCTGGCGCGACTGTCACGTTAACATAAGGATGGAGACAGAAAATGTCCGAGCGCATAACAATTGATCCGATCACACGTATTGAAGGCCACCTGCGCATTGATGTCGATATTGATCAAGGCCGGATCAAGAAAGCCTGGTCCTCCGGCCAGATGTGGCGGGGCGTCGAGCTGATCCTGCTCGGACGCGATCCACGCGATGCCTGGGCCATCACCCAGCGTATCTGCGGCGTGTGCACCACGGTGCACGCCATCGCCTCGGTGCGCTCCGTTGAAAATGCGCTACAGATGGAGATTCCGGTCAACGCGCAATATATCCGCAACATCATCATCACGGCGCACGCGGTGCATGACGCCATCGTACATTTCTATCATCTGTCGGCGCTTGACTGGGTCGATGTGACCTCGGCGCTCAAGGCCGATCCGGACAAAGCCGCGTTGCTGGCTGAAAGCCTGTCGTCCTGGCATCTGAACAGCAAGGCCGAGATGCGGCGCGTCCATGAGCGGCTCAAGCATTTTGTCAATGGCGGGCAACTGGGCATCTTCAGTAATGGCTACTGGGGGCATCCGGCGATGAAGCTGTCGCCGGAGGTGAACCTGATGGCCGTGGCGCATTACCTGCAAGCCCTGGAAGTGCAGCGCAAGGCGAACAAGATTGTTTCCATTCTTGGCTCCAAGACTCCGCACATCCAGAACGTGGCCGTCGGCGGTGTCGCCAACCCTCTGGCCACCGACTCGCCGGCCGTGCTGACCGTCGAACGTCTGATGACGATCAAGGCCTGGATCGATGAACTGGATGACTTCGTCAAGAACGTCTATCTGGTCGATGTTGCTGCCGTCGGCGCGTTCTACGCCGACTGGACGGCGATCGGCAAAGGGGTTACCAATTACCTTTCGGTGCCGGATATTCCGCTCGATGGCAAGGGAACGCAGTTCGCTTTTCCCGGCGGCTACATTGAAGCCGGCGATCTGGCCAAGCGCAAGCCGATCAACTCGTTCAATGATGAATACTGGATCAAGGGCGTCGAAGAGGCCGTCAAGCACTCATGGTACAACTACGACAAGGCCGGCGCCCTGCATCCCTACCAGGGCCAGACCGTGCCGAACTACACCGACTTCAAGCCCGACGAAAAGTATTCCTGGTTGAAGTCGCCGACGTTCTACGGCCAGACTTGCCAAGTTGGCCCCTTGGCCAGGGTGCTGAACGGCCTGGCGGCCGGTCATGAGCCCACAACGAAGTACGCCACGGCCACTCTTGATCTGGTCTCCACGCTGGCCAAGACCAAGGTCGGGCTCGACGCCATGCACTCGACCATCGGCCGTCATGCCGCTCGCGCCATCACCTGCTGTCTCAACGTCGATCTGCTGAACGAGCAATGGACGGCATTGCTCACCAATATGGGCAAGGGCGATATGGCGACCTTCAACAAGCCGGTGTTTCCCAAGGGCGAAGTCATGGGCGTCGGCATCCACGAGGCTCCGCGCGGCGTGCTGTCGCACTGGGTGGTCATCGACAACGGCAAGATCAAGAACTACCAGTGCGTGGTGCCCTCAACCTGGAATGCCTGCCCAAGGAACGACAAGGACGAACCGGGACCGTACGAGGCTTCATTGCTCAACACTCCGATTGCCGATGCGCAAAAGCCGCTGGAAGTGTTGCGTACCATTCACTCCTTCGATCCCTGCATTGCCTGCGCCATCCACCTGACCGACAAGGAAAACGACACCGCCATAAGCGTCAAGGTGGTCTAGCCGACCGTCAGCTTGCAGCCATGTGCATTTGCCCGGCGCGGTGTAATGATTGGCCATACGGTTAGCCTATGCCCACCGGCCCTCACCGCGCTGCCGCACACCCGCTGGAGAGAGCTCCGTTTTTCTCCCTCTCCCGCGGGAGGGGCCGGGGTGAGGGCCAATTTTGTTGGTATTATTCATCGGTCGAGCATTTATTGATAACTGACCATCTGGCAATTCACCATTCCCACCCCTCCACTTGACGGATTGTGCTCAATGCGTGCAGTAGTTCTCGGTATCGGCAACACCATCCTGACCGACGAGGCCGCTGGCGTGCGCGTTGTCGAGGCACTGGAAAAGGCCTACAAAGTGCCCGCCAACGTGCTGCTCATCGACGGCGGTACTTCGGGCATGGAGATGATCGAAGATCTTTCCAGTCTCGATTTCCTGATTGTCGTCGATGTCGTCAAGACCGGCGCCGCACCGGGTAACGTGGTCAGGATCGCCGGCGAGGATATCCCGGTGTTCTTCCGCAACAAACTGTCACCGCACCAGATCGGCCTCTCGGATGTGCTGGCCAGTCTCGAACTGCTCGACACTATGCCCAGGGAAATCATTGTGCTCGGCGTTGAGCCGATCTCGCTCGAACTCGGCATGGAGATGACCGCCACGGTGGCGGCACGCATACCGCAACTGGTCGCGATGGCTGCCGGGGAACTCGCCCAGCGTGGTTATCTGCTTGAAGCGCTTGCCGAGACGGAGGCCTGAGGTGTGCCTCGCTGCGCCGTCGCGCGTCCTTGAAGTTCGGGAGGGCACCGCACTCACCGAGTGTTTTGGACAATTGCGCGAAGTCAGCCTGCTGCTGCTGGACGATGAAGTAGTGGTCGGTGACTATCTGCTCATCCAGGCCGGTGGCTTTGCCTTCGAACGGGTCGAAGCCGAGCGCGCCGAGGAGGCGCTGGCACTGATGGCCGAACTCGTCGCAAAGGGCGACGATGAACGTCGTTGGGGACACGTCGCGTGACGTTTCGTGTCCATCCCGCCAGTCCGGCGGATGCGGTTGAGGCAGCCTTCTTTCGCATCCAGCACGAGCGCATGGCCGGGGTGCCGATGCTCAACCCGGCACTGGCCGTCGAGGCAATCGATTTCCAACCTTGGCGAGGGCACTGGCTGGGGATCGTCGTCACGCCCTGGTGCATGAGCCTGCTCCTGGTGCCGGGCAGCGACAGTGACTGGGTCTCCACCGGTGAGAACAAGCGTCGATTCATCAATTTCCCCGCCGGCGATTTCGCCTTTCTCGGCAGCGATGAACCGGAGCTGGGCGAATATCAGAGTTGCCCCCTTTTTTCACCCATGGACAAGTTTGCAACGCAGTCCGAGGCCGTGATGACCGCGCGTGCCGCCATGCTTGGTTTGCTCGCTGTGCCCACGCCGCCCGAGGCCGAGAAACACCCTGGTGAACCCTCGCTTTCACGTCGACGTTTTCTGGCGCTGGGAACAAGGGCCAAGGGTTGAATGGTGCAGGGAAAATCCTCGGGCTAAACTGGAAGAGAGCAGGGTTTACCAGCCAACACTCCGAAACCCCTGACAACAGTGCTAATATTTATTTGACAATTTTTGGCCAACTAACTCGATAGCTGTTTACCTTGTAAGATGGAAATGTCCCTGACCCTTTTTGGCTCCTTTTGGTTCGGGCTCTTTTTCGCTACCTTTTGGCTACCTTTGGGCTAGATTATTGGTCAAGCCAATAATCTGTTTGTTCGACAAGTGATGTCCACACGTTAGCCCTCGCGAATAATCAGTATGCGTTATCAAGGAAAAATAACTAACTGGAAAGATGAACAAGGTTTTGGATTCATCACCCCGAACGGGACTGGAACACAAGTTTTCGTTCATATAAAGTCTTTTGCGAACCGCCAAAGAAGGCCAGAGGGAAACGAAATCGTAACCTATGAAATCAAGACCGACGCCAAGGGTCGTGCGCAAGCTCAAAGTGTTGTATTCGTCGGCGAACGTTCGCCTTCTGCATCTTCATCTGGGTATAGCAATACACCCTTCATTCTGGCTGCTGCCTTTCTCATTTTTGTAGCGGGGTTGGTTTTTACCCATAAGTTGCCGTTGTTTGTCCTTGTGCTCTATCTCGTTGCCAGCGCTGTCGCATTTTTCGCCTATAAACTCGACAAGTTGGCCGCAAAAAACGATACGTGGCGAATATCAGAGAGCACCTTGCACCTCTTTGCATTGGTCGGTGGTTGGCCTGGCGCATTAGCCGCACAAAGGCTACTTCGCCACAAGACCAAGAAGAAGGCTTTTCAAATCCAGTTTTGGGTTACTGTCATTCTAAATTGCGGTGCTCTCGGTTGGCTATTCTGGTCCTCCGGTGCCGAAGGATTTCGTTCCATTTTTGGTGCAGTGTGAGGGCTATCCATCATTCCAACGAACCTGAGTGAAAACAGATTCAGGCGTTAATCGAGGTCAGGCGTTAATCGGCGAGGCGTTAATCGGGGTCAGACCACGATTTCCGGTGTCTCACCAGCGCCGTTTTTTGCGAAAGGCATGCCCTACGCCTAAACTACCGACATTTGCCAGATCACAAGGAGAGCAATATGCCAATCATTTCCATGTTCTACGGCATCATCATCCGCCTGTACTTGATCGACAACCAGCACCACAACCTGCCTCACATTCACGCCAAATACGCCGAGTTCGAAGCATCTATTGGCCTCGAAGACGGTGAGATTCTCGCCGGCGTTTTGCCGCGCAAGCAATTGCGTCTGGTGCAGGCGTGGATAGAACTCCATCGCGACGAACTAATGGCAGATTGGGAACTCGCCGCCAGTGGTGAGACCCCCTACAAAATCGAACCGCTGTGAGGCCGCCATGTATTGGGATGTAAAAACAGTTAAACCGCTGCCGGACTTCCGCATTTATGTCGAGATTGAGGACGGTCGCAAGGGCATTTTCGACTTGAACCCTTATCTCGACCACGGCGTTTTTCGTGAGCTTCGGGACGTACATTATTTTAATCGGGTAGGCATTCAGTTTGGCGCAGTAACGTGGCCCAATGAACAGGACATCGCCCCGGAAACCCTGCTATCTAAAATGCTGCCTGTGGAATCAACTGCGCCTGACGAACAAGGTTAGATTTTGCGAAGACAAAGTCTGAACCGTTTGTTGGACGAACCTATTCCCTGAATCCCACGGTCGAAACTCCTGTAAAAATATTAATTGTGGAAGTATCCCGAAAATGATAGTGATTTAAAGGGCATAGATTCAAAGGTGTCAACATCGTGTTGTTTTCCCTTGCCAAATTCAGAATTGCACGATGCTGCTCCGATGCTATACATAGCGACTTAAATAATGGCGCATAGTCTTTCGCAAACGATAAGGTAAAGGTCAAACGTGGCTGATTAATGCGCCAATATTTAAGACGCTATGTATAACACCTATCGATCTACTAAGGCCACACCGGAATCGAAGAGCAAACAAATCTCAGAAAGGTCCACACCATGAGCGAAACCCCAGCCAGCGAAAGTACTGCCAGTTCCTTCCCGGTAATACGCCGTGTCGAGGTTAACGCCGTCCCCCGCTGGCTGCGTGGAGGCTGGCAAGACTTTCGTAGGGGCGGGCGGGCCAGCCTGTTCTACGGCGTTAGTTTTGCTGCTTCCGGCTGGCTGATGCTGCTGGTGTTTGCCAAGGCTTACGCGCTCTTTGCCGGGCTGGCAACAGGCTTCCTGTTACTCGGCCCGTTCTTGACCATGGGGATGTATGATCTGAGTCGGCAAATCGAACGCGGGGAGCCGCCCAGACTGGCCCCCAGTCTCGCTACCTGGCGTCCCAACCTGGCCAATGTCGGGCTGTTTGCCGCGCTGCTGGTCGTTGTCATGCTGATCTGGGCACGCGCATCAATCGTTATTTTTGCTCTGCTTTTCGCCGGGGGATTTCCGAGTTTTGCCGAAGTCGTGCTTGCTGTCGTGAGTTTCGAACAACCCGAATTTACAATCGTATATTTTGCCGTGGGTGGATTCTTCGCCGCCCTGGTTTTTTGTATCAGTGTGATTGCCGTTCCACTGATGGTTGAGCGCAAAACCGATGCGGTTACGGCGGCCATCGCCAGCCTCATCGCCTGTGCCCGCAACCCCGGCCCGATGCTGCTCTGGGCCGCATGCATCGCACTCCTCGCCGTCATCGGTTTTGCAACGTTCTTTATCGGTCTGATCGTGACCATGCCAGTGGTCGGGCATACCACCTGGCACGCCTTTCGCGACATGGTCGCAGCGGATGTGCCGCCGGTCGAAACCGCCAAGCCCTGAACGAGGTGTTGTCGCCGCTGACCTCAAGCCGCGATCTGCGCGAGAAAAAGGCGCAGTACGAGAAAAGTGGCGTGCTCGAATACGTGCTGGTCGATCCGCTTGAAAACCATGCGATCCGATTTCTGCTGACCAACGACGGTTACGACAAGGGTATGGTGTTCGCCTGCGACGAGTTACTCGTTTTTGAACGGCTGGACGGTCTTCAGGTGCCGCTCTGGGAGGTGTTCGAACTGCCGCCGCCGGAGCCTGCTACGGTATCCGGTGAGTGAATCCGTGGTCGGTTCCAGGTCGTTCCACAGGGAGTTCCCAAGTTTTTGCCTTTCCGCTCCGCAAACCTTCTGCGACGAATAATACGCACGGGTGCTCAAACAATACTGGCCAGATCACCCCCAACATACTAACATCTGAAGGAAGGGCTTGTATTGAAGGCTATTATTAACCGGCAGACCACAGCGAGGCGATACCATGTCAACAGAAACCATGTCAAAAATTTCCGATTTCAATCAAAAATCCCATGACGAAACCGATGCAGAGCATCGGATTCAGGTCGAACTACTGAACGAATTGTGCGAAGCGGTGCGGAAAAATTCCCCGCCGACAGTGATCAGCGATATTTTTCAGCAACTCGTTGACTACAGCAAGGCGCATTTCCTGTCGGAAGAACTGCTGATGCGGCAAATGAGTTATGACGATTATGAAGACCATGTCAGCGACCACGTTCGAATGCTGGATGCACTGGATGAAATTGCAGCGTCTCAAGCGTCGGGAAAATCAGTGCTTGTTGCCGGCCAGGCAGAATCCATTCTCAAATTCATCAAGCTGCACATCGCCACCCGCGACCAGCGCTTTGCCGACTTCTTGCGCGGCGTGAAATAGGCGCCGAACAGGGCTGTCGGGTGAGACTCCCGATAGCCTGTAAAGACGTCCTTGCTGCGTATGGCCAGCGCTTGGCCGTCGGGAGCGCAAGAGTTTGGCCGTATCAGTGATAGACTCTTTTCCATGCATGAAATGTCTCTGGCTGAAGGCGTATTGCAGTTGATTGAAGACACCGCGCGTCAGCAGGAATTCTCGAAGGTCACCACGGTCTGGCTGGAAATCGGTCAGCTCGCCGGGGTCGAGGTTGCGGCCATGCGCTTCTGTTTCGACGCCGTGACGCGGGGTAGCGTGGCGGAAGGTGCGCAGTTGGAGATCATCTCGACACCGGGGACCGGCTGGTGCTTGGGCTGTTCGACGAGCGTCGCCATGAGCGAGGCATTCGGTGAGTGTCCGCAGTGTGGTTCATATCAGGTGCAGGTGACCGGCGGTACGGAAATGAGAGTCAAGGAACTTGAGGTCGGATAAAGGAGATCGGCATGTGTACAACCTGCGGCTGCGCTAGCGGTGAAGTGAAAATCGATGGCGCCGATGTGCATCACGAAACGGCAGCGGGTCATCGACACGAGCACGATCATGTGCATGCAGACGGAACGAGCCATCGCCACGATCATTCCCATGACGAGGGGCATGCCCATCAGCACAGCCAAGAGCGCACCCATGAACACAGCCACCGTTACACGCCCGTGCATTCCCATGCCCCCGGTCTCGACGCCCGGCGCATGGTGCAGATCGAGCAGGATATTCTGGCCAAGAACAATGCCTACGCGGCACAGAACCGCGAGCGTCTGCTTGAGCGCGGCATCTTTGCCCTGAATCTGGTGTCCAGTCCGGGCTCGGGCAAAACCACGCTGTTGTGCAAGACCATCGCGCTGCTTGACGGCGAGCCGGTGGCCGTCATCGAAGGCGACCAGCAAACCAGTCGGGATGCCGAGCGCATTCGTGCGAGCGGTGCCCCGGCGATCCAGATCAACACCGGTAAGGGCTGCCATCTTGACGCCCACATGGTCGGCCACGCCATAGAAAAGCTGGGCCTGGCCGAGGATTCCCTGCTGCTGATCGAAAACGTCGGCAATCTGGTCTGCCCGGCGGCCTTCGATCTTGGCGAGGCACACAAGGTGGCCATCCTGTCGGTCACCGAGGGCGAAGACAAGCCGATCAAATACCCGGACATGTTCCGCGCCGCCAGCCTGATGCTGCTGAACAAGATCGACCTGTTGCCCTACGTCGATTTTGACGTCGATGCCGCCATCGCTTATGCGCGCCGGGTCAACCCGGCAATTCGGGTGATTCGCGTTTCCGCCACCAGCGGCGAGGGCCTGGGCGAATGGCTGGCCTTTCTGCGCGACGGGCTGAGCAGCGCGATCGCCGCGAAACGACAAACGGTCGACAGCCTCAAGCGACAGATTGCCGCGCTGGAAGCGAAGCTGCAAGGCTCGCCGACCTGACTGCCGACTTGGATCGCATCGCTCGTCGCATCCGGGTTGCCGGGATTGTCCAGGGCGTCGGTTTCCGACCGTTTGTCTGGCGTCTGGCGCAGGAGTTGAAGCTTGCCGGCTGGGTGCGCAACGATGCCGAAGGCGTCGAGATTGTTAGCGAAGGCGCGCCGGTCCAGGTCGATACACTGCTGCACCGCCTACGCGCCGAGGCGCCGCCGCTGGCCCGCGTCGACACGGTGCATGCCGAAGCGCTCGCGCCCGCCGGTCTCATCAACTTTTTCATCGCCGAGAGCTACGGAAATTCAGTCACCGGGGCCACGACGGCTATCGGCCCCGACGTCGCGGTGTGCGCCGACTGCCTTGCCGAACTGTTCGACCCGGCGGGTCGCCGCTGGCGCCATGCCTTCATCACCTGCACGCACTGCGGCCCGCGCTATACGGTGACCCGTGCGCTGCCCTACGACCGGCCGCAAACCAGTCTGGCGCCGTTCCCGCTTTGTCCTGACTGCGCCATTGAATACGGCTCGCCGGCCAACCGTCGCTTTCATGCCGAAACCACCTGTTGCCCGCTCTGCGGCCCCCGCCTGTCGCTGCTCGATGCGCACGGAGAGGCCATCGCCGGCGACCCGATTGCGGCGACCCTGCACCTGTTGCAGTCGGGAGCAATCGTCGCCATCAAGGGTCTCGGCGGCTTCCATCTCGCCTGCGACGCGCGCAACGCCGAAGCGGTGGAACAATTGCGCTGGCGCAAGAACCGCGAAGCCAAGCCCTTTGCCGTGATGGCAGCGAACGTCGCCAGTCTGGCGCCCTACGCCATAAGTTCGCTTCAGGAACAGGCGCTGCTGGAAAGCCGCGAGCGCCCGGTCGTGCTGCTGCGCACTCAGCCGGCAGGCGCGTCTGCTTTGCCGGGGGTGGCTCCCAGTCTGCTCTGGCTGGGCGCCATGTTGCCGACGACACCGATCCACTTTCTGCTCTTCCATGAAGCGGCAGGCCGGCCGGGCGGCAGCGAGTGGCTGGCGGCAGCGCAGGATCTGCTTCTGGTGATGACCAGCGCCAACCCTGGCGACGAGCCGATCGTGCGCACCGGTGCCGAAGCCCGGACCCGTCTGGCCGGAATTGCCGATGCCATTCTCGATCATGATCGCGACATCGTTTGCCGCTGTGACGACAGCGTGCTGCGCACTCAGGGACAGACAACGCAATTCATCCGGCGCAGCCGGGGTTACTCGTCGGCAGCGATCCCGCTGGCACACGCCGGGCCTTCAGTGCTGGCCTTCGGTGCGCATCTGAAAAGCAGCATTTGCGTCACCCGTGGCAACGAAGCGTTCCTGTCGCCGCACATCGGCGATCTCGATAATGCCGCAACCTGCGACTTCTTCGACGAAACGCTTGAGCGAATGCTCGACCTGCTGGAAGTCAAACCGGATGTCGTCGCGCACGACCTGCATCCGGATTACTACAGCACGCGCGCCGCGATTGCCTTTGCCGCTAGGCACGTACTGCCGAGCGTCGCCGTCGCGCATCATCATGCCCACATCGCCGCCGTCTGCGCCGAGCATGGCCGGCGTGCCCCGCTGCTCGGTCTGGCCCTTGACGGCGTCGGTCTCGGGCCGGATGGCACGGCGTGGGGCGGCGAATTGTTATCGGTGCAGGGCGCGCATTGCCAGCGCCTGGGTCATCTGCGGCTCTTGCCTTTGCCCGGCGGCGATCGTGCCGCCCGCGAACCCTGGCGCATGGCGACCGCCGTCCTGCATGCGCAGGGCCGCCAGGCCGAAATCGGTGCACGCTTCCCGGGAGCCGCTGCCGACACGCTGGCCACCATGCTCGAACGCAACATCAATTGCCCGCGCACCTCGAGCATGGGCCGCGTCTTCGATGCCGCCGCCGGCTTGCTCGGCCTATGTACGCACATGCAGTACGAGGCGCAGGCGGCGATCCTGCTGGAACAGGCGGCAACGCGCCACATCGAGAGGCAGGGCTGGCCGCCCGCGCTTGACGGCGGCTGGATAATTGGCCAGGAAGGGCAGCTCGATCTGCTGCCTGTCCTGGCGCAACTGGAGGGCGCGGACGAGGTCGACCTGCAGGCGGCCCGTTTTCATGCCACGTTGGTGGCCGCCCTGGCCGAGTGGGTTGGGAAAGCCGCACAATCGAGCGGCCTGAGCACGGTGGCTTTTGGCGGCGGCTGTTTTTTTAATGCCCTGCTATTCGCCGGACTACGGCAAAGCCTTGAGCAACGCGGTATGATCGTGCTTGCGCCGCTAAGCCTGTCACCCGGCGATGCTGGCATCGCTCTTGGGCAAGCCTGGGTGGCGATTGAATCCTTGGAGTCGTGAAATGTGCCTTGCTCTCCCCGTCAAAGTCATTGAACTCGGTGCCGGCGATACGGCCATTGTCGATCTCGGTGGAGTGCGCAAGGAAATATCGCTGGCGCTGCTCGATGAGGTGAACATCGGCGATTTTGTGATCCTGCATGTCGGCTATGCGCTGTCGAAACTCGACCCCGACGAGGCGGAGAAGACGCTGGCGCTTTTTGCAGCGATCGATGAGAGCGAGCTGGCGGCGTCGTGAAATTCATTGACGAATTCCGCGATGGCGAGCTTGCGCAAACGCTGGCCGGCAAGATTTCGGCACTCGTTGAACCGTTTCGCCGTTACAGCTTCATGGAGTTCTGCGGCGGCCATACCCACGCTATCTCGCGCTATGGCCTGAGCGACTTGCTGCCGGATAGCGTGCGCCTAGTGCATGGGCCGGGCTGTCCGGTCTGCGTGCTGCCGATCGGGCGTGTAGATATGGCGATCAATCTGGCCTTGCAGCAGCAAGTGATTCTGTGTACTTACGGCGACACACTGCGCGTGCCGGCTTCCGACGGCCTTTCGCTGATGAAGGCCAAGGCTCGTGGAGGGGATATCCGCATGGTCTACTCGACGCTCGACGCCCTGCAGATCGCGCGTGACAACCCGCAGCGTGAAGTGGTCTTCTTTGCCATCGGCTTTGAAACCACGACGCCGCCGACGGCGCTGGCGATCCAGCAGGCGCAGCGCGAACAGCTTGGCAATTTCAGCGTACTGTGCTGCCATGTGCTGACGCCGGCGGCCATCGGTACCATTCTCGAATCGCCCGAAGTACGGCAGTGGGGAAGCGTGCCGATCGACGGCTTCATCGGTCCGGCGCATGTGTCTACGGTGATTGGCAGCCGGCCCTACGAGTTCTTTGCCGAGGAGTATCGCAAGCCGGTGGTGATTGCCGGTTTTGAGCCGCTCGACGTCATGCAGGCGATCCTGATGTTGGTGCGTCAAGTCAATGAAGGGCGTGCCGAGGTGGAAAACGAATTCTCGCGGGCCGTCACTCGCGAGGGCAATCTCAAGGCGCAGGATCGCGTCGCCGAGGTCTTTGAGCTGCGTCGCGAGTTTGAATGGCGCGGTCTTTCGGTGGTGCCCTATTCGGCGCTGAGGATTCGCCGGAACTATGCGCAATTCGACGCCGAGCGGCGCTTTAAACTCGACTACCGCTCGGTGCCCGACAACAAGGCCTGCGAATGCGGCGCCATTCTGCGCGGCGTCAAGCGGCCGCAGGATTGCAAGATTTTCGGCACGGTATGCACCCCGGAGAATCCGGTCGGCTCCTGCATGGTGAGCAGCGAGGGGGCATGCGCTGCGCATTACAGCTACGGCCGCTTCAGGGAAACCGGGCAGGTTTCGGTGTAAGCCAGAGTACCCTGCATTCCTTTCAGTCACATTGCGCTGGAAGAACCAGCGCTACCAGGAGATGAACTGATGGGCGAAGTCAGAGAAATCAGAAGCGCCTACGTCCGCCCGCTTGATCTGAAGCATGGCCGCGTCGATCTGACGCATGGGTCGGGTGGGCGGGCGATGGTGCAACTGATCGCCGAACTGTTTGCCAGGCATCTCGGCAACGAGTATCTCGGCCAGGGCAACGATGGTGCCGTCCTGCCGGTGCCGAGCATTGCCGGCAAGCCCGGCCGGCTGGTGATGTCCACCGATTGCCATGTGGTGTCGCCGCTGTTCTTTCCGGGCGGCGACATTGGCAGCCTCTCGGTGCATGGCACGATCAACGACGTGGCGGTGATGGGCGCCACCCCGCTTTATCTGGCGGCGGGCTTTATCCTCGAAGAGGGCTTTGCGCTGAACGATCTGGCGCGTATCGTCGAATCGATGGCCAACGCGGCGCGCGCGGCGGGCGTGCCGGTGGTGACCGGCGATACCAAGGTGGTCGAGCGCGGCAAGGGCGACGGTGTGTTCATCACCACCACCGGCGTCGGTGTCCTGCCGGATGGTCTTCAACTCGGCGGCAGCCGGGCGCGGCCCGGTGACCGGGTGCTGGTTTCCGGCTCGCTCGGCGATCACGGCGTGGCGATCATGAGCAAGCGCGAGAATCTTTCTTTCGACGCCGCGATCGAATCCGACAGTGCCGCGCTGCATGGCCTGATCGCCGCCTTGCTGGCCACCGGGGCCGACATTCGCTGCCTGCGCGACCCGACACGCGGTGGCCTGGCGGCGACGCTGAATGAAATCGCCAGCCAGTCGGGCGTCGGCATGATGTTGCACGAGAAGGCGATTCCGCTGAAACCGGTGGTTGCCGCCGCCTGCGAATTTCTTGGTCTCGATCCGCTCTGCGTGGCCAACGAGGGCAAGCTGATTGCCATCTGTGCCGCTGCCGATGGCGAACGCCTGCTGGCGACGATGCACGCGCATCCGCTCGGGCGCGATGCGGCGCTGATCGGCGAGGTGATCGACGACGCGCATCATTTCGTGCAACTGACCACCGCCTTTGGCGGCCGGCGCATTGTCGACTGGCTGGTCGGCGATCAGTTGCCGCGTATCTGCTGATGAGCATGTGATGCGTATTTTGCTGCTCACGCACGCCTTCAACAGCCTGACGCAACGTCTTGCCGCCGAACTGCGGCTGCGCGGGCATGACATATCCATCGAATTCGATATCGCCGATACGGTCACCGAGGAAGCGGTGATGCTGTTTCGACCGGAGCTGATCGTTGCGCCCTACCTGCGCCGGGCGATCCCCGAATCTGTCTGGTCGCGGCACCTGTGCCTCATCGTTCATCCCGGCGTCGTCGGCGACCGCGGCCCCTCGGCGCTCGACTGGGCGATTCAGGCCGGCGTTGCTGAGTGGGGAGTCACCGTGCTGCAGGCCGAGGCGGAAATGGATGCCGGCCCGGTGTGGGCCAGCGCCAGTTTTCCGATGCGGGCGGCAAAGAAATCGAGCATTTACCGCAACGAAGTGACGCAGGCCGCGTGCACTGCGGTCTTGCAGGCGGTACAGCGCGTAGCGCAATCTGGCTTCCAGCCGCAACGTCCCCTAGTCAGCCAGTGGCGGCCGCTGCTGCCGCAGGCCGGGCGCGCCATTGACTGGCGTCATGACGACAGCACGACGGTATTGCGCAAGATCGCTGCCGCCGACGGATTCCCCGGTGTCGCCGACAGCCTGTTTGGTCAGCCATGCCATTTATTCGACGCCTGGCCGGAGGCCACCCTGCGCGGCGAGCCGGGCGCCGTCATCGCCCGCCGCGAGACGGCCCTGCTGCGGGCAACGCGCGATGGCGCCGTGTGGATCGGCCACGTCAAGCGTGCCGGCAGCATCAAGTTGCCGGCGACCCTGGCCTTCGACAGCGAATCCAGGTCAGTGCCGGAGGCGCCGCTGGAAAGCTGGTGGCGCGCCGGTTCTGCTACCTGGCAGGACATCGCCTACGAAGAAAGTGGTGCCGTCGGCTTCCTGCATTTCGAGTTCTACAATGGCGCGATGTCCACCGCGCACTGCCAACGCTTGCGTTCGGCGCTGGTGTGGGCCAGGCAGCGTCCGCTGCGGATTCTGGTGCTCATGGGCGGTGCCGATTTCTGGTCGAACGGCATCCACCTCAACGTGATCGAGGCCGCCAGTCTGGGCGAGGGCTCGGCAGCCGACGAATCCTGGCGTAACATCAACGCCATGAACGATCTGGCACTCGAACTGATTGGCAGCGGGCAGCAGCTCACCGTCGCCGCGCTCGGCGGCAACACCGGTGCCGGCGGCTGCTTCCTGGCGCGGGCAGCCGATTTCGTCTGGGCGCGCGCGGCGGTGATACTCAATCCGCATTACAAGAACATGGGCAATCTCTTTGGCTCGGAATACTGGACCTACCTGCTGCCGCGCCGGGTCGGTGCCGATGCGGCAGGCGCCATCATGCGCGACCGGCAACCTCTGACCGCACAGCGGGCGCTGGAGATTGGCTTAACCGATGCCTGCCTGGCCGGTGACATACCAGCCTTTCGTAAGGAAGTGGAACGTCGTGCCGCCGAACTCGCGGCCGCCCCTGACTTTGCCGCGAAGATCTCCGCGAAGTGCGCGGCACGGGCGCGCGACGAAGCGGCCAAGCCGCTGGCCGCCTATCGCGAGGAGGAGTTGTCGCACATGCGGCGCAATTTTTACGGCTTTGACCCGAGTTATCACATCGCCCGCCATCATTTCGTTCGCAAGACGCCAGCGTCGTGGACGCCGCGTCATCTGGCGCGACATCGCGAACTCGGCTGGAGCATCCCATGACCCTGCGCGCCCCCTTGTCCGTTCTGGTGGTCGACGACGAACCGCGCTCGCAGGAAACGCTGCGGCGCACGCTGGAAGAAGACTTCACGGTATTCACCGCCGCCTCGGCCGAGGAGGGCATTGCCGTGATGGAACGCGAGTTCGTGCACATCGTGCTCTCCGACCAGCGCATGCCCGGCACCTCCGGGGTGGACTTCCTGCGTTCGGTGCGCGACCAGTGGCCGGACACCGTGCGTCTGATTCTGTCGGGGTATACCGATGCCGAAGACATCATCGCCGGAATCAACGAAGCCGGCATCTGGCAATACCTGATGAAGCCCTGGCATGCCGACCAGTTGCTGTTGACCCTGAAGAGTGCGGCCGACCTGTGGCGCCTGCAGCAGGAGAATCAGCGTCTGTCGCTGGAACTGCGCGACAGCCCCGAATATCTGGCGCGCCAGGTCGCCGGCCGGCGCATCCAGGCCAAGGCGCAGGCCGGTTTCGAGCGCCTGACGCGTGCTGCCGACAGTCCGCTGAACGAGGTCTGCGAGCTGGCAAAAAAAATCGCCCGACACGACCTGTCGGTACTGATCACCGGCGATTCGGGTACCGGCAAGGAATTGCTGGCGCGTGCCATTCACTACGCGAGCCCGCGTGCGGAACGTTCTTTCGTGGTGGAAAACTGTAGCGCGCTGCCCGACACACTGCTCGAAGGCGAGCTCTTCGGCCACAAACGCGGTGCCTTTACCGGGGCCACCGAAGATCGCATCGGGCTGTTTCAGCAAGCCGACGGCGGCACGCTGTTCCTCGATGAAATCGGCGAGACCTCGCCGGCGTTTCAGGTCAAGCTGCTGCGCGCCCTGCAGGAAGGCGAGGTCCGCCCGCTCGGCAGCCCGCGACCGGTCGCCGTGGACGTGCGTATCATCGCCGCCACCAATCGCGATCTGGATGCCGATGTCGCCAGCGGCCGCTTCCGCGAGGATCTGTATTACCGCATCGCCGGCATGACGCTGTATATGCCGGCGTTGCGCGAACGGCCACAGGACATCCCGCTGATTGCCGACGAACTGCTCAAAAGATCGGCGCAGAGCGAGCAGCGGCTATCGGACGAGGCGATGCAGTGCCTGCTCGCTTATGCCTGGCCAGGCAATGTACGCGAGCTGCAAAACGAAGTGCGCCGGGCGCAGGCGCTCGGCGACGGCCCCGTATTGGGTGCCGAACTGCTTTCACTCCGGCTACGCCTGCCGGTGAAATCTCCCGCCCAGCCGACGGCTAACCTTGAGGGGGAGTCCGGTTTGCTCAAGCATCAACTGGAACGCCTTGAGGAGCAGCTCATCCGCGCTGCGATGGCGCGGCACAAGGGCAACAAGACGCGCGTCGCCGACGAACTGGGGCTGACCCGCCTCGGCTTGCGCATGAAGCTGACGCGTCTTGGACTGGAGGAAGCATGAATCTGCTCTGGTTGCAATCGGGCGGCTGTGGCGGCTGCACACTGTCCTGGCTCGGTTACGAGCATGGCCCGCTGTTCCAGGTGCTGGCCGACGAGGGGGTCGAGCTGCTCTGGCATCCCAGCGTTTCCGAAGCCGGAGTCGACGAGGCGCGCGAGTTGATCGCCGAGTGTGCCGACGGTCGCCGTGCCGTCGATGTCCTGTGCGTCGAAGGTTCGCTGCTGCGCGGGCCGCAGGGCAGCGGTGCTTATCATCGCTTTGGCGGTGGTCGCCAGTCGATGGCCGAGTGGGTCCGGCAGATCGCCGGACGGGCGCGGCATGTCGTTGCCGTCGGCACCTGTTCGGCTTATGGCGGGGTCACCGCGGCCGGTGTCAATCCGACCGATGCCTGTGGCCTGCAATACGATGGCGAACTCGACGGCGGCCTGCTCGGCCCCCACTTTCGCGATCCCTCGGGACTGCCGGTAATCAACATTTCCGGCTGTCCGCCGCATCCGGACTGGATCACCGAAACGCTGGCGCTACTGGCGCACGGCCAGCTTGGCGCGCTCGATCTCGACGACTACGGGCGGCCGCGTTTTTATGCCGACCAACTGGTGCATCACGGCTGCCCGCGCAACGAGTATTACGAGTACAAGGCCAGCGCGGGCAAGCACTCCGACCAGGGCTGCCTGATGGAGCAACTGGGTTGCAAGGGAACGCAAGCCCATGCCGATTGCAACCAGCGGCTGTGGAATGGCCAGGGCTCCTGCCTGCGTGGCGGTTTTGCCTGCATCCGCTGTACCGATCCGGGTTTTGAGGAGCCCGGCCATCCTTTTGAAACCACCCCGAAGATTGCCGGCATTCCCATCGGCCTGCCCTCCGATATGCCGAAGGCCTGGTTCGTGGCGCTTGCCGCCCTCTCCAAGTCGGCAACACCGGCACGCGTTCGCGAGAACGCCAGGGTCGACCATCTGAAGCGTACGCCGTCCGTCAAGCGTGGCCGAAAATGACCTCGCGGCGCGTCGTGGGGCCCTTCAACCGGGTCGAGGGCGGTCCTGAGGGCGGCGCCTATGGCATTGACAAGGTGTAGCCATTGGGCTACATTTGCGCCGTGATTGAAATTCGCAATACCGTTCTCTTCGTTCGGTGGCTCGACGACTTGCGCGACCTCCAGGCGAGAGCGCGCGTCCGGTAAGGATCGAACGGCTCGCCGCTGGAAACCCCGGAGATGTCGAGTCGGTTGGCGAAGGTTTCTCGGTGTTGCGAATCGACTACGGTCCCGGTTACCGGGTGTATTTCAAGAAGCGGGGGCGAGAGCTGATCATTCTGTTGGCTGGTGGAGACAAGACTACCCAAGCCAAGGACATCAATGCAGCATTGCGCCTCGCACGTAATCTTTCGGAGTAGCAACCATGACCAAGACCCTTACCACTCGCTATGACGTCGCCGAGCACCTCAGAACCCCAGAGGAAATGGCCGCTTATCTTGAAGCCTGCCTTGAAGAGGCCGACGGGGATGCTGCATTCATTGCCAAAGCACTTGGCGATATTGCTCGTGCCAAGGGCATGTCACAGGTCGCGCGCGATGCCGGACTGTCTCGCGAAAGTCTTTACAAAGCGCTCTCCGGTGATCGTAGCCCTGACTTCGACACCATCCTTAAAGTCATCGGTGCACTTGGGCTGAAGTTGCATGCCGAAGCTGGTCATGGCTGACGAGGTGCCCAACCCTGCGGTGCAGGGGGCGCCGTGCGATAAAGCCGCTTCGCGTCCCTCGCCTTGAACGATGGGCACCCTAGGCCGAAACGCGCGACAATGGCACTTTCTGAAAGGAATTCATAATGGAATTGACCGCAGTACTTACTCCCGCCGAAGAAGGGGGCTATATCGCGTTGAACCCTGAAACTGGTACCACTACCCAGGGTGAAACCGTCGAGGAAGCTATCTCAAATTTGCAAGAAGCCACGGCGCTTTATCTGACAGAGTTCCCGATCCATTTTCAAGGTCATCCGCTGGTAACCACGTTTAGCGTACCTGCCCATGCCTAAGCTACCCTACATTTCGGGCCTTGCAATCGTCAAGGCGCTGGAGCGCTTGGGGTTCGAGAAACTTCGCCAGTCAGGCAGTCACGTAGTCATGGGACGCAATTATTTCTTTTGAGAGATGCTGTGCGATGCTGACTCCATTTATCTCACCGGCGCGCGTGCGCGAGAACGCCAGGGCCGACCATCTGAAGCGTACGCCGCCCGTCAAGCGTGGCCGCAAATGAACACGCGGCGCGTCGTGGGGCCCTTCAACCGGGTCGAGGGCGATCTTGAAATCACCCTTGACATCGAAGCCGGCCGGATTGCCGCCGCCTACGTCAACTCCCCGCTGTACCGTGGCTTCGAACAGATTTTGCAGGGCAAGATGCCAGCCGATGCCCTGACGCTGGTGCCGCGCATCTGCGGCATCTGCTCGGTGGCCCAGTCGGCGGCGTCGGCACTGGCGCTGGCCGATGCGGCGGGAATCGTCGCGCCGCCCAACGGCCGCCTGGCCGCCAATCTGACGCTGGCCACCGAGAACCTGGCCGACCATCTGACGCACTTCTATCTATTTTTCATGCCGGATTTTGCGCGGGGCGACTATGCCGGCAAAGCCTGGCATGCGGCTACCGTCGAGCGCTTTCGCGCCACCGTCGGCACGGCGCCGAACGAAATGCTGCCGGCGCGCGCGCGTTTCATGCAGATGATGGGTCTGCTCGCCGGCAAATGGCCGCATACCCTGGCCGTTCAGCCCGGTGGTTCAACGCGCCCGCTGCAAAGCACGGAGATTTTCCGCCTGCATCGCATCCTGCGCGACTTCCGCAACTTTCTCGAAAACGTGACCTTTGGCAGCACGCTTGTAGAGGTGGCCGGCTTGTCCAGCCGGAACGAACTAAGTGCCTGGCAGCAGCGTTCCGGCGGCGGCGATCTGCGCCTTTTCCTGCGCATCGCCGACGATCTCGACCTGTGGCATCTGGGGCGCGGCACCGAGCTTTTCATGAGCTACGGCTGTTACCCGGAGACGGCGGGACGCCTGTTTCCTGCCGGGTTGTGGGATGGACAACTCCTGCCGTTCGACTCCGGCGCGATCAGCGAAGACATCTCGCATGCCTGGTATATTGCCGCCGCTTTGCCGCAACATCCGGCCAGCGGCGGCACCCTGCCGATGGCCGAGAAACCGGGGGCCTACTCCTGGTGCAAGGCGCCGCGTCTGGCAGGGCAGGTCGTTGAAACCGGTGCGCTGGCGCGGCAGATGGTCGCCGCCCATCCGCTCGCCCGCGACATGGTGCAGGTCGTCGGCGGCAGCGTCGCCGCCAGGGTGGTCGCGCGCCTGCTCGAACTGGCGCTGGTGATCCCGGCGATGGAGCGCTGGCTAAGCGAAATCACCCCCGGCGAGCCGTGGTGCATTCCCGGAAATCCCGCCGATGAAAGCACCGGCGCCGGCCTCGTCGAAGCCGCCCGCGGATCGCTCGGCCACTGGCTGAGCGTCAGGCGCGGACGCATCCACAGCTACCAGATCATCGCGCCCACCACCTGGAATTTTTCACCGCGCGACGCGCAGGGGCAGGCGGGCGCGCTGGAACAGGCACTCGCCGGTTTGCCGGCCACCGCCGACGAGGCTATACCGGCGGTAGTTCATCATGTGGTGCGCAGTTTCGATCCATGTATGGTGTGTACGGTGCATTGATGGAAATTCCTGCAAAACCAGCCGCATGAAAACTGACTGGTAAAAATCTGGTGATAAATCGGTAAAACGCAGTCTTGGAAAGGCCTTGAGGCACTTCCTGCTGATGGATTCAACGCAAGGATTTACAGGGGGAAAAAGATTTCAATGTAAATTACTTTTCTTGGATTTCAGGAGGCAAACGGAAATGGAAAAGGAAATGTCCCTGACCCCAATGGCATGTGACTCAACAGATTGCCTGTTGCCGCTCCCTATTCGTCTGACGACGCAGGTACAACGCAAGGACACCCAAGCCGCCGAGCATCATCAAGCCGCTTCCCGGTTCCGGAACCGCGGTGGCTTGAATGGAGTAGGCGTAGGCTCCGGCGACCGGCGAATAGTCTGTGACCGCTGGCGGCATTTCGGCACTCCGGGTCAGACTGGTAAGCATCAAATCAGGGGGCTTTCCCCCGGTCATCGCAATTTGGCCAGCGCCAAATGTACCCGAATGAGTGGTTACGGGACCGATGTTACCGCCTGAACAAGAGGCATAGCCGGGCGAGTAGAAGCCATCGTCATCGCAGACGCGATTGGAAATGTGCAGTGCACCCCCGCCCGTTATCGACAACTGGTATGGCAAGCTGAAACCCGCAGCAGTCGGCGCGTCGGTGACTACCTTGATATTGCTTAACTGGAGCCGACTAAGCTCCGGGTGGAACGGCGAATAGATGACCTCAGCCTCGAAGGACCCGGAAATGTTGTGATTGACAGGTTGCCAGTCCAACCGCCAATAGTAGGCCAAAGGCACAACGACTTCTCCCGGCAACGAGACCACGCCGGCATCGGCTGGACCCTCGTTTGTCCAAACTGGAGCATAGCTGCTGACATAACTGTGTGCCGGGTCGATTGCGTAGGAAGTTGCAGCGTGAACTGGAGCAACCGCACACAGCAGGCAACAAGCAAGTGTCTTGCGCAACATGGTATTCCCTTCCGTGTGTCCTGGATCAATTTCGCGGCAAATACTTCTTTGTTGACAGCCATGAGGCATTGCGCGCAAAAGGCGGCTTCCTGTTCGCGCCAAAGGCCGGAGGAGAAGACGTTGCGCCCCATTCCGAGTGTCAATCGGTCAGTTCAACTTAAACCCAATGCCATAATAAGTAAAGTGGACCACATAGTCAAGACAGAATACTGAAGCACGGCAATCGCTTACAAAAAAGCAAAAAAGGGCCAGGCTCAATTACGCGGAATCAAAGGTGCCAAGCACGGATTTTCTTGTGAAATTCCACAAACCTCCGCGGGGATTGTTCAAGTCTCGCCTTACGGCGATCCGTGAATCCCGAACAGAGCTAAAAGGTTCAGCTTCGCATTCTTGCTTGTGAGAAATACTGTGCGATGCTGTCCCCCATTACCCCACAGAAGCGGGCTGCCCCTCAATTTTACGTTGTGCGTCTCAGGAAACGCGATATGGCTGATTCGAAGTGGCAAACCTACGAGGAAGTCGCAGCGTACTTGCTTGGCAATTTTTCGGAGCATTTCGGTTTATCGCGGGTGGAGGGAAAGCAGTCGATCCCCGGAGTACGCTCGGGAACTGATTGGACGATTGACGCAAAAGGAATATGTCAGGGCACTGAAGCGTTTGTGATTATCGAGTGCCGAAGACACACTACCTCGAAGCAGGATCAAGAACAACTCGATGGCCTTGCTTATCGAATTATTGACACATGTGCCCAGGCCGGAATTTTGGTGAGCCCGTTAGGCTTTCAATCCGGTGCCGAGAAGGTGGCCCAGTCAGAAGGCATTGTTCACGTCGAGCTTCATGAGGACAGTACTCCAACAGAATTCGCTATGCGATTTCTGAATAAAATATTTGTCGGGATTCACGAGCGCTGCCAACTCTCCGGTCACTGTGAGGCCGAGCTTCGCCGAGTTTGCGAGAAATGTGGCGAGCAGTTTCCTGTTCGGGCCAATGAGCGGATGTGCGATGTCTGCTCGTAGACGCCCAACCCATCGGTCCACCTGACGCTGCGCGATAAGGCTGCACA
>NZ_JAEUOI010000153.1 GCF_016790145.1 Propionivibrio sp. | reverse complement strand
ACACTGTCCGAATTGCGCGCCGGCCACGAGCCGATCCGCACGCTGGTCGCGCTTCTTGCACAGCGCCCGAACGCCAGCGACGGTGGCCCGCAGGGACAATTAGCCAGTCTGCCGATGATCCGTCTTGCCCTGGATATGACACCCATGCTCTCGGCAATTTACGTCGGCTTCGCCGATGGCGGGTTATTTTCCGTCCGCCGGCTGGACTTCGCCGCCGTGCGGCGCGCGGAACAGGCGCCCGATGGCTCGGCCTACATGGTACGGATCACGACGCCGGGCAAGCATAGCGACAGTGTCCGCTTCTACGACGAGGAGCTGGCACTGTTATCTACACGTGCCAGCGTCAGGCACAGCGCCAACGAGTTGCCCTGGTTTGGCGCTGCACTGAAACACCCCGGCCTGCTTCGAACCACTGCCTTCACGCTCGAATCGCGGGAAATCGGCTTTGCCATCGCCCAGGCGACGCCGGACGGCAAGGCTGTCGTCGGGGCCGACCTGGCGTTGAAGGATCTTTCGGCTTCCCTGTCACGCCAGCGGCCCTCGCCATCTGCGCAACTGGCCTTGACGGATCGCGCCGGCCAGGTACTCGCCGCCTCGCATGGCGCCTGGGCGAATGGTAATGATACGCCACTGAAACTGCCAACACTGGCCGGCATGGACATGCCCATCCTGGCGCAAACCTTATCCGATGGGGTAGCCAGCCGCACCCGGACGCTGACCAGCGCAGGACGCGATTGGGAAACGCTGCTTGTCGCGTCCGAACTCAACGACGGAGAACCGCTGTTCCTCGTCATGGCGGCGCCCCACGACGAACTGCTGGCCGGAGTGAAAAACTTGCGGCAGTATGCCCTGTTGTCGATGCTTGCCGTGCTGCTGGTTGCGGTGCCGGCGACGTGGTGGATCGCCCGCCGCGTTTCGCTCAGCCTGAGACATCTTTCGGCGGACGCGCGTGCCATTCGCCACTTCAATTTCGACGGACGCGATGCGCGATCCTTCGTGCTCGAAGTCGACGACCTCGCACAGGCGATGTCCGGGATGCGCTCGACGATCCGCCAGTTTCTTGAAATTGCCTCGCAGTTGTCCGCTGAGCGCCATTTCCAGCGCCTGCTCGACGGTCTGATCAGCCAGACAGTCGCCAGCGCACGTGCCGATGCGGGCGCCGTTTATCTTATGGATGGCGGTGGTGGCGAGTTGCATCCCGCCGCCTGGCAGAACGTGGACCTGGCCCAACTCATCAACGCACCACCGGCGGTAGCGCTGGTTGATCGGGACTTCGAGCATCCACTATGCGGCGCCTGTCATGTTGGAACAATGCGCTCCGGCCAGCTCCATGCCGCCTGGCTTCCCGCCGGGCTCGAATGGGTAGGAGCACGCTTTCCCGGCCAGAGCGTTGACTACCTGACCGTTCCGCTGGGCAACCGTGAAGGCCAGACCATCGGTGTACTCTTCCTGACCAAGTCAGCGAATGAAGCGGCTTTCAGTAGCGAGCAGGCTGCTTTCGTCAATGCCCTTTCCGGTACGCTGGCCGTGGCCATCGACAATCAGCGGCTGATGCAGGCGCAGAAGGCATTGCTCAATTCAATCATCAAAGTCATGGCCGGGGCCATTGACGCCAAGTCGCCCTATACCGGAGGGCACTGCCAGCGCGTTCCGGAACTGGCACTGATGCTCGCCGAAGCGGCCTGTCAGGCGGACAGCGGTCCGTTCCGCGATTTCGCCTTGAGCGAGTCCGAGTGGGAAACCCTGAATATCGCCGCCTGGCTGCACGATTGCGGCAAGTTGACGACCCCCGAATTCGTGGTCGACAAGGCGACCAAGCTGGAAACCCTGAGCGACCGCATCCACGAGGTGCGCACGCGTTTCGAGGTACTCAAGCGCGATGCCGAAATCAGCTACTGGCGTGGAATCGCCGAAGGTGGCGACGAGTCGGCGTTGCGCGCTTTGCGTAACGCTGAACTGACTTCACTTGATGCGGACTTCGCATTTGTCGCCGCCTGCAATATCGGTGGCGAAATTCTTTCCGAGGAATCCAGGGCGCGGCTCAGGCTGATCGCTGGCCGCACCTGGCGGCGCACCCTCGACGACCGGCTAGGCATCTCTCCGATCGAGATGCGGCGCAAGGAGCGCCTGCCGGCGCCGACGCTACCAACGCTCGAGTCGCTGCTTGCCGACCGCGAAGATCACCGCATCCTGCACCAGACTGTCAGCGAGCTGCCGCAAGACCTCGGGCTCAAGGCACCCGCCTACCGTCTCGACCTCGGCGAAGTGCACTGCCTGTCGGTCAGCCGTGGCACACTGACCGACGAGGAACGTTTCCTCATCAACAACCACATTGTCCAGACCATCATCATGCTGCGTGGACTGCCCTTCCCGGACTACCTGAAGAATGTTCCCGACATCGCCGGCAACCACCACGAGCATCTCGATGGCAGCGGCTACCCGCGCGGGCTGCATGCCGATGCAATGTCCGTGCAGGCGCGCATCATGGCCATCGCCGACATCTTTGAGGCGCTCACCGCGTCCGATCGCCCCTACAAGCCCGGCAAGCGGCTTTCGGAGTCGGTCGGCCTGCTGGCCGACTACGTGCGCATCGGGCACCTTGACCCTGACCTGTTCGAGCTATTCCTGCGCACGGGTGTCCACCTGCGCTTCGCCCAGCGCTTCCTTGACGCACCGCAGATTGACGAAGTCGATATTGACGCGGCGCTTCAGCGCGCCCGACAGCCGGCCTGAATCGAACGTTCAGAACGGACTGCACACGCCCCCACCCGGCAAGTTCAAGAGTGCTCATAAGCGCCCTTCGATAAGCATTGCTTGCTGGATGCAGGTTATCTTTGGTCATGTCATGAATCAAGGGAGTCTCGTTAGGCAATAAAATTCAGGCACACAACTTCATCCGGCCGTTGCAAAAAGTTATAAACCTTATATACTGTTTATTCCCTATAGTGATGTATGGAGTAAACTTCAATGTCCGGAAGCATAATCAAGTCAGTAACCGAAAATGAGCCTGAGTCGGCTATTGTGTCAAAGCCGGCGTCAGCAAAAACGGCGCACAAGGCTTCGGCCAGGAAGACCGCAGCCAAGCCCAGGGTGAATTCTGCTAAAACGGGGCCAGCCAAAAAAGAAGTAAAAGCCGCGCCGAAAAAGGCCCCGTCGCCTGCCGTGAAACCTGTTCCGGCAGCCAAATCCACCAATGCAGTCAAACCGAAAAAGGCGAAGCTTATTCGCGACAGCTTCACCATGCCGGACGCCGAGTATGCCTTGCTTGCAGAGGTCAAGCAGCGTTGCCTGGCCGGGGGTGTTGCCGCAAAAAAGAGCGAGGTGCTGCGTGCAGCATTCCTGTCATTCGCCGCGAAGTCAGATGCCACCCTGTTCAAAGCCATCAAGGCGCTGACGCCAATCAAGACGGGACGACCACCAAAACACGCGAAGCAGCCTTCGACCTGGCCATGAACCTGCGTTCGTGGACCGGTCCCGCGACATCGCGGATTGTGATCCCCTGAATGGAAGCATTTTTGCCCGCCTTGATATCCATCTGAAGGAGGCGCTCCATGATTACCGACGTATCGTTCTGGTGGTTTTTCCTCTGTCTGGCAAGCGGCCTCAACGTCCTCGCCTGGTCTGCCTCTGCACTGGTGTTCTCACGGCGACGTGGAACCCTGCACCCGGAAGTGTATGCCATGCGCCGGTTGCAGATTGTTCTTTCGGCCGGGTATGTTTTCGGCTGTGCGTTCCGTTCGGCGTTGCCTGTATTTGATGTGCCCAGAATGGTGTTGGTAGATTCCTGGTTATCCAGCGTAATCGTCGGGCGCTCCGTGGCGACCGTTGCCGAGCTTTGTTTCGTCGCGCAATGGGCGCTGCTGCTAGCGGAGATCTCGCGAGGTAGCGCATGTCGCACAGGCAGGATCGCATCGCTTGCACTGGTACCGTTGATCGCAATCGCAGAGGTGTTCTCCTGGTATTCGGTACTGACGACTTCAAATATTGGCCACGTCGTCGAGGAAACGCTCTGGGGTTTATGTGCGGCTTCACTGGTCGTCAGTCTGGCCATAGTCTGGCCGCATTGTCAGCGTGCGCTGCGCTTCATGCTGTCGTTTCTGTGCGCATTGGGCGTTGCCTATGTTGCCTACATGTTTCTGGTGGACGTACCCATGTATTGGGGAAGGTGGTTAGCCGATGAAGCCATCGGACGATCCTATTTCAGCATTGCTCAAGGGATTTCCGACGCCTCGACGCGCTGGGTGGTATCGCACCGATGGGAGCATTGGAGAAGCGAGGTGGTCTGGATGTCGCTCTACTTCAGCGTTGCCGTCTGGCTGAGCATTTCGCTGATCCATGCGCCCGACCTCAGACGAGTGTCCCAGCCTGGGTTGCGTGAGGCCCGTGCAGCATTGTTACGCTGATTTTCGGAGTTGGCACTGAAACCTTACGTGCATGTTGCACCAAAGCCAAGGTCGGTAAACACTACCGATTGAAGTCACAAGCAGAATAATCTGCTGCAGGCACAGCCGTCCAATACGTTCATCGTGAGCACAATGGCTCATATTTCGCTCCCGCCGCTGTCATCACACGGCAATAAAATTGAGGTAAAAATCAAGAGTTGCGATTGTCTCGGTGCGGGTTTCCCGCGCCGATATAACCTGATTCATCGACTTGGCGACGCCCGTCATCCACTGAGTTTTTCTATAGCGAGGATGCATCATGCGATCGTTTGGCAGTTGCCTGCTAGTTGCCTTTCTCAGTACTTTCTTGATCCCGGCGCACGCCTATTGGGGGGATGAAAGCTACGACCCCAACCCTTCCCTCTTTGATCTCGACAAGAATGCCCAGTTTGATGCAGTCGGGTTGCTGACTGCGGCTGTACTCGCCGGGAATAAATTGACGGTCATCAAAGAGAACTTCGAGAGTGGCTTCACCAATCGCCAAAAGCTAAGCAATTGGGTTGGTCTGGGTAGCACTCAGGCACGGTTCGGATTTGGTAACAGCCTTGATCAGATTCAATGGCAAAGTCGCATTGGCCAGGTTGATCCGAATAGCAGTCAGTTTGGCCTCACCCATCCGCACGGCACCTATGGCAATGCACCGGGAGTACTCGATAATCCGCGTAACTATGTCGTTGATCACTATTTCCTGAAAGGTAATTCTCAAAGTGCCACGTCTGGGCCAGGTTACTTTGTCATTCAATTCCAAACGCCGGTCAGTTTCATTGACTTTGCAGCGATCAATTACGCGGGCGAAACAGGAGGAACCGCAAATTTGACGCTTTGGAGCGGCGAATCATTGTCCAATGCCATCCAGGTCAGTAACTTGGGTAGTAGAAAGGCAACGATCCCGGCAGAAACACCCAGTGGAGACATCATCTACTTCATCGGGAATGGACAAGCAGCCATTGATCCCCCTCACACACGTCCGACATTCAATTTCGCTGTGTTGAGCATGGATACCTCAAACGCGCAGGTCGGATTCGACAATTTCACAGTTGGTATTGCACCTGTTCCCGAGCCGGAAATCTACGCCATGATGCTGGCAGGTCTGAGCCTACTTGGCCTAGTTACACGTCGCGGGAAGCATACGCGAGTAACCAGGGAAAGCAGCAGGGATTGAGGGCAAAAGCAGATGGGTCGCTTTACCTGCTCCAGTCCAGGCTGCGCTGCCAGAGTTCGTCGGCCAGCGCAAGGTTCATCGCTGCCGCACTCGGCAATATCGCCCTGCTGTCGGAGTAATAAAGGCCGGTTTCTAAAGCGGCCCCTTCGGCCAGGGCGCAATGCAGGGTGGTTTTGGCGCCTTGTTCCACTGACACCAGGCGCAATCGGTTCAGTGCGCGGAAAGGCCATGGCAGCGTGCGCCAAATGTCGGAGTCAACCACACCGGGGTGCAGGGAACTGGTCACCACGCCCGTACCCTGCAAATGTCGTCCGAGTTTAGCGCTGAACAGCACATTGGCCAGCTTGGAGACGCAATATTCCTTGACGGACAACACGCTGGCCGTCGGTTGTCGCACGGCATCCCAGTCAATGCCACGAACCCGGAGATGTGCCCGGCTGGCGACTGTGACGATGCGTGCCGGAGCGCTATCCTTGAGGCGTTCAAGTAGCAGTTGCGTGAGCAGGAAATGGCCCATGTGGTTCACCCCGAACATGAACTCAAAGCCTGACGTTGTGAGTCCGCGGGCACCTGCGAGCCCCGCATTGTTTACCAGCAGGTGCAGTGGCAGTTGACGTTCGAGAAAAGCCTTGGCGCACGTTCGTACCGATTCAAAGTCAGACAATTCCAGCGGAATCCACTCCGCGACGGCGGCAGGGTTCCCGGAACGAATTTCGTCAAGAACCGGCTGAGTGCGCTCCAAAGACCTGCAGGCGAGGAAGACTTGGAAGCCGTTGCGCGCGAGTTCCAGTGCTGTTACGCGTCCAATCCCCGTATTGGCCCCAGTGATCAGGGCGACGCGTGCCGCGAGCGACGATGGGTCACATTTGAAACGAATCATGGCGTTTTAACACTTTCTGATGATTGCAGCAGAGTTGACACTAAAGCAGTCATTTGCCAGCGACAAGTTCGATAGTTCTTTTCACGCCCGTTGTACAGCGTTTGGCTTTCGGCGCATGTCAGAAGATCATTCGGTAGACCCCGTTTTTCTTGGCTTTGAAGATACGCGCAGCCGTGACGCGTGTTGAAGCTTTTTTCACAGCCATTGAGCGCTTTGATCAACGCCAATAACAAGGGGCGCCACGGGAGCGCCCCTTTTCCATGCTTCCGACTGACGACTCAGTTGCGGGTTACCCGTGGCTGCGCCGTGTAATCAGGCACCGGCACCGGGCCGCCGTAAGCCTTGAAGTAGGCCTCCAGAGCATCGATATCGACAGCGCCGCCGAGGCGGTTGGTGCCCTTCTTGAACTCGATGTAGTTGTCGCCACCGTCGGCCATGAAGTTGTTCATGGTAATGCGGTAGCTGGTCGCCAGATCGATCGGAACGTTGTTGATCTTGATGCTTGCCGTGTTAACCCAGTTGCAGCCGGTGTTCTTGACGGCAGTACTGGTGTAAACCCAGCCGGACACCGGGGTGAACTCGTAGGTCAGGCTGGAGGAAGGCTGCATCAGGCGGTTGGCGTTCTGGGTACCACAACCGGTGAATTGCTGTTCAAGAACGTTCTTGAGCTGGGCGCCGGTCAGGGTCATTGTGACCAGGCTGTTGCCGAAGGGCTGAACGGTGAAGGCTTCGCCGTAGGTGACGTTGCCGTCGCCTTCGGTGCCGCTCTGGGCGTAGATGAAGCCGGGGTTGCGCACGCCGCCCGGATTCATGAAGGCCACCACGGCGCCGCCGAACTGAGCCGGTGCGGTTGCTGCCAGTTGCGAATCGGCGATGACGAAGCCGGCCTTCTGGCGACCGACGGAATCGGCGCTGTTCGGCAGATCGCCGGCGATCGAACCAATGACGCGGTTGGCCAGCGGGGTGGTCAGGTTTTCGTAGTTGGCAATCAGATTATTGAGTCCGGCGTTCGCCACGATATCGGCGTTGTTGCGGAAGGTGATGGTATTCCAGGCCGAGACGCCGACCGGTTTGCGCGTGGTGCGATCGATGGTCAGGTCGATTTCGGTGAGGACGCGGCCGAATGCGTTGGTGCTGGTGACCTTGACCGTCTTGCCGACGGTGTTGAATGGCGCGGCGGTGCCGATCGGCAGGTCGCAGTTGTAGACGGCGTGGGTGTGGCCGGAGACGACAAGATTGACGGCCGGGTCGAGACGGGCAACGATGTCCTGGATCGGGCCGGAGAAGCCGGTGCAGTTGTTGTAGCCGGCGACCGTGCTTGGGGTGACGCTCTGGAAACCGCCTTCATGGATGCTGACGACGATGGTTTCGACACCGCTGTTGCGCAACTGGCGGATCAGGGCGTTGGTCGAGTCGGCTTCGTCCTTGAACTCGAGGCCGGCGACGCCGGTGGGGGTGACGATGGTCGGCGTACCTTCCAGTACCAGGCCAATGAAGGCAATTCGAACGCCATTGACGATCTTGATCTGGTAGGCCGGGAACAGCGTCTTGCCGGTGTCGGTTTCGACCACGTTGGCCGACAGGAACTTGAATTTGGCACCTTCGAAGGGATTCGGCGTACCGACCACGTCGCCCTGGCAGGTGTGGAGAGCGTCGGTCGGGTGGCAGCCGCCATTCTGCATGCGCTTCAGTTCCTCCTTGCCTTCGTCGAATTCGTGGTTGCCCACGGCATCGTAATCGAGGCGGAAAGCGATGCTGCCATCGTTCTGCAGGCCGAGGCGGTTCATCGCCTCGATCGTGCCTTCGTCGTGGAAGAGTGCGGAAACCAGCGGACTGGCGCCGATCAGGTCGCCGGCAGAAAGGATCACGGTATTGGCTAGATTCTTGGCGCGCATCGCAGCGATGTAGCCGGCGAAGTAGTCGATGCCGCCGACCGGGACACCGGGCGTACCAGCCGTGCAGGAGTTGATCAGGCAGCCGGGGGAACGCAGGTTGCCGTGGAAGTCGTTGAAGCCGATGATCTTGACACGGGCATAGCGCTTGATGTCGTAAGCGGCTGCGGCAGCCTGAATCTCTGCAACCTGGGCGCTGTTGAGCAGACCGGCGCTGACCTGATTGGTCAGCACGTCATTGACATGCGCCAGCCAGGCTGTCTGGCTGGCATAGCTGCCTTCTTCCTTGATCAGGTCGTTGATGGTGCATTTGCTGGTTCCGGCAGCGCCATCGGCGTCGAGGTTCGGCACGCCGGTGGGCAGGTGGCCGATGGTAACCACGGCCTGTCCATTGGGCACGGCGCAAACCGGTACGGCTATGACTGCATGAGCACAGCCAGCGCTAAGGGCCAGGCCAAGAAGAGAAGCAATGAGTGTAAGTTTCATCATCGGATTCCTTGTGTATCAGACGTCAAGGGAACGGCGGCGGGCAATCGTACCGACGATGCCGAGACCGACCAGCAGCAGGGCCCAGGATTCGGGTTCGGGGACGGCAACGACGGACATCGAGCCGAAGCCGCCACCATACGGTGAATCCGTAGCGATACCGGTAATCGTGTAGTTGCCGGCGGCGAGGTTCCAGTTGCCTTTGCTGAAACGGCTGTCGTTCAACGCAGTGGCGATGTCGAAGATCGCTTCTGTTTCTTGGGCAACCGGTGCCGAAGTCAGGCCGAGGGAAACGCCATTGGCAGAAATGTTGAAGCGGTCTCCACTGAATCCGAGATCAATAACGCTCAGGATGCTTGACTGTGAAAGGTTGAAAGTAAAACTTTTTTCCAGGGTATTGAGGTCATAAAGTGAAGAACCGGCTCCGTCGAAATCAAACTCGAACCAACTGCCATCAGTCGGTACTGTAACGGCGTGGGCATTCAGCGAAAGGGCAGCGATGGCTGCAGTAAGCAGGGTACGGACAGGTTTCATGGCGTCTCCGGGAAGTTGATTGGGCAGAAGGCTGGCCTTCGCCAGCTTGATCAAACCATACCCGTCGACTATTAAAATCAGTCGAGCCTCGGACTAGTCCATTCGAATCATGGTGCCACAGTACTTGATGGGTGCTTCTATCAGGTGTCAAGCCGGTGACTTAGCCGGTTTTTCATCAGATTTGTATGAATCTTCTCAACAATTTGTCTGCATCAACGGGGGAGATACGGCACAATCCGTTCTCTTCAATGCGCTGAAACGGATAACCCCGGAGAAGAGTCGGCAAGTGGCACGCTCGTCGTGCTTGCACGCTGTTACACGGTTCAGCCATGGGTTAACCTGATACTAAAAGCAAATTCGCAACATATTCATTACCAGCAAGGAAATCGAAAATGAAACTTCTCATCACCGGCGGCGGCGGTTACATCGGGAGCCACGCCTGCATCGAGTTCATGGCAGCGGGATACGAGCCGCTGGTCGTCGAAAATTTTTCCAACTCCCACCCGGAAGCGCTGCGCCGCGTCGCCCGGATCGCCGGTCGGCCACTGACGCTGATCGAGGGCGATATACGCGAGCGCAGTTTCATGCGCAGCGTGTTTGCCGCCCACGAGATCAGCGCCGTAGTTCATTTTGCCGGCCTCAAGGCGGTTGGCGAATCCGTTGCCAAGCCGCTCGCCTATTACGACAACAATGTTTACGGCAGCCTTGTGCTGTTTGAAACGATGGCCGAGTTCGCCGTCAAAACGCTGGTTTTCAGCTCGTCGGCAACGGTCTATGGCGATCCGCACACGGTACCGATTCGTGAGGATTTCCCGCTCTCGGCGACCAACCCCTACGGGCGCAGCAAACTGATGATTGAAGAGATCCTGCGCGATCTGTGTCGCGCCGATGCGACCTGGCGAGTCATGATGCTGCGCTATTTCAATCCGGTCGGCGCGCACCCCAGCGGCCAAATCGGCGAGGATCCCGATGGCCTTCCGAACAATCTGATGCCCTTCGTCAGCCAGGTTGCCGTGGGGCGACTACCCGAGTTGCGCGTTTTCGGCAACGACTATCCAACCCCGGATGGTACCGGTGTTCGCGATTACATCCATGTCGTCGATCTGGCGCTGGCCCATGTTGCGGCACTGCGCGCGCTGGTCTCACGTGAAGGTCTGCTGGCCGTCAATATCGGCACCGGGCGCGGCTACAGCGTGCTCGAAATGATCGAGGCCTTTGCCCGAGC
>NZ_JAEUOI010000140.1 GCF_016790145.1 Propionivibrio sp. | reverse complement strand
CCAGGCGCGCTTGAACGCTTCGATCAGGTCGTGCTGGCGTGCCACAGCGATCAGGCGAAGACGATTCTCGGCGATACGGCATCGCCGCAGGAGCGCCGCCTGCTCGGTGCCATCGGCTACCAGGCGAACCGGGCCGTGCTGCATACCGATGCGGCGCTGCTGCCACGCGATCCAGCGCTGTGGTCGGCATGGAATTATCTGTCCAGCAAGGATGAACTGAACCAGCGACCGGTCAATGTTTCCTACCTGATCAACCGTTTGCAGCCCTTGCCGTTCAAGACGCCGGTGATGGTTTCGCTTAATCCGCAGCGTGCACCGGCTGCCGGCAAGGTGATCGCCGAGTTCGACTACGCGCATCCGCTTTTCGATGGCCCGGCGATTGCCGCACAGCGTCAGTTGTCTTCAATTTCCGGCCAGCACGGCGTGTGGTATTGCGGCGCGTGGACGGGCTACGGCTTTCATGAGGATGGTTTGAAATCCGGTTTGAAGGTGGCCAACGCCCTCGGCTGCAAAGCCCCTTGGCAGGGAGCCGAGGTCGTGGAGCCGGTGAGCGGCAGGCCGCTGACTGCGCAACCTGAATCGCTCAGCGAGCTGGCGGCATGACTGCGGACGCCCAGCTCTTCTTCGGGCAGGTCATGCACCGTCGCTTCAGGCCGGCGGGGCATCAATTCATCTACCCGGTGTACTTCTGCGTATTGCCCTTGTTGGGCATCGAGCGCGTCGGGAGCGCACTGTTTTCGGTGAACCGCTTCAATCTGTTCAGTTTTCGTTTTGCCGATCACGGTGCGCGCGATGGTTCGCACCCCTTGCCGTGGATATGCGATCTGCTGGATAAGAACAGTATCGTCGCCGACGGCGAAATCAGATTGCAGTGCTTCCCGCGAGTGCTCGGCTTTGTCTTCAATCCGGTCAGTTTCTGGTATTGCCACAATCGCTCTGGCGAACTGATGGCCGTACTAGCCGAGGTCAGCAATACCTTCGGCGAGCATCACAATTACCTGCTGGCGCATGCCGACGGGCGGGCGATCAGCGACGGCGAAGTGATTGAACGGAACAAAGTGTTCCATGTCTCACCGTTCATGGATATAGCCGGGCATTATCGCTTCCGTTTTTACGCCAGAGCCGAGCCGGGCCATGCACCCTCATGGCGGCTGGCGTGTATCGATCATGGCGACGCGGGTGGCGATCTGCTGCATACCGCACTTTCCGGGGAGGCCAGTCCGCTGGTCAACCGGACTTTGCTCAAGGCGTTTTTCAGTTATCCACTGCTGACCTTTGGCGTGGTTCTTCGTATCCATTGGCAGGCGCTCAGGCTGTGGCTCAAGCGCGTGCCCTTCTTCACCAAACCCGAACCTCCACTTGAGGAGACGACGCGATGAACGCGATGCAAAATACTTTTCCCCTGACCGCCCCGGCCTCGGTAACCCGCCTGCCGCGCAGTGCACGGGCGGTACTCAAACTGCTGGAGAAAATCGGTCACGGAACACTTGAAGTACGCTTGCCTAACGGCTCTCTTGTTTGTTTCGGCAATGGCGGTTCGTCAGTAACGCTACAAATCTCCGATTGGGCGGTTTTCGAGCGCATTCTTGAGCGCGGCGATGTCGGTTTCGCCGAGGCCTGGCTCGATAGTGAGTGGGAAACTCCCGATCTGGCTGGGTTGCTGACCTTGCTCGCCAACAATCGCGAAGCCCTCTCGCACGCCGTCTATGGGCAGTGGTCGAGTCTGCTGCTGTCCCGCTTTCGTCATTTATTCAATGCCAATACACGTCGCGGATCGCGCCGCAACATCATGGCGCACTACGATCTGGGCAACGATTTTTACCGGCTCTGGCTCGATTCGACGATGAGCTATTCAAGCGCCATGTACTCGGGCGACGCAAAACGCTCGATGGAGTTTGCCCAACTGGCCAAATATAGGCGCATCCTGCGCCGCCTCAATGCACGTCCGGGACAGCGTATCCTGGAGATCGGCTGCGGCTGGGGTGGTTTTGCTGAAGTCGCCGCACGTGAAGCGTGTGTCGATGTCGTTGGCGTGACGCTGTCGCGTGCGCAACTCGAATTTGCCAGCCAGCGCATGGCGCGCGCCGGGCTGGAAGGGCCGGTGAAGATCGCACTGTGCGACTATCGTGACCTGGCCGGTGAACAGTACGACCATATCGTTTCGATCGAGATGTTCGAGGCGGTCGGTGAGCGCTGGTGGCCGAGCTATTTCAAGACGCTGGAGCGCATGCTGGCACCGGAAGGCCGCGCCGTGGTGCAGAGCATCACCATCCAGGACAAGCTGTTCTCGCGTTATCGCCGTGGCACCGACTTCATCCAGCAGAACGTCTTCCCTGGCGGCATGCTGCCCAGTCCCTCGGCTTTTCAACGGCAGGCGGCGAAAGCCGGTCTGTCGGTACGCGATGTCTTTGCTTTCGGCAGCGACTATGCGCGCACGCTGGCCGAATGGTCGGCCAGATTCGAGCAGCAGTGGCCGGCCATCGCAGCGCAGGGCTTCGATGATCGCTTCCACCGGCTGTGGCGTTTCTACCTCGCCTATTGCCAGGCCGGATTCAACAGCGGCTGTACCGACGTCATGCAGTTCGAACTGGCGCATCAATGATGAGACGACTGATCCTGCTGGCCTTGTTCGTTGCGGCCAGCGCTCAGGCGCTGCCGGAGTCCGTACGCACAGGTGAGCCGGGCTGGCGCCAGTGGGGCAGCGGCGAGATGACGTGGTTCGGGATTTCGCTGTATCGCGCCACGTTGTGGGTTGCCGGTGCTGGTGCCGATCCGGAAAACCTGCCGGGTAGCGGGCCCATCGCCCTGCAACTCGACTACCGGCGCGACATTCCGCGCGAGCGTCTGGTGCAGTCCAGCCTCGACGAAATGCGCCGGCTGGGTGCCGACGAGGCGCAACTGTCGCGCTGGGCGACCGATCTGCGGCGCGTCTTTCCCGATGTGAAGGAGGGCGACACCATCGTCGGCGTGCACTATCCGGGTCGTGGCGCGAGTTTCTATCATCGCGGACAGGCCAGCGGTGAAGTAGCCGATGCGGAATTCGCCCGCCGTTTTTTTGCCATCTGGCTTGATCCTGAAAGTCGCAGCCCCTCGCTGCGGGCGGCGCTGCTCAAGCGACCGCAAGGATGAGCGGTCTTTCCCGGCAAGCCGAACCCTTGCCGCGGCGCCAACTGCTGGCCTACGGCGCACTCGGCCTGCCGCTGGCCATGGCGGCGCTGCCGGTCTACGTGCATGTACCGCGCCTCTACGCTGAAACGGCGGGAATGAGCCTGAGCCTGCTCGGCGGATTGCTGCTGGCGGCACGTCTGGCCGATGCCGGTATCGATCCGCTGCTCGGTGGCTGGAGCGACCGGACGGCGAAACGTCAGCGCCTGATCGTGCTGGCGCTGCCCTTGCTGGCAATCGGCATGCTCGCCTTGTTGCACCCTCCCGAGCTCGGTGCGCCGTTATGGCTGATGGGATCGATGCTGCTCACTTATTTCGCGTTTTCGCTGGCCAGTGTCGCTTATCAGGCCTGGGGCGCAGAGCTCGGGCGCGATTCAGGCGAGCGAACGCGCCTGACGGCTAGCCGAGAGGGCTTCGGCCTGATCGGCGTGGTGCTGGCAGCGGCTTTACCCGGACTGTTTTCCGACAATTCGGCGCAGGGGCTGTCCTGGCTGGCGTGGATCTTTGTCCCCTTGCTCTGCATCATGGCACTGGTGACCCTGCTCGGCGCTCCGGCCTCAGTGGCGCGCATTCCAGCCGGGGGAAAGCTGCTTGGCGATCTGTGGCGTGTTCTCGGCAATCTCCGCTTCCGGCGTTTGCTGGCGGTTTTCGTAGTGAACGGGATCGCCGCTGCGTTGCCGGCGACGCTGGTTCTTTTCTTTGTCGCCGATGTACTGCAGGCCGAAGCGTGGGGCGGTGCTTTCCTGGCCCTTTACTTCGTCAGCGGCATTGCCTTCCTGCCACTCTGGGTTTCGCTGTCCAGGCGCTTTGGCCGGGTAGCGGCCTGGGTGGCGTCAATGGCTGTCGCCATTGCAGCCTTTTCGTGGGCGTGGCTGCTGGGTGCGGGCGACGTATGGGCCTTTGCTGTCATCTGCCTGCTCTCCGGCGCGGCGCTCGGCGCCGATCTCACGCTGCCGGCCGCACTGCTCGCCGATATCGCTGAAGGGCGTGCTGCCGGGAGTGGCGCAAAGGAGAACCAGTCGGCGCAGGCCGGGGGCTACTTCGGCTGGTGGAATCTGGTCGCCAAGCTCAATCTGGCGCTCGCTGCCGGCCTCTCACTGCCGCTGCTTGACCTGGCTGGCTACCGGCCCGGCGACTTTACGGCGACCTCCGGGCTGTCGGCGGTCTATTGCCTGCTGCCGCTGTTCTTCAAAACCATTGCCGCCGTGCTCGCCTGGCGCTGGCGGAAAATTCTGGAGTCAACACCATGAAAACCCTTTGGCTGGCTGTCTTTGCCTGTGGCATTCTCGGGTTGGGCGGCTGTGCCGGAACCTCGCTCGAACGCTACCGCGATCAACGGCCGGTGCTCGATCTAACGCAATACTTCAACGGAACGATCGACGGCTGGGGGATGTTTCAGGATCGTTCGGGCGCGGTGATCAAGCGCTTTCATGTGGTAATCGATGCCAGGTGGGAAAAGCGCGACGGCGTCGATGTCGGTACGCTCGATGAAAACTTCACCTGGTCGGATGGAACGACATCGCGCCGGGTATGGACCATCACGCGCGTCGACGCCGGGCACTATGTCGGCCGTGCCGATGACGTGGTCGGCGAGGCCCGGGGCGAAGCCGCCGGCAACGCCCTGCGCTGGCGCTATGTGCTGGCGTTGCCGGTCGATGGCAGGGTCTGGAACGTCGACTTTGATGACTGGATGTTCCTGATCGACGAGGGTGACAAGCGGGTCATGCTCAATCGCGCCGTGATGAGCAAGTTCGGTTTTCGACTCGGCGAGGTCACATTGAGTTTCACCCGGCGCTGAAATCATGCCCGTCAATGTTGTTCGTCCACGGGCTGAACGAGGCACACTTCCCCATCGTCATTCCGCCGCAAGCCGGAATCCACAAAGGGTGACTGGTAATCTCCTGGTTCCCGCTTTTCTTCCGAAAGAGAAAGGGCCTGTGGATCAAATACCCTCTGCGTGGCCCAGGGCCATGGGGTGTGCCGGCATGATGGATCCTTCGAGATGTGTAAATAGGCCAGCTTCCAGGGCCACCCCTTACCCCTTGGGAGAGGAGAGGTTCGTGAGTCGCTGGCACCCTATCTCGCTAACTGGAAAAGCCCTGAAAGCCACGTAAATGGCTTGGCAATGTCAGCCGTGGAAGCTGTACAAACAGTGGCTGGCTCGGCATGTGGCTTTAAGTGCTCGTCCTGACTGCCTTGCAGGCTGGTTACCAATCAGATCTTTTATCCCTTGATTGATTTTCCCCTGGAAGTAATTGCCCAGCCGACAATATTTCCATATTATTGGAAATATGGAAAACAATAATGCCGTAAGCGCTCTCGCTGCCCTGGCGCAGGAGAACCGCCTGGCCGTCTTCAGATTGCTGGTTCGCAACGCTCCCGAAGGACTGACTCCAGGAGTAATCGGCGAACAGCTTGAACTGCCGGCGCCAACGCTTTCATTTCATCTCAAGACCCTGGCGCAGGCCGGGCTGGTCACGGCCATTCAGGAAGGGCGCTTCGTGCGCTACCGGGCCGAAATGGCCGGCATCAATGCGCTGATCGACTTTCTGACCGAAGACTGCTGCTGCGGTCATCCCCAACTCTGTATTCCGAAAGGAAAACAAGAATGAGTACTTCCCGTCCGATCAACGTGCTGGTGCTATGCACCGGCAACTCCGCCCGCTCTGTGCTTGGCGAAGCCCTGTTCAACCATCTCGGCGAGGGTCGCGTGCGTGCCTTTTCGGCGGGCAGCAAGCCGTCCGGCAAGGTCAACCCGGTGGCACTGGAAACGCTGGAAAAGCATGGCGTCGCAGTGCCGTCCGGGGTGCGCAGCAAGTCGTGGGACGAGTTCGCTGCGCCGGGCGCGCCGCAGCTCGACTACATCTTTACGGTTTGCGCCAGTGCCGCAGGAGAGGTCTGCCCGATCTGGCCGGGGCATCCGGCCACCGCGCACTGGGGTATCGACGACCCGGCGCATGTCGAACCGCTTGCCGCGCGTCGGGAAGCCTTCGAAGTCGCCTATCGGCATCTTGAGCGGCGCATTCGGGCTTTTCTTGCGCTGCCGCTTGAAAGGCTTTCGGTAGACGAAGTCAAGGCGGCTGCACGGCGTATTCATGAAGAGGCCGATCAATGAGCGCCGTAAGCAAAAAACTCTCTTTCCTCGACCGCTATCTGACGGTCTGGATTTTCGCCGCGATGGCGCTTGGTGTCGGTCTTGGTTTTTCGCTGCCGGGTATCGAGGATTTCATCAACCGCTTCCAGGTCGGTACGACCAACATTCCGATTGCGGCGGGGCTGATCCTGATGATGTATCCGCCCTTTGCCAAGGTGCGTTACGAAGAACTGCCCGATGTCTTCCGCGACCGGAAGGTGCTCGGACTCTCCCTGGTTCAGAACTGGATTGTCGGGCCGATATTGATGTTTTCCCTGGCGATCGTTTTTCTCCAGGACAAGCCGGAATACATGGTCGGCCTGATCATGATCGGCCTCGCCCGTTGTATTGCAATGGTGATTGTCTGGAACGAGCTGGCCAGGGGCTCGACCGAATATGCTGCCGGTCTGGTGGCCTTCAACTCCATTTTTCAGGTGCTGTTTTTCAGCGTCTATGCCTGGCTGTTCATCACCGTGCTGCCGCCGTTCTTCGGGCTCACCGGCTCGGTGGTCGATATCTCAATCCGGCAGATTGCCGAGAGTGTCTTCATCTATCTGGGCATCCCCTGCATTGCCGGTATGCTGACCCGCGTCATCATGCTGCGCTTTGTCAGCAAAGAGTGGTATCACACCCGCTTCGTGCCGAAGATCGCGCCGATCACGCTGATCGCGCTGCTGTTCACCATCGTGGTCATGTTCAGCCTGAAGGGCAAGCTGATCGTCAGTATCCCCTTGGACGTGGTACGCATCGCCATTCCGCTGCTGATCTATTTCGTATCGATGTTCATCTTTGCGTTTTTCATGACCAGGCGCCTGGGGGCCAGTTACGAAAAGTGCGCCACCCTCTCGTTCACTGCCGCCAGCAACAACTTTGAACTGGCCATCGCGGTGGCCATCGCGGTTTACGGCATCGACTCGGGCGTTGCATTTGCGGCGGTGATCGGGCCGCTGGTCGAAGTGCCGGTGATGATCGGCCTGGTCAATGTCTCGTTGTGGTTGCAAAAGAAGTGTTTCGTCGTAGCGTGATAACGGACATCGAGAACCGCCGTGCTCAGCCCGACTGATTCCGCCCTCGCTTGCCTCAACAAGGCGTGGCAGGCGCACCAGGCCGAAATACGACGCTTCTTGCTGCATCGCACCGGCCATGCCGGCGATGCCGACGATCTGTTGCAGGAGCTTTTTCTCAGGGCTTTGCTACAGGATAAAAATTTCTGCCAGCTCGACAATCCGCGGGCCTGGCTTTTCCATGTTGCGCGCAATCTGCTGATCGACCGGCTGCGCCTGAGCAAAGCTGAGGTGCCGCTGCCGGAGGATCTGGCCGCCGAAGCGGAGCCCGAGTTGCACCCGGTGGACAGCTTGAGCCAGTGTATTCCGCGCGTATTGTCCGAACTGGCGCCAGCCGACCGCGAAGCGATCCTGCTCTGCGACTTGCAGGGAATGACGCATCCGGCCTATGCCAGGCGTCTCGGCATTTCCCTGTCGGCAGCGAAATCGCGGGTACAACGCGCACGCAAAAGAATGCAGGCACAGATGGTCAATGCCTGCCAGGTCAGCTTCGATGAAAGTGGAGAGGTCTGCTGCTTCGTCCCGCGACCGCCACTTGATCCCTCTCAAATGAAATAAGCGTGAATCCTTCCAGTATCCGATTCGTCTCCGCTAATATGAGCTTGGTTGCCGCCCGATAATAGGGGGCTGACAGAGCATTTAGCTTGGAGGTTGATTTGAGAAAAGAACGGGCCAGCGTTTTACTTGCCCTGCTGCTGCTTTCCATTGCGCTGCCGGCCAGCGCGCGCGGGCCGTGGCGGGCCAGCGAAACGAACACCCGAGGCTGGCAGTTGATGACCCCGGAAGAGCGGATCGAGCATCAATCCGCGATTCGTGGTTTTTCGACGCTTGAGGAATGCCGGGCCTACCAGGTGAAGCATCACCAGTTGATGGAAGAGCGAGCGCGGCAGCGGGATATGGTCTTGCCGAGCGGTGGACAGGATATCTGTGTGCACCTCAAGCCCGGCCCGGCGAGGCCCTGAGGCCTCCCTTGATCGAGACGCTCGCCAACAATGTATCCCTTGCGCTTTCTGTCGATCCCCATGCTGGTCGTGGCCGCTATGGCCGGCCCGGTCTATTGGGCGCTGCCCGTAGGACTTTCGCTGGCACGCAGCCTGGGCATTGTTGTCGGCTGGGCCGGATGTGGTCTGCTGCTTGCCAGTTTGCTCCTGATGCTCCGGGAAAGCAGGCTGGCCCAAGGGCTGGGTGGGCTGGAAAGGATGTATCGCTGGCATCACTGGGTGGGCATGGCCGCCTATGTCTTGTTGCTGGCGCATCCGCTGTTTCTGGCGCTCGACGCTTGGCCGGATAACCGGTTGCTGGCCTGGCAGACGCTCTCTCCCTTTGGCCAGGGTTGGCCGGTCTGGCTGGGCTGGCTATCGCTGCTCCTGCTGATGGCTGGGCTGGCAGTCACCTTCGAGAAACGTATTCCCTATCGTACCTGGCGCTGGCTGCATGTCGGGCTTGGGCTCGCCGTGCTGTTCGGTTTGCTTCACCTTGTCTTGCTGGGTATCGACGAGCCGGTATGGCCGATTCTTGGGCTGGCCGCTTTCTTTCTCGGCTGGCGTATCGTGCGGGAAGACTTCGGATTGGCGGCCCGCCCTTATACCGTGCAAGCCGTCAGACCGGTTGCTGAAGGCATGGTCGAAATATCCCTGAAGCCCTTGGCTGATGCCTTTAAAGTAAAACCCGGTCAGTTTGCCCTGGTCGCCTTTTTTGCCGGGCCCACATTCAGGGGCTGCGGAGAGTTTCACCCCTTTACCGTCAGTGCGGTGGGGGCTGACGGCGAGATCCGCTTTGGCGTTAAAGCATTGGGCGATTGCACGCGAAAAATCCAGTCCATTGAGCCGGGCGTGATGGCCCGTGTGCACGGCGCCTTTGGCGATTTCCTGGCCGAGCGGCCGGCGGTACCGCAACTGTGGGTCGCCGGTGGCATTGGCATTACGCCATTCCTCTCCCTTCTGCGGGCAGGGCCGGTCAATCAGCAGACGGTGCTCCTCTATCTTTATCGGGCCGAGGCCGACGCCGCGTTTCTGCCCGAGCTGCAGGCATTGGCAGAGAACGATCCCAAGCTTTCTCTTCAGGCCGTAGCGAGCGGCCAGACCGTTCCCGATCTGAATACGCTTCTTCCCGATGCTCCCAGCCTGGCTCATCATGAATGTTATCTGTGCGGCCCGCCCGGCATGGTGGCCGGACTCAGGAAGGCCCTGAAAGACCGGGGCATCGCGCCCCGCCATATCCACTTTGAAAACTTCGAGTTCCGATAATGCGCCGTCTCTATTTATCCACGACCCTGTTGTTCTGGCTGCTGGTCGCCGCCTTCTGGGCTGGAAGCCTGTACTTGCCACCGGCTGATGAAAGCCTCGCCACTGCGGCCGAGAAAACCTATACAAAAGTGGATCTCGCCAGGCATGCGACAGAGGAGAATTGCTGGATGGCGATTCGTGGTAGCGTCTATGACCTGAGTGCCTACCTGCCCGAACATCCATCGCGGCCTGAACTGGTGTTGCCCTGGTGCGGCAAGGAGGCGACGGAGGCCTACAATACAAAAACCAAAGGCCGTCCGCATTCGCCTTATGCGGACGAGTTGCTCAACAAGTACAGAATTGGCAAGCTCGCTCCGGACAAACCATGATGTCTGAGTCATTGATTTCATTCTCGCCAAGTCAAACGGCAAGCCTGCCTTGCCCGGCACCCCTATCGCCGCCGCTGGGGGTCATCGAGGAGGTGCACGGACCGGTGATCGACATTCTTTGCAATCGCCTGCCGCCGCTGCATCAGGCCGTTTACGTCTGCCTGGATGGTGAGCGTTATACCTTCGAAGTGCATCGCCATCTCGACGAATCACGGGCGCGCGCCATCGCGCTGCATCGCACCTCCGGGCTGCGCCGCTTGCTGCCGGTGTTCGACAGTGGCGGGCCGCTACAGGTGCCGGTAACGCCCGATTGCCTGGGACGGCTGCTCGATATCTTCGGTCATCCGCTGGACGGTGGGCCACCCCTCGATGCCAGGGAATTCCGCCCCATTGTCGCCGCACCGGCACCGCTTTCCGAAGCCGCCGGGATGGGCGAAATCCTGCTCACCGGGATCAAGGTGATCGACCTGTTGTGCCCCTTTGTGCGCGGCGGCAAGACTGGCTTGTTCGGCGGCGCCGGCGTCGGCAAGACGGTGTTGATCATGGAGTTCATGAACGCCAT
>NZ_JAEUOI010000011.1 GCF_016790145.1 Propionivibrio sp. | reverse complement strand
ACGTCAATCAGGTATCCGGATAGCCGTAAAAATCACATATACTGTGGTTATGTTCAGTATTCGCCGTATTGCCCACCTCGACATGGATGCTTTTTTCGCGTCAGTCGAATTGCTCCGCTACCCGGAACTTCGGGGGCAGGCGGTGGTGGTCGGGGGGCGAAATGTCCATCATCCCGTCGAGCAACCTGACGGCACCAAGCGTTTTGCCCGGTTAAGGGATTATGCCGGACGCGGTGTGATTACGACCTCCACCTATGAAGCACGAGCACTGGGCGTATTTTCCGGGATGGGACTGATGAAGTCAGCACAATTGGCACCGGAGGCCATCCTTCTTCCCGCCAATTTTGACGCCTATCGTGATTACTCTCGGCGGTTCAAGAATGCCGTGGAAAGCATTGCCCCGAAGATAGAGGATCGGGGCATTGATGAAATCTATATCGACTTGAGTGCCATTCAGGAAAACACGAACTCATTGGCACGGCGCATCAAGCAGGCCGTATTCGATGCAACCGGTCTGACGTGTTCCATCGGTATCACCCCAAACAAGCTGCTCTCAAAAATCTGTTCCGATCTGGATAAGCCCAATGGGATTACTATTCTCAGCATGGAAGAAATCCCAGCCCGAATCTGGCCGTTGGCAACGAAGAAGATCAATGGGATCGGCCCCAGAGCTGCTGAAAAACTGACTCGGCATGGCATTAACACCATCGGGGAGTTGGCGGCGGCACCGGTTCAGTTTCTGGTGAGCGAGTTTGGGCGTTCGACGGGGTTTTGGTTGCACCAAGTGGCTCATGGTCTCGATGACCGGCCCATCGTCACCGAATCCGAATCCAAGTCCATCAGCCGCGAAAGCACGTTCGAGCGTGATCTGCACGCCAAACATAACAAGGCAGAACTGACAGAGATTCTTACATCGCTATGCATGCGCGTTGCCGAAGATCTGAAACGGAAGGGCTATGTCAGCCGGACAATCGGCATCAAATTGAAGTTCTCGGATTTTCATGCGGTAACCCGGGATGTCACCTTGCCGGGGTATGTGAGCGACGGCACTCAGATTCGAAAGATGGCCGGTGAGTGTCTCAAAAGGATCCCTTTGACGCAAAAAATCCGGCTGCTCGGTGTTCGGGCCAGTGGATTGATTCCCATGGCAGAAGCCGAATTGAACCACGCTGGGATTCAGTCTGAATTTCCTTTTTAGCCCCTGGGATCCCAAAATTTAAGACGACCAACTCGAACGTCTTGTCACCAGCGACGACTCCTCTTCAGACGAAGTGTCGAAAACGTCAAGCAGCCTTGCTTCCAGAGATAAGAATTATATTTGCATCATCACTACGTATAAGCAGATTAAGACGCTCACCGAGCAGTTGCCATGCTTCACGCATTTCACTTTCGTAGCTATGCCGTTGGTAAATACGTTTAATTCTGTTTTCCTCGGTGTGATTGAGGCAACGTTCAGCCACCTCCGGCAATACATGGAGCTTCGTCATCATCGTGGCACCCGTCCGCCGTAGATCGTGTGGTGTCCATTTGCCCATCGATAACGAAAGGGTGTTTGTTGCACTACTGCGACGGCTCATTGGTTCGGCTGTATGCTGACGGTCTCCGAGCTGTTTGGTCACTGTCTTTGAGTTAATCGCTCCCGTGTTTCTAGCGTTTGGAAAGCACCACTTAGAATTACCATTGATTTGTTGCAGTCGGCGGAAATAGTCGGCCGAGAATTCTGATAGTGCAATGATGTGCGCCTTGCCATTCTTGGAATGTTCTTGAGGAATCAACCAAGTACCACGATCATAGTTGATATGTTCCCATCGGGCATTCATCAACTCACCAATTCGGCAACACGTGGATAGCGTCAGCCAAATCGCATACTCGGTCGAGAACAATAATTTCGCATCTGGAATTTTATGCTTTAATTCCCTGATCTCATCCTCGGACAAAACACGGTCGCGTTCGGTATCCTTACCACCAATCTTGGCCTTGCGTATGCTGGCCGTTGGATCGGCTTCAATAATGTCCCTATCCACCGCAAACCTGAACATTTGTCGAATTAGCGAGAAAACAAGCTTTGCCATTCGATTGACGCCACGAGTGAGCATGGCATCAGTCACCGCGGTGATGTGCCCCTTTTTCACGTCTTCAACGGCGATATGACCAATTGTCGGCAGCACGTCCTTCCCAAACATACGCCGGATTTCCTTGCCTCCGTCCTTGCGACGAATGAGTTCCACGCTAGCCCAACGCTCGAAAAGCTCAGCAACAGAGATTCGAGCTTGACGAGATTCAGTTTCCGCGATTCTGGCTTTCGCTTCGGCGACTGCCTCAGCCTGCTCAGCTTTACCCGTGAGTTGGTCAATGCGCTTCGCTTCGTTGGGGTCTTTGCCCTGACTCAGCAGTTGCCGGGCATTGTCTCTGGTCTCGCGAATCCCCTTAAGTGACTTGGTTGGCCAAGTGCCACAGGTGTAATCATGAAGCTTGCCATCGAACCGGTATCGCCAACGAAACAGAATAGCAACACCATTACCCTTCGACTTGGCCACTCCAAATAAAGAGTGCTCATCCGTCAGTCGCTTGCCGACATCAACAGTAGTAAGGCTCTCCAGTTCCTTGACCGTAAGTTTAGCCATATTCGCAATTCCAAAAAAAGTGCCCAACAAAGTGCCCAACAGATCTGTCGGCTTGCAGTGGATTATAGCGGATGATCTAGGACTATCAATATTTTTAACTAACTGATATTAAAGTATATTATCTCAATTAATGGATTGCTATGGACGTTGATGGATCAACTTTAAAACTTATGGGGTGCAAGGGGTCGCGAGTTCGAATCCCGCCGCCCCGACCAATAGAATCAAGCACTTAGGTCAATCTTCGGATTGGCCTTTTTGCTTTCCTGGCTTCCGTGCCTTACAGGAGCCTTAAATAAAAGTCGACCGGGGCTTTTTTAAGGGACGACAAACTCAAGTTGGCGCGCATCCGTGCTTTAATTCCTTTGAAATGATGTCGAATTTTTGCCATACAAAGTAGTCGTGTTCCCGTGCCTGAAATCTCCATGGACAAAGCCGCCGATAAGCCTATCGACAGGCAAAGAAAAACCCGCACTTAGGCAGGGTTTTTGTTCTGCTGTCCGGCCTCATGGATTGCTTTTATGTAAAAGCTTTCTCATATCGGTCCTCTGGTGTCAGTTCGATCTTTTACTAGGCTTACGTAAGCAAAAGAATCAATCGTGATTTGTTCTGAATCTACAGACACCAAATTCACACACCACCTGTGCCAGCTTTCCACCTGACACTTTTGCTTCATAGCATATGAGATTTTCCTTTTGCTTGAATCGAACAGGCTCCCCAACATGACAGAATCGGTGATCGACGAGAAAATCAATTACCTTATCGCCAGAACGCGTTGGATCTGTTCCGAACACGCTGGCAGTTCAAAGGCCGCAAAGCGAAAGAAGGAGCGGATGGCAGTGAGCCGCAGATTGCGGCTGCGGGGCGTAATACCGCGCCCCTGCTGTAGGTCATCAAGGAAGGCGGCGATCAATGGCGCGTCGAGTTGCTCGAATGATGCTCCTTTCAAACCGCCATGGCGATTGGGAAACAACAGCACGGGGTTGCGATGCACGGACCAGAAGCGGCGCAAAAGCTGGTGGGTCGCTTGCGGCAGGGGAACGAGGCGATCCCGATTGCCCTCGGCTAGAGGCGCCTACTTCTGGTGGCATTGCGGATGTTCACGTGCCCGTGTGCCGCGTCAATGTCACCCACCTGCAGCCGCAATCCTTCGCCGAGACGCAGCCCCATGCTGTAGAGGGTGAAGTAGAACACCCGGTAGCTGATCACGCGGGTGGCGGCGAATAGCCGCTTGGCCTCCTCGACCGTGACGATGTCCGGCAGGCGCTGGGTCTTGGGCGGCTTGATCAGGCCGGGCGCTATCCAGGGCTGGCGCAAGTCATGGGCGTAGTAGAACTTTATGCGAAGCGGTATCCCTTGGGACAAGTCCGTAGAGATCGAGCTTGACCGTGCTCCAGGAGTGTGAGGCCACCAGATCGCTGAAGTAGTCCGTCAGTTGGGCTTCGGAAAGACTGTCGATTCTATGATCGAAGCGCTCGCCAACACGACGGATGGCGCGCGAGTGGGCTTCGATGGTCTTGGGTTGCAGCCCCTTGAGCTTGAGGTGCTTGAGATGCGTCTGGTAATGCCGGTCAAAGTGTTCGGTGGCGATGGTGGTCATGCTGGGCTCTGGGCCCGGACCCTGATGAAAGACGCGCGCCGGGACCTCAATCGTTAGCCGGGAATAACCTCTTCCCCTTGAGCTAATCTGGCACGCCCGGCGCGGGTCCAACCCGCTTCACATCAACGCATGCAGTGCATCGGTGATTCCTGGCCGCCCTCCTGCGGCACGCGTGTTCCTTTCCGTTGGCGATATCTATACTCTATACGACACATTGACCGCCGGTCAGGCCGCACTCGTGTTGAGCCGGAAATCCTCGCCGTACTTCAACACCGCCCACGCCAGCCGAGCGTTCTTCGCCGCAATGGCGACCACGGCTTTCCAGTACCCGCGCCGCTCTTGCAGGCTACGCGCCCAGCGGCTGAAACCATCCTGCTTATCCCCCAGGCCGGACAGAATGGATCGGGCGCCCATGACCAGGAGACTGCGCAGGTAACGGTCGCCGGCCTTGGTGATCCGCCCCAGTCTAGTCTTGCCCCCACTGCTGTATTGCCCTGGGACGAGCCCGATCCAGGCGGCGACCTGACGACCGTTCTTGAAGTCGTGCCCGTTGCCGAGACTGGCCAGGAGGGCGCTGGCGGTGACCGGGCCGATGCCGGGCCGTTGCATCAGGCGCTTGCTGCGCGCATCCTCGCGCGCCGCGTGGGCAATTGCTTTGTCGTAGTCGGCAATGCGCACATCGAGCTGGTCAGCGTGCGCCAGGAGGTCGCCGACGCACTGGTTGGCATCCCACAGGGATTTCCTTCGGTCATACCCCGGAAGGTCTTCGAGATGGGCGCCGATGTTCTGGCGCAATCCGGCGACTTTCTGCGGCAGGACGATGCCGAATTCGGCGATCAGGCCGCGGATTCTGTTGTAGGTGGCGGTGCGCTCTTCGAC
>NZ_JAEUOI010000005.1 GCF_016790145.1 Propionivibrio sp. | reverse complement strand
ATGAGTACGAGGCGCATCGATGGGAAGACTCATGTTAAAATCGCGCCCCTGACGGAGAGGTGGCAGAGTGGTCGATTGTACCTGACTCGAAATCAGGCGTACTGCAAGGTACCGTGGGTTCGAATCCCACCCTCTCCGCCAGTATTCAAGCAACGACGCCCCTCATAGGGCGTTTTGGTTTTCTACCCACAAAATACCCACCAATAAGTATCCCCGTTGATCCGGAGATTCCGGCCTTGAAGCAAATCCTCTGCCGCAAACACCGCCGCTCTGGGGCGTCTGCAAGCCGCTTTTACGAGCCTGCTGTTGATCGCGTTGTCATTCAGAAACATTGTGAATTTGTCACTCAAATACTGTTCATAAGGCAACTTCCAGCGGGAAGAGCTTGCGCTACAATCATTTCAACCATCACTGCAATCCGATGGGATGTTAAGCCAACCACGCCTCAGCACAAGGATAAATTCGAACCGCATTTCGGCTGAGGATCACTTTTGAGGAAATCACAATGATGAATGACGAGACGAAAGCATCCCATAAGCAAGAACAGCAACAGGTCGAAAACGAGTACGCTCGCCAATTGACAGAATCGGAACTCGCCAAGGTCAGTGGCGGGCTTAAGCCTGCAACACGTGGAAAGCTTAAGGTTCAAGGTGGTGACGACGACCTGGATGACCTTGAAGTTGAACGTTAATTACCGTTCGTTTCTTTATTAACGATACCTTGGGTATCGTGATTTGAATCAACCACGGTTCATGAAAAAGGTTCATTGATTTTTAGCCTTCCCTGAAATCCGCTTTCCTGAATGACGTCTGCTGTCGCGCGCTTGATAGTTACCCAGATCTGGTTTTGGCGGGTGCCTTGGTGCTACGACCATAAGGTTTCATGGCGTTCGGAAAGGGTTTTGCATAGGCGCAGTGTGCTTTATAGGGCTTCAGGCCATTTCGCGGCTTGCGCCGAATGACGAGTTGAACCCGATGGTTTGCCAGGAAAAAATTTGGGCACCGGAAAGGTGCCCAAATGAGTTGCGAACGTGCGTCCGAACGCAATAAACAGACGTATCAGCCGGCGTAGTTCTTCTCGGCGAAGCTCCAGTTGGCGAGGCTGTTGAGGAAAGTCTCAACGAACTTCGGACGCAGATTTCGATAGTCGATATAGTAGGCGTGTTCCCACACGTCGATGCACAGTAACGCCTTGTCGCCAGTGGTCAGTGGGGTGCCGGCGGCGCCCATGTTGACGATGTCAACCGAACCATCGGCTTTCTTGACCAGCCAGGTCCAGCCAGAACCGAAGTTGCCGACAGCCGAGGTCTGAAAGGCTTTCTTGAATTCGTCGAGGGAGCCCCACTTGCTGTTGATCGCATCTGCCAGGGCGCCGCCCGGAGCGCCGCCGCCATTGGGCTTCAGGCAGTTCCAGAAGAAGGTGTGGTTCCACACCTGTGCGGAGTTGTTGTAGATGCCGCCGGCCGGTGCTTTCTTGATGATGGCTTCGAGGTCGAGGCTTTCGTATTCGGTGCCCTTGATCAGATTGTTCAGGTTGGTGACGTACGCCTGATGGTGTTTGGCATAGTGGTATTCGAAGGTTTCCTTCGACATGTGCGGGGCCAGTGCATCCATGGCAAAAGGCAGTTGCGGCAGTTGATGTTCCATCATTTCTCCTTGGTTTGCTTCAGGTGGGTTGTTGTTTCAGCTTGAGGGTATTTGCGCGTTAGGTATTATAGGTTGCCTGGTCACCGAAGTAACGGTTGCCTCGGCACGACCAACGTGGAAGGAGACAGCAATGCGGTCATTTGGTTCCAGTGAGCGGCTGTCACGCAGGATACCGCCTGCGGCGTCGGTGACAATGCTGTAGCCCCGTTCCAGTACGGCGTCCGGGTTGAGGTGATTGAGACTGGCTGCGAGGCGCAAGAGGTCGGCGGATTTGCTGCGCAGCGTATTTTGCAATTCGCTGTGCAGTTTTGGTGTCAGTGCCTCAAGTCGTCGGGCGAGCCGGCTGGTGTCCGGACGCGCCAGCAGCAAGCGGCGGGTCAGGCTGGCGAGCGTGTTGCGGCCGCGCGTGCTGGCCTGGGTCAGGCCACTGTCGAGGCGTCGGCGCAAATTGAGCAGGTTTTCACGTTGTTGCGCGAGACGCTGTGCCGGATGCTCCAGGCGATGAGCCAGCCAGTCGAGGTGCTGACTGCGCTGATTGTGGCCTTGCCTGATCTGGCGACGCAGTGCGAGCCGGCAGTCGACGAGGCGCGCGTAGAGCGCTGAGCGTTCCGGCGCCGCAAGTTCGGCCGCCGCCGTGGGCGTCGGTGCGCGCTGATCGGCGGCGAAATCGGCGATGGTGAAGTCGGTCTCGTGACCGATGCCGGTGATGACCGGGATGGCGCAGGCGCGGATGGTCCGCGCCAGTGCTTCGTCATTGAACGCCCACAAGTCTTCGAGGCTGCCGCCTCCACGGCAGATGATGAGGACGTCGCAGTCTCGCCGTTCGCCCGCACGACGTATGGCGCTGGCGATCTGCGCAGCGGCGCCTTCGCCCTGTACGGGCGTCGCGTAGAGCACCAGGCTGACGTGCGGTGCGCGACGCACTAGTGTGCTCAGAACATCGCTCAGTGCGGCCGCTTGTGGTGAGGTGACAATGCCGATGCGGCGTGGAAAAGCGGGCAGCGGGCGCTTGCCTGCGCTGGCAAAAAGTCCCTCGCGTTCGAGCTTTTCCTTGAGCCGGAGAAACTGTTCGTAGAGATTGCCAATCCCTGCCTTGCGAGCCGCTTCAACATTGAGCTGGAAATCTCCGCGTGCTTCGTAGAGCGTGACCAGGACGCGGGCTTCGATATGCTGCCCGTTCTCCAGACGCCAGCCGAGAAGCTGGGCGCGGTTGCGGAACATGACACAGCGCACCTGTGCCGCTGCATCCTTGAGCGAGAAATAAACGTGGCCCGAGGCGGCGTAGGTCAGATTGGATACTTCGCCGGCGACCCAGCAGAGCGGGAAGGCGGATTCGAGCCGTTCGCGGGCAAGCCGGTTGAGCATTGATACCGGGATCACAGTAGCTGATGGGGCAAGGCTTGCGCCGGAGGGGGTGGGCTCTGACATGCGCCAATTCTACATCCAAGTCAATTCATTCACACCCTGTGCCTGTTTCAGCGCAGAAATGGGCTGAAACACTTACAGAATCAGGGGGTGTATTTTAACCAATTGATTACAAATGATTTATTTTGCCGCCTGTTTTCCCGGCAAAGCAGGAAAAATCCTTTTACAAACAGCACTTAGAGCCAGGTTTTCGCTTTAATCCACAAAGTTATCCACAGAATTTGTGGATAAGAATTTCGATTATACGAAGAACAGGGCTTGCCGCTGAGGTCGGCTCAGGCTAAAGTCGCAAGTTGAAAAATTCCTGAGGGGGAAAGCGTGTTTTCAATCATTCTGGCTGCCGGCTGGCCCATCTGGCCCTTGTTGTTGGCGTCAATCATTGCCGTGGCCCTGATCATTGAGCGCATGGTCGCTTTGCGTCGTGCCAAGGTGTTGCCAAGTGGTTTGTTGCAACGCGTGATTGCCGAGTATCGGCAAAGCGGCGTCAATGAAGCGATGCTGGCCAATCTAGAGGCGCAATCCCCGCTCGGGCGGGTGCTGGCTGCCGGCTTGCGCAATGTCGGTAGTTCACGCGAGATCATGCGCGAGGCGATTGAGGAGGCCGGTGCCGTGGTCGCGCATGAACTTGATCGCTATCTCACGACGCTGGGAACCATCGCCTCAATCAGCCCGCTGATGGGTCTGTTTGGCACGGTGGTCGGCATGATCGAGATATTCGGTTCACAGTCACCGACCGGAACCAATCCGCTGCAACTGGCTCACGGCATCTCGGTGGCGCTTTACAACACCGGTTTTGGTTTGATCATCGCCATCCCGGGAATGATTTTCTGGCGCCATTTCCGCGCACTGGTCAATGGCTTCGTGATCGAAATGCAGCAGCAGGCCGTGCGCATGGTCGAGGTTTTGCATGGCGAGCGCAAGGCTTGAGGAACAAGCGATGAATTTTCAACGCGGTCGCGACCACGATGTCCCCGAGATCAATCTGATTCCGCTGATCGATGTGTTGCTGGTGATCATCATTTTTTTGATGCTGACCACCACCTATGCCAAGTTCTCCGGGCTGGAAATCAATCTGCCGACGGCCGACGCCAGCAAGCAGGCCGAGCAGCCGAATGAAGTCAGCGTGGCGGTGACGGCGAGCGGGCAGGTGCTGGTCAACAAGTCGCCTCTGACAGCGACCGATGTGAAGTCGATCAGCGAAGCCTTGCGGCGCGCTGCGGGTGACAACAAGGATCCGGTCATTGTCATCAATGCCGACGCCAAGGCGACGCATCAGAGCGTGGTCGACATCATGCAGGCTGCACAGACCGCAGGCTTTCCTCACATATCGTTCGCTACCCAATCGCCGCGCTGATGGCGCGCTCAGGTGTCACCACGCAGTTGCCGCTGAGTCACTGATGCGTTCAGGCGCTATCGAACAGCGAGTGCGCGGCCTGTGGTACAAGCAGCGACTGGCCCTTGCACTCTTTCCCCTGTTACCCCTTTCCTGGCTTTTCCGACTGATTGTCCGGTTGCGGCATAGCTTGTATCGCTATGGCGCACTGCGCTCGTATCGTCTGCCGGTGCCGGTCATCGTGATTGGCAATCTGACCGTGGGGGGCAGCGGCAAGACGCCGCTTGTGCTCTGGCTGGTTGAACGCCTGTGCGAACGGGGCTGGCGACCGGGGATTATCAGTCGGGGCCACGGCGGTACGGCGCAGGGGGTGCAGGCCGTTGCGCTGGATTCGGCCTGTTCGCTGGTGGGGGACGAGCCGCTGTTGCTGGCGCGGCGCAGCAGTATTCCGGTTTTTGTTGCTCGTGATCGGGTGGCTGCCGGACTGGCCTTGCTGAGCGCGCATCCAGAATGCAATGTCATCATTTCGGACGACGGTCTACAACACTACCGCATGCAGCGCTCGGTCGAAATTGCCGTGTTTGACGCTCGCGGCGCGGGCAATGCCCGGCTGTTGCCGGCCGGCCCGCTACGTGAACCGCTGCGCCGCTTGTCGGCGGTAACGGCGCTCGTATGGAACGCTTTTCCGCAGGCACAGGCACCGATACAGGCACCGGTGCAGATGTCCCAGGCCACTCTCGCCTTGCCACAGTTCATGATGCGCCTGGTCGGTCAGCGCTTTTTTGCGCTGTCGGATGCGCAAGTACGCTGTACTGCTGACAATCTGCGCGGCAAACGCCTGTACGCAATGGCCGGCATTGGCGATCCCTCCCGCTTCTTTGCGCAGCTTGCCGCCCTGGGGCTTGAGTTCGAGGCCCATCCGTTCCCCGATCACCATGATTACTGCTCGGAAGATCTGGCTTTTGCAGACGATGGCGTGCTGCTGATGACCGAGAAGGATGCGGTAAAATGTGCCGCATTGACTGTGCGCGAGGCTTGGGTGTTACCGGTTGATGCGCAAATTGTTGCGGCACCCGATGGCCAATCATTGCTCGATACAATTCTGGAGAAAATCGATGGATGCACGCTTGCTTGATATCCTGGTCTGCCCGATCTGCAAGGCCAATCTCGAATACCACAAGACAGCGTTGGAACTGATCTGCAAACCATGCAAGCTGGCCTTCCCCGTGCGTGATGACATACCGGTCATGCTCGAAGACGAGGCGCGCCATCTTGATGTCGATGAAGCTTGACTATCTTCTGACGAGATGAATTTCAAGGTCGTCATTCCCGCACGCTACGCATCGACCCGCCTCCCGGCCAAACCGCTGCTGGATCTCGGGGGCAAGCCGATGGTCGTCAGGGTGGCCGAGCGTGCCGTCCTTTCAGGTGCCGAAGAAGTATGGGTGGCGACCGACCATGCCGACGTACAGGCGGCTGCCACAGCGCATGGCTTGTCGGTGGTGCAGACGCGTGCCGATCATCCGAGCGGAACGGATCGCCTGTCAGAAGTTGTTGAGCAGCGCGGATGGGACGATCAAACCATCGTGGTCAATGTCCAGGGCGACGAACCGCTGATCGAACCTGCGCTGATTGCCCAAACCGCGCGTCAACTGGCGGAATGCGGGTCGGACATCGCCACGGTGGCGCATTTGATCGATAATGCGGCCGATTTCTTCAATCCGAACATCGTCAAACTCGTGTGCAAGGCTAACGGTGATGCCTTGTATTTTTCCCGTGCGCCGATTCCTTATGCGCGGGACCACTTTGCCGGTGCGCTCGGCAAGGAAACCTTGCCGTCCGGGATTCCGGCGTACCGGCATATCGGGCTTTATGCCTATCGCGCCGGTTTTTTGCGGGCCTATGCCCGTTTGACGCCGTCGCCGCTCGAGGGCTTTGAGGCACTGGAGCAGTTACGCGCGCTCTGGCATGGTTTCCGCATCAGTGTGGTGATTTCCGATCATCTGCCGATGCTGGGTGTCGATACGACGGAAGATGCGGCACGCATGCAGGAATACTTTCGCAAGTCATGAAAAGTCATGAAAACGTTTGACCGTTCGGACAAATGAAGGTACTTTTCAATACTTTGAAACGGTGCTGGCTCATCCATGTGCGGTGCCAGTGGTATACTATCAGCCTTGTTTGAATTTCTTCAAAGGTGAATGGCTATGAGACTTATTTTGCTCGGTGCACCAGGGGCCGGTAAGGGTACACAAGCGCAATTCATCTGTGAAAAATTTGGCATTCCACAGATTTCTACCGGCGATATGCTGCGTGCAGCGATCAAGGCCGGCACGCCTGTGGGAGTTGAAGCTAAAAAGGTGATGGACGCCGGAAGCCTGATGTCAGACGGGATCATCATTGGTCTGGTCAAGGAAAGGTTACTGCAGGAAGACTGCAAGTCCGGCTATTTGTTTGACGGCTTTCCGCGTACGATTCCGCAGGCTGAAGCGCTGCGCTCAGCGGGAGTAGCACTGAATTTCGTGCTGGAGATCGATGTCGCCGATTCGGAGATCGTCGAACGGATGAGCGGTCGCCGTGTTCATTTGGCATCAGGGCGAAGCTACCACGTCAAGTTCAATCCGCCGAAAGTCGAGGGCAAGGACGATGTGACTGGCGAAGCTTTGATTCAGCGTGACGACGACCAGGAAGAAACCGTTAAAAAGCGTCTCCAGATTTATCATTCGCAGACCAAGCCATTGATCGAGTTCTACAGCAGTTGGTTTGCTTCGGGCGACGCCAGGGCGCCAAGGTGCCGCAAGATTGCCGGCGTCGGCAGTATCGATCAGATCAAGCAGGCGGCTATTGACGCTTTGAGTCAATACTAATACTAAAATTTGCAGCGAGGATTAACAGTTCCGCCGCTAAGGCGGCTAAAATATCGGTCTGCTGCTATAAACGGTACCTCCCGCAAGAGGAGGTGTGGATAGATTTAAGTGCAGATGGTTGAGTAATCCGGCGCCCGAGGAGTCTCCCGAGGGGCCTGTGTAATCTTGATAGGGGGTATTCATGTCGGCAGGTCTCGTATTCGCGCTAGCATGCGCGGTGGTCGCGGTGCTTTACGGTGCTGTAATGACCAAGTGGATTCTTTCGTTGCCAGCCGGCAACGAACGTATGCAGGATATCGCCAAGGCGATTCAGGTCGGCGCATCGGCCTATCTGAACAAGCAATACACGACGATTGCCGTCGTTGGCGTTGTTCTTGCCGTCTGTATTGCGGTCTTCCTGGGCAAGTTGATGGCGGTCGGTTTTGTCATCGGCGCCGTGCTCTCCGGAGCCACCGGCTTTATCGGCATGAATGTGTCGGTCCGCGCCAACGTGCGAACCGCCGAGGCGGCGCGTAGCGGCATTGCGGCTGCGCTTGATGTAGCCTTCAAGGGTGGTGCCATTACCGGCATGCTGGTCGTCGGTCTCGGCCTGCTCGGCGTGGCGGGCTACTATGCATTCCTCCGCTCCGGGGGGGCGAGCATTCAGCATGCGGTCGAGCCGCTGGTGGGGCTGGCTTTCGGTGGTTCGCTGATTTCAATTTTCGCCCGACTGGGCGGCGGTATCTTCACCAAGGGAGCTGACGTTGGTGCTGACCTGGTCGGCAAGGTCGAAGCCGGTATTCCCGAAGACGATCCGCGCAACCCGGCCGTGATCGCCGACAACGTCGGTGACAACGTCGGCGACTGTGCCGGTATGGCGGCTGACCTTTTCGAAACCTACGCCGTTACGGTGGTGGCAACGATGGTGCTCGGCGCCATGATGCTCAAGGGCGTAGCCAATGCCAATGACAACCTGATCATCTATCCCCTGGTTCTGGGCGGGGTTTCGATCATCGCTTCGATTATCGGTTGTTTCTTCGTGAAGGCCAACGACGGCGGCAAGATCATGAATGCCCTCTACCGTGGTCTGGCCGTTGCCGGGGTGCTGGCGCTGCTGGCATTTTATCCGATAACGACCTGGTTGCTGGGCAACGGTATCACACTGGCCGACGGCAAACTAATCTCTTCCATGAGCATTTTTGGTTCGGCGACGATCGGTCTGGTGTTGACCGGTTTGCTGGTCTGGATTACCGAGTACTACACAGGTACCGATTTTGCCCCGGTCAAGCATGTGGCGGCCGCTTCGACGACCGGACATGGAACCAACATCATCGCCGGCCTCGGTGTTTCGATGAAGGCAACAGCGTTGCCGGTACTTTCCGTGTGTCTGGCGATTTACATCACCTTTGCCCTGGCCGGTCTGTATGGCATCGCCATTGCAGCGACCTCGATGCTGTCGATGACCGGCATCATTGTCGCGCTGGATGCCTATGGCCCGATCACCGATAACGCCGGCGGTATTGCCGAAATGGCCGGACTGCCGCAGGAAGTGCGGGATGTGACCGATCCGCTCGATGCCGTGGGCAACACCACCAAGGCGGTCACCAAGGGTTACGCCATCGGCTCGGCAGGTCTGGCGGCACTGGTTCTGTTTGCCGACTACACCCATGCGCTGGAAGCCCGAGTCAATTTTGTCATGTCTTTCGATCTGTCCGATCACATGGTCATCATCGGCCTCTTCATCGGCGGCCTGATTCCCTACCTGTTCAGTGCCATGGCCATGGAAGCGGTCGGGCGTGCGGCGGGTGCGGTGGTCGTTGAAGTGCGACGTCAATTCAAGGAGATTCCGGGCATCATGGATGGCACCGCCAAGCCGGATTACTCGCGTGCGGTCGGCATGCTGACGACAGCGGCGATCAAGGAAATGATCGTACCATCGCTGCTGCCGGTGCTCGTTCCGGTGGTGGTTGGCCTGCTGCTCGGGCCGAAGGCGCTCGGTGGCTTGTTGATGGGAACCATCATTACCGGTCTCTTTGTCGCCATTTCCATGACTACTGGTGGCGGTGCCTGGGACAACGCCAAAAAGTACATTGAAGACGGCCATTTCGGCGGCAAGGGTTCTGAAGCCCACAAGGCCTCGGTGACTGGCGATACCGTGGGCGACCCGTACAAGGATACGGCGGGTCCGGCCGTTAATCCGCTGATCAAGATCATCAACATAGTTGCACTGATGATTGTGCCGCTGGTGGTACCCGCCTCGGTGGCCAAGCCAATGACTGGCGCGGCGGAGCCGGTGGCCATCATGGCCGTGGCGGTGCCCGTCGCCAAGGTCTTCTTTGCCACGGGATCGGCTGATCTTCCGGCCGATACGGGGGCGACTCTCGCCGTCATCGTCGGTTTCGCCAAGGCCAACCCCAATGCGAAGCTCGCTGTTTCCGGCTTCCACGATCCGAGTGGGAACCAGGTTGTCAATGAGGAGATTTCAAAGAACCGGGCCAAGGCTGTTTATAATGCGCTTAAGGATGCCGGTATTGCAGAAGAACGCATCGAGTTGAAGAAGCCCGAAGTTACGACAGGAAGCGGAGATAGCGCCGAGGCGCGTCGCGTCGAGGTCAGCGCAAAGTAATGGGCTCAACGCGAACGGGATAGTTTGCAGAAATACAAACGGGCCGTAATTGCGGCCCGTTTTTTTTGCCGGATCAGTACTGGAACGGCAGGCTAGAGCTTAAGCGATGGATTGAGCGAGTAAATGCCGGTCAGGCTTGCCTGTGCCAGGATGTGTCCCTGCATGGCTTCGCGGACTGGCTGGCCGGTGAGTTTCGCCTCGACCTTCAGCTCAGTCACATCGAGAGCGAAAATCGTAAAAACATAGCGGTGTACGATCTCGTCGTTCCACGGCGGGCAGGGGCCGTCGAAGCCAAAGTAATCACCGCGCATGTCGTTATCGCCTGCAAACCAGCCGGTATAGTCGTTGATCCCCTGGCGCGCGCCGTGCGCTGCCGCCGGACCCGGTTTGCCGCGCGGAGTCACTTCTCTTGAGAATTCGCCCTGTTTGATCTCGCGCAGACCGGCCGGTAAATCAAGCAGTACCCAGTGGAAGAAGTCGACACGCGGCAGTGATGCCGGAACACTGCGGTCTTCCTGGTTTACATCGTCACCCCGGCTTGGCACATCTGGATCGTGACAGATGAGGGCGAAAGACTTCGTTGCCGCAGGGACGTCACTCCATTGCAATTGCGGGTTGAGGTTCTTGCCAAGACACACGTGATGTGCCGGATCGGGAATGCAAAAGGCGAAGTCATCCGGAATTCTTTGCCCATCCTTGAAGTTGCTGCTGATCAGTTTCATTCCTCTTCCTCCAAAGTAGTCATTCAGCCGCCCGACGTTTGAAATCACGCAAACGGAAACCCGTCACCCACAGTGTAGCGAAATAGACGGCCGCACCCAAGATTACGATGACAGTAAGCCGCTGCAGACGTTCCATCAGGCTCCAGCGTAACCAGTCGGCTGCGTTACCACCAGTAAACCACAACGTTGCCCCCATGACCAGCAGGGCGACAGCGAGTTTGGCATAGAAAATCGGCCAGCCGGGCTGAGGCGAGTAAATTCCGTGCCGACGCAGGCCGCGGTAAAGCAATGCCGCATTCAGGCACGCTGCCAGTCCGATGGACAGAGCCAGTCCAGCATGCTTGAGCCAGCCAATCAGGGCAAAATTGAGTAGTTGCGTGACGAACAGGGTAAAGAGTGCAATCTTGACCGGTGTTCGCACATTCTGTCGGGCGTAAAAGCCCGGTGCCAGCACTTTCACCAGGATCAGTCCAAGCAGTCCGACGCTGTAGGCAACCAGGGCATCGCGGGTCTTGAATACGTCATCGGCGGTGAAAGCGCCGTGATGAAATAGGGTCGATATCAGCGGCACAGCGATGATCGCCAATGCCAGTGCGGAGGGTGCTGCGAGCAGCAGGGTCAGGCGCAAGCCCCAGTCGAGCAGCCTGGAGTAGTCGTCAAATTTATCGCCGGCATGGTATTTGGACAGCGAGGGCAAGAGGATCGTACCGAGTGCAGCGCCAAGCATGCCGGCGGGGAATTCCATCAGACGGTCGGCATAGTAAAGCCAGGAGACACTGCCGGTGCCGAGGAACGAGGCGAAGATGGTATTGATCAGCAGACTGACCTGTGCCACCGAGACACCCAGAACGGCAGGCGCCATCAGTCTGAGGATGCGTCGTACCCCTGGGTCTTTCCAGTCGAGTGAAAAGCGCGGCAACATGCCGATCCGATGCAGGCTGGGCAACTGGAAAGCAAGTTGCAAGGCGCCGCCGAGCAACACAGCCCAGCCCAGTGCCATGACCGGTTGGACAAAGTATGGTGCAGCGAACAGCGCCATGCCGATAAAGGAGAGATTGAGCAGCACCGGCGTAAAGGCGGGTACGGAAAATCGGCTCCAGGTGTTGAGTACACCGCCAGAGAGCGCAACCAGCGACATGAAAAGAATATAGGGAAAGGTAATCCGTGTCAGTTCGACAGTCAGCGCGAACTTGCTGCTGTCGGCAGCAAATCCAGGCGCGGAGATGTAGACCAGGAGTGGTGCCGCTGCCATGCCGATCAAGGTGACGACGAGCACAATAAGAAAGAGCAGGGTGGCAACGTGGTCGACGAGGAGTTTGGCTTTTGTTGTGCCATCTTTGCTCATGTATTCCCCGAAAATCGGAACGAAGGCCTGCGCAAAAGCACCTTCCGCAAACAGGCGGCGCAAAAGATTCGGCAGCTTGAAAGCAACAAAGAAGGCGTCAGTCACCATCCCGGCGCCGAATATTCGGGCGATAACGAAATCACGAACGAAACCGAGAATGCGCGAGAGCAATGTCATGCCGCTGACCGTGGCGAGTGCTTTGAGCAGATTCATCAGGTATTGACTGGCTTCACGCGAAAGTCACCATCATAGCTGCTTAGTGACAGGTGGGAAAACCGGATCGCATGCAGGCTGCGACAGGTTTTGAAAAATGCGTTTCGAAAAATGCGGTTGCGTTGGCCAATTCAACTCTGTAGAATGGCGCGTTCTCGATTAACCCATCAGCTTATTAGGGATCAAAATTCATGGCCAACAGCGCCCAAGCCCGCAAACGCGCCCGCCAAGCCGTCAAGCAACGCGCTCACAACGTCAGCCTCCGCTCCACTCTGCGTACTGCGGTAAAGCGTGTGCAAAAGGCGATTGTCGCTGGTGACAAGGCGGCGGCTAAAAACATATATCAGGAATCGGTTGCGGTCATTGATCGTATCGCCGACAAGAAAATCATTCACAAAAACAAGGCCTCGCGGCACAAAGGTCGCCTCTCAGCCCAGATCAAGGCTCTGGCGGCCTGATTGGTACTTGTTCAGATATGAAAACGGCGTCAAACGGCGCCGTTTTCATTGGTGCGCACCCCGAACACGAAAATGCAGCGGAACAGTTGCAAAGGGTTTGCTTAAATCAGGCTGTCCTTGTCCTTGTCCTTGATTGGGCAGGAGCCCTCGATTAGCTGCAAATCATTGTCCTGCGCAAAGTGAAGTACAAAACGGTAAGCCATTGGTTCAATCTCGTAGAGTTGGCCGTCGACAAAAACAGCTTTCTCGTCGGAGTAGTGTCCGGGACTGACATAACGCGAGTACTTCATCTTTTTTTCGGCACCAAACGCAGACAGAACGCCACAAAGCCTTTCCGCCCAGTCGCTGGGACGGAATTTTTTGCCATCACGGGTCAGACCGAGAATGACGAATGGAGTGTTGGACGAGAATCGCATATCTTGGCTGGGTCAGCCCCAAATTGTTCCAGTTGTAGCCCTGCGGGCCATTTGAGAGTCTGGATTCTACCAGAAAGCTGACTTCATTGACGGTGCCTGATTCAAGATCGTATCGCAATCGTTCGTTTGCAAAAATAGTTATACGAAAATAAATAGACACTTGGCTTGCTTTCAGATAATTTACTGCATATAGTCTCTACATCTCTTTGATATAGAGGTAATTTATGCAATTGTCGCCTACAACAAAATATGGTTTCCGTATCCGGACACGGAGCGGAGCCGTTGTCGACAAACTTTTGATATTCGGCAAGGATGAACCAGATGCTGAGCGCAAGTTGCGCCAGATTTATCTTGGCTGTGAAATCCTCGAAGCCAAGCGATCAGTCATTCAGGCGCCGCGTACCGGCCAAGTGACCTATGAAGATGTTGTTGATCTTATCTCCGGGACTAATTAAATCTAGCCTTGGAATATCGGTATCCGCTGACGGCAGTTAAAACAAATTTTGTAGCCGAAGTTCTTCTTACAGGGCGGTATAGTCTTTGGCGCCGACGCTGGATGCATTGTGGCTGAACACGTTCCATTTCTTTGACGGGCTTTGCGCGATAGCCGCATTTCCAGAAATCACATGGTTTGGCGGACCTCCTTGTTATAGCTTTCGTGCAATTGGATCTGCACAACCTGACACATCTTGCGTCGATGATCATGACGGGTCAGTAGATAGCGGCGATAGACGCGCCTTTTGAGCACCGGTTCGAGAATGGCCAGCCGTTCGAGTCATTTGCTCTGTTGCCTGCAACGACAGGTAATCGCTCGTGTTCGGTATGACTAGCCGTGTCGGTTGGAAAAAATGATGCGCATGCCGCATTCTAGCGTGCTGCTTGTATCGCGCCCGCTTTCCGATCTTATATACAAGCTACCGGTTTTCACTTAGAATTCTTCCCCTTGCTCCATCGGCAGGCAAGTGTTTCAGGTGTTTGCCGGCAAGTACCCGTGGGGTACGGATGCGTGGATTTTCCGGCGGCGCAAGCCGCCGTTTGAGTTTCAGAGCCTCATCAAGGGGTGGTATATGTCTCACCTAATGAACACCTATGCCCGCTTGCCGGTCGCCTTCAGTCATGGCGACGGAAGTTGGGTAACCGACACCGAGGGAAAAGTTTATCTCGATGCGCTGTCGGGAATTGCCGTATCCACGCTCGGGCACAATCACCCCGACCTGGTGGCTGCCATTGCTACGCAGGCCGGACGCCTGTTACATACCTCGAATCTTTACCGTATGCCACAGCAGGAACAGTTGGCCGACAAGCTGGCTGGCATGGCCGGCATGGACGAGGTTTTTTTCTGCAACTCGGGATGCGAGGCCAACGAAGCAGCGATCAAACTGTCGCGTTTCTATGGTCACCAGCAGGGTATCGAGAGTCCGGCCATCATCGTCATGGAAAAGGCTTTCCATGGGCGCACCTTGGCGACTCTTTCAGCCACCGGTAACCGCAAGGCGCAAGCCGGTTTCGAGCCACTCGTTTCGGGCTTTGTTCGGGTACCGTACAACGATCTGGAGGCTATTCGAGCGATTGCCGAACATAACAAGAATGTTGTTGCCGTCATGCTTGAAATTGTCCAGGGTGAGGGCGGAATCAATATTGCTGATACCGATTTTCAGCGTGGTCTGCGCCAGCTTTGCGACGAAAAGGGATGGCTGCTGGTATGTGACGAGGTGCAATGCGGCATGGGTCGTACCGGTACCTGGTTCGGTTTCCAGCATGCCGGTATTCGCCCGGATGTGGTAACCCTCGCCAAGGGCCTTGGCGGCGGTGTTCCCGTAGGCGCCTGTCTTGCCGCCGGCAAGGCGGCTGGCCTTTTTAAACCGGGCAATCACGGTTCGACCTTTGGCGGTAACCCGTTGGCAACAACGGCAGCCCTGACCACCATCGAAGTGATCGAAAGAGACCAGTTGATTGCCAGCGCCCTGTCTGTCGGGCGCTCGATTCGGGAAGGTCTGGCACAGGCGCTGAAAGGCGTGACCGGTATGGTCGACATCCGCGGTCAGGGCTTGATGATCGGAATCGAGCTGGATCGCCCGTGTGGCGAGTTGGTGACCCGCGGCCTGGCAGCAGGTTTGCTGATCAATGTGACCGCCGACAAGGTGGTGCGTCTGTTGCCGCCACTGACCTTCAGTGCTGACGAAGGGCGCGAGCTTGTCGTGCGGCTTTCCGGATTGATCCGTGATTTTCTCGCGGCCTGATCGAGAGCTGCCATGACACGAGTCAAGCCCGGCGTCAAACATTTCCTGCAGTTCAAGGACTTTACGCGCGAGGAATTCGAATACCTGTTCGAGCGTACTCGCTGGATCAAGGCGCAGTTCAAGTCCTACAAACGGCACTGGCCGCTGAGCGATCGAACACTGGTGATGATTTTCGAGAAGGCCAGCACCCGTACTCGCCTTTCCTTTGAGGCCGGCATGCAACAGCTTGGCGGCGCCGCAATCTACCTTAATACACGCGATTCTCAGCTCGGTCGCGGCGAGCCGGTCGAGGATGCCGCGCACGTGATTTCGCGCATGAGCGACCTGATCATGATTCGCACCTTCGAGCAGGAAATTGTCGAACGCCTGGCAGCGCACTCACGCGTGCCGGTGATCAACGGTCTGACCAACGAGTACCACCCGTGCCAGATCATGGCCGATATCTACACCTATATCGAACAGCGCGGTCCGATTCAGGGCAAGACGGTAGCCTGGATCGGGGATTCGAACAATGTCTGCAATACCTGGCTGCAGGCTGCCGAAGTGCTGGATTTTAACGTCCATGTATCGACGCCGCCCGGGTATGAGGTTGAAGCCGAGCGCGCAGGACTCTACGGTACCGGTCACTTCAAGCAGTTTGCCGATCCGATGGCGGCGGCAAAGGATGCCGACATCGTGACCACCGATGTGTGGACCTCGATGGGTTTTGAAGCCGAGAAAGCTGAACGATTACGCGATTTCGCCGATTGGCAGGTGGACAGCGAGATGATGCAAGTAGCCCATCCGCATGCGCTTTTCCTGCATTGCCTGCCGGCGCATCGGGGCGAAGAGGTTTCAGCCGAGGTTTTCGACGGTGCGCAGAGCGTTGTCTGGGACGAGGCCGAGAATCGTCTACATGTACAAAAAGCGCTGATGGAGTATCTGGTCCTCGGTCGTGTGAATCCGTGAGGAGAAAAGAGTGAGGAGTGAGGAGCAACCCGGCGCCCACTTCGTACTCTTCTCTCCTTACTCCTTACTGGAAGTCGAACAATGAGTGAAATCAAGAAAGCGGTTCTGGCGTATTCCGGCGGTCTGGATACCTCGGTAATTCTCAAGTGGCTGCAGGATACCTATCACTGCGAAGTCGTGACCTTCACGGCGGATCTGGGGCAGGGAGATGAACTGGAAGCGGCGCGTCCGAAGGCGATCAAATTCGGCATCAAGCCCGAGAATATCTACATTGAAGATCTGCGTGAAGAATTCGTGCGCGATTACGTATTCCCGATGTTTCGCGCCAATACGGTTTACGAGGGTGAATATCTGCTTGGCACCTCGATAGCACGACCGCTGATCGCCAAGCGGATGATCGACATCGTCAACCTCACCGATGCCGATGCCGTGGTGCATGGAGCGACCGGCAAGGGCAACGATCAGGTGCGCTTTGAACTCGGTGCCTATGCGCTCAAGCCGAACATCAGGATCATTGCACCGTGGCGCGAGTGGGATCTTCTCTCGCGCGAGAAACTGCTGGCCTATGCCGAGCAGCACGGCATACCGGTTGAGATGAAGCACAAGGAGGGAGGCTCGCCCTACTCAATGGATGCCAACCTCCTGCATATCAGTTACGAAGGGCGTCATCTGGAAGAGCCGTCAGCCGAGGCCGAAGAGTCGATGTGGCGCTGGACCGTGTCGCCGGAAGCCGCTCCCGATGCCTCTGAATATGTCGACCTCGAATTCGAGAAAGGCGACCTGGTCGCCATCAACGGCAAGCGCATGCCGGCGGATCAATTGCTTGGCCTGCTCAATCAGTTGGGTGGCAAGCATGGTGTGGGTCGTATCGATCTGGTCGAGAACCGCTACGTCGGAATGAAGTCACGTGGCTGTTACGAGACCCCCGGCGGTACCATTCTGCTGCGTGCGCACCGTGCCATCGAGTCGATCACCCTGGATCGCGAAGTCGCCCACCTCAAGGATGACCTGATGCCGCGCTATGCCAGCCTGATCTACAACGGCTACTGGTGGAGTCCGGAGCGTCGCGCCTTGCAGACGCTGATTGACTCCACGCAACAAACAGTCAATGGATGGGTCCGGCTTAAACTCTACAAGGGTAACGTCATTATTACCGGCCGCGATTCGAAGACCGACTCCCTGTTCGATTCAACCATTGCAAGCTTTGAGGACGATGCCGGCGCCTATGACCAGAAGGACGCCGGCGGTTTCATCAAACTCAATGCGTTGCGCATGCGCATTGCAGCAAATCTGTCCAGTCGCAAGGGCTAAGAGAAAATCGCGAAGATGTTTGGACTGACTGAAGAGCAGATTTCGGATTTCGGCATGTCATTCGGGATCGGTGCCTTCATGCTCTACATGCTGTTCATCATTGGCGAAATAGCGTGGAAGTCAAAGGCGGGAAAGACCGGCACTGTCATACTGTTTTTCGTTCTCTCTTTTGGCATGCTCGGTTTCATTGCCAAGTTGGTCATTCAAAAATTATTGGGACTCTGAACATGGCGCAATTCGATAACGTGAGTATCATCAAACTGGCCAACGTCTACTTCGATGGCCGCTGCGTCAGCCACACCATCCAGTTTGCCGACGGCAGCAGAAAGACGGTGGGGGTGATTTTACCGTCATCGCTGACCTTCAACACCGGAGCGCCTGAAGTCATGGAAGGTGTCGGCGGTTCCTGTCGGGTTCGTCTGAAGGGCCAAAGTGACTGGATAAACTATGCGGCTGGTCAGTCTTTCGACGTTCCCGCCAACTCGTCGTTCGAAATCGCCTGCGACGAGCCCTATCATTACGTTTGTCATTTTGGCTAAGTGGAGGCTGAGATGCCATCTTTCGATTTTTCATCAGAAGTGGACATGGTGGCATTGAAGAATGCCATCGACGTGGCCGGAAAAAAGATCGTCGGGCGTCATGACTTCAAGGGTACCAGCGCCAGGGTCGAGTTGAACGAAAAAGACAAGACCATCACGCTGTCCGCCGACTCCGACTTTCAGCTCGGCCAGATCAAGGACATTCTTTTTCCGGAGATGGAAAAGAAGGAGCCGGATTGCACCAAGCGCCTGGATCATCAAGCCGTGCAGAAAATCTCGGGCGACAAGGTCAGGCAGGAACTGAAGATCAAGGTTGGCATCGAGAGCGAGCTGGCCAAAAAGATCGTCAAATTGCTCAAGGACTCGAAGCTCAAGGTGCAGGCGGCCATTCAGGGTGATGCCGTGCGTGTGAGCGGTGCCAAACGCGATATTCTGCAGGAAGCCATTGCCCTGGTGAAGAAGGCGATCACCGACTTCCCGATCAAGTACGGAAACTTCCGCGATTGAACTGGATTTCGAGTAGCGGATGGTGAATTCGGATAAAGAGTGCGCTATTTAACCCGTCTGGTTTCGGGCCTGCTTCTTGAACTGTCGCCTGCGCTTCTTTGGTATTTGCAACTACCGATGTACGGCGCCATTCGCCAATTGAGTTCCGATGCCCATTACGTCAAAAACTGTTGAAGGTCTGGAAGAAAAAGAGCGCATCAATCCTGGCGTACTGTCCTGGGTGGAAGAATTGCGTCGCGTGTCGATGGCCGTCAGCAAGAAGACCAGCAAGACCTCCGCAAGTCGAAACCAGATCTTTTATTTCCTGCACTGGACCGAGGATGCCTGTGGCTTCGGGGTGACCGTTCACAAGGGCCGTGAAGCCGAGAACACCATGGAGTGGTGGACGATTGATCGTGCGCTGATCAAGCCACCACCGTTTGTCGCCGAGGAGGATGTCAGCATCCTTCGCCTGCTGTGGGCTGAGCGAGCCCATGACAGCGGTTTGCGCGCCTTCAGTCTCGGTCCGCAGCACGGTGGCGATATTCTGCAGCGGATGGCAAGGACGGGTCGCCTTTATCCGGCAAATGATTTTTCCCCTCTGCTGCTGGCCGAGACGCGACCGGCGATCGTCAGTTGGCTGCTTGATAGCAACGGGCGACAAAGGCCGTGTTTTACCCCGACCCCTGCAGCCAGTCTGGTGATTCCGCTGCAACCTCCCTGGTATGTCGATCTGGATGAAGGCGTAATCGGCGCTCTGGACGTGCCAGGCAACCCTGCGGTCATTGCACGCCTGTTTTCACTGCCGCCGCTGTCAGCCAAGGAAGCCGCGCTGGTTGCCGAAGCATTGACTGAACTTGCCCCCGAATTGCAGATTCCCGCCGAGGATGCCGGTGCCCGTCTGCGCCGCATTGACGCCAGTCCTGTTCCGCTATTGCGCCTGCAGACACTTGATACGCATGGCAACAGAAATTGGCGCGGTTATGTCGCCAGCTTCAACGCCGGATCGTTTGATGTCGTGCTGCCGGTGTTTCGTTATCAGGATGCGGAGATCAAACCGGATGACATCCGGGAGTTCGCCACACTGCCCGATGGCGAGACGGTACGTATCTTGCGTCGTAGCGATCAGGAAAAGGCCTTGATGAACAGCCTGGCTGAAACCGGACTTCAGAAAATCCCGGGCTATGCCCTCCATACCTTCGGCAGTCCGCCCGATAGTGCGTATGGTCTGGCCAATGAATCGTTGTGGCCCGCTTTCATGCAGGACGGGCTAGCCCTGTTGCGCAAGGCCGGCTGGCAGATCGAGTTTGAAGAAGATTTTCGTCATCATGCACTGCACGTCGAGGCGTGGGATGCAGAGCTTCTTGAGTCGGACAACGGCTGGTTTGATCTCGATATGGGCATCATCGTCGAAGGCCAGCGTTTGCCGCTGGCGCCACTGCTGGCCTCGCTTTTCAGGCGTGATGCACGCTGGCTGGACAGCGCACTGCTGAATCGGATTGCCGATGACGAAATGATAGAACTCATGACGCCGGCCAATCTGCGTATCCGCGCGCCCGCCGGGCGTCTGAAGCCGCTCGCCGCGACCTTGATCGATCTCTTCGACGGTTTTGCCGGTGGCGATACGCTGCGTCTCTCACGTTTTGATGCGCCGCGTCTGGCCGAACTGAGCGACACCAGCCGCTGGCAGTTCCGTGGACAGCGAGACGTGCTGGCGCTTGCCGACCAGTTGTCGGCGGCTCAGGGTATCGCTCACATCGATTCGCCTGCCGGCTTGGGGCTGGAGCTGCGTTCATACCAGAAGGAAGGTCTGGCCTGGTTGCAGTTTCTTCGCCAGCAAAAGCTGTCCGGCATTCTGGCCGACGACATGGGTCTGGGCAAAACAGCCCAGGCACTGGCACACCTGCTGCTGGAAAAGGAAGCCGGCCGACTGGATCGACCGGCACTTATCGTATTGCCGACTTCCCTGATTTTCAACTGGAAGAATGAGGCGGTGCGCTTTGCGCCGAGCCTTTCCATCCTTTCCCTGCACGGCGCGGAACGCAAGGCCCGATTTGTTGACATTCCCGGGCACGACGTCGTCTTGACCACCTATCCTCTGCTCTGGCGCGATGCCCACGAGTTGACCCAGCACCGCTATCACCTGCTTATTCTTGACGAAGCGCAAACCGTCAAGAATGCCCGCAGCCAGGGTGCCGAAGTCGTGCGCAAGATCGAGGCGCGGCATCGGCTGTGCCTGACCGGAACACCTCTGGAAAACCATCTGGGCGAATTGTGGAGCCAGTTTGATTTCCTGTTGCCCGGCTTTCTTGGCGACAGCAATACCTTTGTCAAATACTGGCGCACACCAATCGAGAAGCAAGGCGATGCACTGAGGCGCAACCTGCTTGCCCGGCGCATTCGCCCGTTCATCCTGCGGCGCAAGAAAGAAGAAGTGGCACGCGAGTTGCCGCCCAAAACGATCATCGTACGCAAAGTCGAACTCGCCGGAAGTCAGCGCGATCTCTACGAGACCATCCGCGCGGCGATGGATGCCATGGTGCGCGAGGAGGTGGCGAGCAAGGGGTTCGGCCGCAGCCAGATCGTGATCCTCGATGCGCTGCTTAAACTGCGGCAGGTCTGCTGTGATCCTCGTCTGGTCAAGGCGGCGTCGGCGCAGCGGGTCACCGAGCGCGCCAAGCTCGATCTGCTGATGACCATGTTGCCCGAGCAGGTCGATGAGGGGCGGCGCATTCTGCTCTTTTCGCAATTCACCAGCATGCTGTCCCTGATTGAGACCGAGTTGAAACAGGCAGGTCTCGACTACGTCATTCTGACCGGCGATACCAGCGACCGTGAAACGCCGGTGCGTCGATTCCAGGCGGGCGAAGTACCCATTTTCCTGATCAGCCTCAAAGCCGGGGGTGTCGGACTGAATCTCACAGCGGCCGATACGGTGATCCACTATGATCCGTGGTGGAATCCGGCAGTGGAGAATCAGGCGACCGATCGCGCCCATCGACTTGGACAGGACAAGCCGGTGTTTGTCTACAAACTTATCATCGCCGGCAGTATCGAGGAGAAGATTCTTGCCTTGCAGGAACGCAAGGCAGACCTCGCTGCCGGGATTCTCTCCGAGGATCGCAGTATCGACCTGAAGTTCGGAGCAGACGACATCGCTGCCCTCTTCGCACCGCTACCCACTTAAGGCGCAGGCGGCGCCGTGGTCGCCGTGTATAGATCTGCGCACGCGTAACCTGGCAGGCGAAAGAATCCTTGCGTTGCGAGGAGCCGGTACATTTCGCTTGATATTGATGCGATTTATCAGGGAGTAGGAGAATGCATTGGGGCAGACATATTTAAATCAAACTTGGGGAACCTATGGAAACGGTAGAAGTCGTATAAACCGATAAAAAAATAATAATTCATTGTGCGGGTCGCGCTGTGCAGCGTAGAGAATGCAATGAAACAGAGTGCCTAAAGAGTTCTAGCAGCCTGTAAGTTTGACCGGATAGACCTGGTCAGACATAATTTGTTATTTTTTCCTCTTCCGCCATTCGCGTTGCCGCACCGGTTTTTTGAGTCCGTTGCTGTTATCGAATGCTTGAGAGATTTAACCGGATCGGATCAGATAAATGACCAAGAATCACGCGTCACTCGCCATCGACCCCTATTACGACGGCGTTCCTGCGTACATGACCGAGGTTTACGACTGGGCGTATGTCGATCCCAAGTGGGTACGTGTGCTGGATCATAATCTGGTGGTGCGGGTGCAGTTGTTTCTTAACGACCAGCGTCTGATTCGATCCTATCTGAACGAGATCAAGGAAGGAATGCGCGTGTGGCAACTGGCGCACGTTTATGGCGATCTGGTGACACGTGCGGCGCACAGAGTGGGTCCGAATGGCGTTTTCCATCTGACCGACGTTACGCCGATCCAGCTAGAACATGCCCAGCGCAAGCTGGCTGGTCTGGACTGGACCAAAGTCATTCGTAGCGATGCGGCTAGTTTCAACAGCGAAGAACATGTTGATTACGACCTGATCTGCAGCTTCTTCCTGTTGCACGAGGTTCCGGACGAGAAAAAATTCGAAATCGTCGATCATATGCTGCAAAAATTGCCAAAAGGCAGCAAGGCCGTTTTCGTCGATTACCATAATCCGTCAAAATGGCATCCGGTTCGTTACATCCTCAAACTCGTCAATCGCTATCTGGAACCGTTTTCTGAAACGCTCTGGAAGAACGAGTTAAGCAGTTACGCCAGTCAGGCCGAACGCTTTACCTGGCGTAAGCGCACGTTTTTTGGTGGCGTTTATCAGTGCGTGGTGGTTGAACACAAGTCGTAGTGTGCGCAAGTTCTCGTCCTGACCCAACGAACGACTGAAAACGCGCAGCCTTGAAGGCCGCGCGTTTTTTATGACAGGTGACCGTTGGCGTGAGTGCTTGTTGTTACGCGGGGGCAAACCGTTCAGCGCGGGAACGGATCAATCGCTTTTCAGCCCCCTGATCCAGACCGAATACAAGTGCTCGGCCAATTGACGCATGGCCGGCAGGCGATCCTGCCCTTGCGCCAGCATCTGTTCCGGAGTCTGTACCGTCAATGGCAAGGGGTCGAGCCCCTCCACTTCGGCGGGCCAGGACTTGCACCACTCGCTGATCATTTCAATCGTCATTTCGACATGGCACTGCATCGCCAGATGCAAGCCGCGCGTGAACATCTGGTTGGCACAGAACGGATTGGTGAGAATGCGTTGCGCGCCGGGCGGAATGCTGAAAGTCTCGCCATGCCACTGGAACACAGTCGCCACGCCGGATTGGTCAAGACTCTCTCCAAGCCAATGGCGTGCGCTGTCGTTGTTTTCGGCGCCGGCATTTCCCCAGCCGATTTCCTTGACCGGGCTGCGCGTAATGTGGCCGCCGAGTGCCTTGCTGATGAGTTGTCCCCCGAGACAATGTCCGATGACCGGAAGGCCACTGGCGTCGGCATCGCGAATCAGCGCACACAAGGGTTCGATCCATGGCAATGAGTCGTTGACGCTCATTGGCCCTCCCATCAGGCACAGGCCGGAGAATTCGCCGACATGGACGGGAACGGTTTCACCCCGGTCGATGGCGATCAGTTGCCACGGAATCGAGTGCAGATCGAGGAATGTGGCAAAATAGCCTGGTCCCTCGGTTTTGGTGTGGCGAAAAATGGCGATGGGTTTCATGTGCGGATGGTTTCTGTTTGGCGATGCTGGATTTCGGCGCGTTGTGAATTTTACGCGCACCTTACTGCTCTGCCTATGGCTGATCGCGCCGTCCGCGCATGCGGCGGATGTCGGTCTGGCGGGCTTGTTTCCGGGCAAGGCCCTGCTGACCATCAAC